>NZ_LRTR01000099.1 GCF_001550375.1 Streptomyces europaeiscabiei | reverse complement strand
CGGCGAGGGCGCGCAGGCGCTGCTCGTCGGGGCGGTCGGCGCCGCCGAGGCCGAGGGAGACGCCGTGCGGCACCACCGTGACGCCGCGCTCGCGCAGCCGCAGCAGCGACTCCGCGATGTGGCCGGGACAGACGTTCTCGGCGACGACCTCGACCCAGTCGACACCGCCCGCCGCACCGGCCATGCGCTCGACGGCGTCGGCGATCTCCGGCCGCCAGCCGATCCCCGTCCCCAACTGTGCGATCTGCTCCATCGTCCCCTCCTCGGTCACGTCGGCCACGGCTGCACCAGGACTGCGACTCGTCGTGCCACGTCTCCCTGCGCGGACCCGTGTTCCGGCGTGACGGAGTCATGGCCCCGGGATGCGGGTCCGAACCCCGTGGAGGGGACCTTCAGAGCAACATTTGAGCTTTCTACTGGACCGCCGGCTGGCCCTGGTCCTTGTTGATCTCCTCCGGGTCGGGACGGCCGGTGGGGACCTTGTTGGACGGGAAGGGCGACGGCTTCGACTGCACGTCCGGGTTGGTGGACGGCACCGCGGGGGGCGCGGCGGGCGGCACCTGACCGGGGACGGGCGGCGGCGGGCCGGTCGGGCTGGCGGTACCGCTGACCGAGTTGTTGGCGATGGTCGCGAAGTCGACCTCGCCGGTGCCCTCCAGGATCGTGATGTGGTCCAGCACGGTCTGGTTGGCGTCGGAGGCCAACTGGCGGATCAGCGTGTTGCGGGTGGAGTTCCGCACGGAGGCGATCGCCGGGAAGATCTTGCCGTGAGCGGTCCGCAGCAGGTTCGCCCAGACCTTGTTGTACTCGGCCTCGGTCTTCGCGGCGGTCATCTGGTCGAGGAAGCCCTGCTGCTCCGCCGTCGGCTGGTTCGGCAGCTCGACACCCAGCTTCGCCGCGATGACCCGGGACCGCTTGTCGAGGTCGGTGTGGCCCACGATCAGGTGGTCGGCGGCCTCTCTGACGGCCTTGCTGCCGCTGCGCTCCAGAGCCTGCTGCCCGGCGGGCAGCTCCCACAGACCCGCCAGCCGCACACGGATGAGCAGGTCGCGGTCGCCGGGGGTGAGCGGCCCCCACTGCGTGGTCACCGTGTCACCGGTGAGCGCGGCCGCGGCCGTGGCGTTGCGGTTGGGGTACGAGTAGAAGATGGGGTAGGCGACCGCGGTGAGCGTGCCGGCGATCGCCAGGGCGACGAGGACAGAGCCCTTGGAGCGTCGCAAATGAGCCTCCCGGAGGAAACCAACTGATCGTTGGGGACTGACTGTTGCTTGGGGGTGCGGAGATGACCGCAGTGTGCCGGGCCCGGCCGCCGCCCGCAGGCGGAGCCGGGGCCGCGTCAGATCGTGCCGTTGGCGATCGCGTCGAAGTCGACCTGTCCGGTCTTCTCCAGCATCGTGATGTGGTCGAGCACGGTCTGGTTGGTGTCCGAGGCCAGCTGGCGCACCAGGGTGTTCTCGGTCTGGTTCCGGATCGTCCCGATGGCCGGGAAGATCTTGCCGTGGGCGGAGCGCAGCAGGTTGGCCCACACACGGTCGAACTGGTCGTCCGTCGCGTTGTCCATCTGCTGGAGGAAGCCCTGCTGCTGCTCGTTCGGAACGTTCGGCAGATCGACGCCGAGCTGGGACGCCACGGCCCGCGCCCGCTCGTCGAGGTCCTTGTGGCCCACGATCAGGTGGTCCGCGGCTTCCTTCACGGTCGGGCTGCTCGACCGTTGCATCGCCTTCTCGGCGGCGGGCAGCTCCCACAGTCCCGCCAGCCGCACACGGATGATCAGGTCCCGGTCGGAGGCCGTCAGCGGCCCCCACTGCGTGTTCACCGTGCCGGCGGCCATGTTGGCCTGGGCGGTACCCGAGCGGTCGGCGTAGGACCATACGGGGAACGCCAGTGCGCCGACGGTGACGACGAGGGCAAGGCTGGCGATGAGCGAGCCGTTGAGACGCCGCAAAGTGATCCTCCCGGATGATGCCAACTGGTCGTTGGGGCAGTTACTTGGCCAGTGCCGGAAGATACGTGCGGGGCGGCGGAGTTGTTCAACGAGCTTTGAACCTGCTGAGTACATCCGGTTCGGGCGGACGTTCAGGCGGACACGATTCAACGCGGCCCCGGGTGGGCGCCGGTCGAACGGGGCTCAGCCGCGCAGCGCCCGATGGTCCGCGACCACCGTGCTGGAGCCCGGGGCGACCTCCGTGAAGCCCGCGTCACGCACGAGGGGGAGACCGGTGGTGGTGAGGGCCTGCCAGTGGGCGGGGGCGGCGGTGCGGACGGCGAGCGGGAAGCCCGCGTCCCGCCAGACGGCGCGGGCCGGGTCGTCGAGGTCCCACCAGGCGAGCTGGGCGCCGTGACCGGCCTGGGCCATCGCCTTGCCCGCCGACATGTCGACCTCGGGGTTCATCCAGAGCACCGGGGCGGCGGGGTCGGGACCGGCCGGCGGTTCCGGGTCGTCGAGGTCCGTGCCGGAGACCTGGAGGCGGGCCAGGTCCTTGGGCCAGCCGTCGAGGGGGACCGGCGGGAAGACGCGTACCTCGGCCGACTTGCCCGCCACGGTGATCCCCGGCAGCGCCTCGGCCCGCCGCCACTCCGCGCCGCGCGCCCGCCGGACCACCTTGCGGATCCGGGCGTCCTGCCAGCTCCGCATCGCCTCGGCCCATTCTCCGTCGCCCAGCGACCGCGCGTCGCTCAGCATCACCAGCACCGCCCGCGCCGCCGTCTCCAGCGCGTCCGTACGCGCCGGCGGAGCGCCCCGCTCGATGCGCGCGACCAGGGGCAGCACGAACTGCGGCGCCTCGTCACGCGAGGTCCGCTCGTCCCGGAAGGGGCTGTCCTGGGCGGGCGTGGGGGCCGGAGTGGGGACGGGGGCCTGGGTGGAGGTCGGGTCGCTCGTGGTCACCCGCCCAGTCTGCCAGGCGGAAGGTGCCCTCCCCGGACCCGCACTCGCCCGCTTGTACGAGGATGGGGGCATGGAACGTGAGTTACTGCTGAGGCTGGACGGTGTCGGCCGCCGTTACGGGTTCCGTGGCGCCTGGGTGCTGCGCGGCGTCGACCTGGAGATCGCCCCCGGCGCGCTGATCCGGGTCGAGGGCGCGAACGGCACCGGCAAGTCGACGCTTCTGCGCGTCCTCGCCGGGCTCGACGCCCCCACGGAGGGCCGGGTGACGGGGCGCCCGCGCACGGCGTACGTCCCCGAACGCTTCCCCGCCGCGCTGCCGTTCACCGCCGCCGAATACCTCACTCATCTCGGCGCCGTCCACGGCCTGGACCGACCGGCCGCCGCCCGCGCCGCCGCCGAGTGGCTGGAGCGCTTCGGGGCCGCCGAGTACGCCCGTACGCCGATGGCGGAGCTCTCCAAGGGCAGCAGCCAGAAGGTCGCCGTGGCCCAGGCGCTGCTCGCCGAACCGGAGTTGATCGTCCTCGACGAGGCATGGACCGGCCTGGACGCCGACGCCCGCGACGAGTTGGAGCGCGTGGTGGTCGAGCGGACCGCCGCCGGGGCCGCGGCGGTGTTCGTCGACCATGACCCGCGGCGGCTGGCGGGGGTGCCGGACGCGACGTACGCGGTGGTCGGGGGCTCCCTCGATCACCTTGGCGGGAAGGGGACCTCGCGGGCGGGGACGGGTGACCTCTTGGTGGCCGCCTCAGCCTCAGCCTCTGCCTCAGTCGCCGCTTCTGTCGTCGTCGAGGGGCGGGGACCGTCGGGCGCCCGAGTCCCGGACGAGGTAGGGAAACTGGCGACGGCCGTCTCGGAAACGGCCTCCGGGGCGCACCGGTTCACCGTCCCGCAGGCCGGCTCGGACGTATTGCTCAGGGCGTTGCTGGAGGCTCGCCCGCCGTGGCACGTGGTGAGCGTGGGTCCGGCCTCCGCTCCGGCCGACTCACCGGAACCGGAACCGGAACCGGAACTGGAATGGGAACTGGAAGTGGAGAGCTCCTGATGACCGCCCTTCTCCGTTACCAGGCAGCCCTCTTGGTCCGCTCCCAGCGCTGGCTGCCGCCCGTCATCCTGTACGCGGCGTTCCTCGCCATCGGTGTGCAGAGAGGGCAGCCGGTGCTCGACTCGCTCGGCTACACGGCCGCCGCGCTGCTGCCCGTGTCCGCCTGGCTGATGCGGATCTGCGTCACCAACGAGCCGCCCGCCGCCCGTAGTTGTACGGGAGCGGCGGCCGGACCGGGCCGGGCGCACCTGGCCTGTGTCCTGGTTGCCTTCTCGGCGGCCGCGCTCCTCGGCACGGTGGCCACGGTCCTCGTCACGATCATCAGCGCCCCCACGAGCACGGACCACCAGACGCGCGTCGAGGCACTCCCGGCGGGCGGCGCGGGCATCCTGGCCGCGCTCGCCTGCGCCCTCCTCGGCACGGCGGTCGGCGCGCTCACCAACTGGCCGCTGCTGCGCTCGCCGGGCCGATCCGTTCCCACCCTGCTCCTCGGCGCGCTGCTGGCCCTGGTGGTGGCCGGGTCCCCGGCCCGGATCGCGGTCACCGCCCTGGTCGACGGCTCGCAGCACGCGACGATCCCGGTCCCCGTCCTGCCCCTGATCGCGGCCGGGCTCATCACGGCTGCCGCGACCGCCGTGGCCTGCGCCCTGACGACCCGCCGCTCAGCCTGAGCAGGCGGTCCGCTCGGCCTCCCGCCATTCGCACACCGGGCACAGGGTGATCCCCTTGTGGGACTCCGGGTACTCGGTGGGCCTCTGGCACAGTACGCACTCGGCGAAGGGCGGGCCGTCGGATGTGGCGGGGTCCTGAGGGCGGGCCTCGGCCGGTTCCGCGGTCGTCGGTTCGGTGCCGTAGCGGTCGCTCATGTTTCCAGCGTAGAGCGACCGCGTGGGGCCGGCTCAGGGCGCCGCGTCCGCCATCGCCGCGGTCGCTGTCGCCGCCGCTGCCGTCGTCGCCGTCGTCCCGACCAGCTCCGACACCTTCACGAACCGGAAGCCGCGCTCCCGAAGCGCCGGCACGATCTTCCGTACGGCCCGCTCCGTGACCGGCGCGGCACTCCGGGTGCAGTGCATGACCACGACGGACCCCGGCCGCACGCCCTCCAGCACCTCCCGCACCACCTCGTCCGGGTCCGTCGCGAACGCGTCCCCGCTCACCACGTCCCACTGCACGGCCGTCACGCCGGACGCGCTGAGCTGCCGCAGCGCGCGGCTGTCGTAGCAGCCTCCGGGGAACCGGAAATACGGCATCGGATCCGTCACCCCCGCGGCTCGGAACACCCGATAGGCCCGCTCCAGATCCGCCCGCATGCGCCCCGGCGCCATGGTCGGCAGGCCGTGGCAGTCCTCGGTGAAGGCGTGATGGCTGTACGAGTGGTTCGCCACCTCGAACTGGGGGTCCCGCCCGATGGAGCGTGCCTGGATCGGATACTCCTCGACCCACCGCCCCGTCATGAACACCGTGGCCGGAACCTTCAGCTGCCGCAGCGCGGCGATCAGCTCCGGATTGTCGAACCGTTCGCCCGCGGCGGCCCGCTCTCCCTGATCCGCGGCCATGTCCGCGTCGAAGGTGAGCGCCACGGTCTTGTCGGTGCGGGTCCGCAGGCCGTGCTCGAACACCGGGGTCAGCCCGGCCGGTCCCGGCGCGAGCGTGGGCGGCCGGGACGACGACGCTGCCGAGGGGCTGGCGGTGGCGTTCACGATGCGCGTCGAGGCATGCGGGGTGCCACAGGCGGCGAGAGCGGCGCCGAGTGCGCCGAGTGCGCAGAGCGCGGTGATTCTTCGTACAGGACTGATCACCGCACGAAAGTACGGCGGTGGGGTCAGCGGGTAGTCGGTTTAGCTGCCGGATTACAGGGAGTCCGGCACGAAGTCACCCGCCTGGGTGATGAAGGGGGTCCAGGCGGCGGGGGAGAGGGTCAGCTCCGGGCCGGCGGAGATCTTGGAGTCGCGGACGTGGATGGTGGAGGGGAGGGTGGCGACTTCTACGCAGTCGTCGCCCTCGGTGCCGCTGTACGTCGACTTTCGCCAGGCGAGCGCGATCTCGACGCAGCTGTCGCCCTCAGTGCCGCTGTAGCTGCTCTTGAACCAGGCGAGTTCGGGCCTGCTCATTACGCTCCTCGCAATCGCTCCAACAGCCCCTCGGAATCGGCGGGTGAGAGGGCCTGCGAGCGCAGTGTCGCATACCGCTGGCAGAGCACACTGACCTCTTTCACGTCGGAGATCAGCCGACCGCTTTTCTGCCCTTCCGAGTAGGCGTGGCGCCGTCCGTCCGGTAGCTCAACGAGTTGTAGGGGTCCATCGAGGCAGGCGTGATGCCTGCTGTTCAGCGGCATGACCTGAACCACGACGTTCCGCAGCCGGATGTGTTCCAGGAGATGGTCGAGCATCCCGCGTGTGACCTCCGGGCCCCCCAACTCCCGCCGCAGAACGGCCTCTTCGATGATGAAGCTGAAGGAGGTGTTGGGCAGCTCGTGGAACAGCCGCTGCCGTTCCGTTCGCGCGGTCACCTGGGCTTCGAGTTGTTCGTCGGTCCGGGGCGGAATGCTCTCCCCGAACACGGCCCGCACATACGGCTCCGACTGAAGCAACCCCGGCACCAACCGGCACTCGTACGTGCTCAGACTGACCGCCTGGCCCTCCAGTCGCGCCCACTTCCGGAACCACGACGCCAACCCCGGCTGCCGCGACAGATGCTTCGCCGCTCTCAGCAGCGCCCCCGTGTCCCCCAACACCTGATCCGCCCGCTCCACGAACACCTCGTCCGCCATCCGCCTCCCCAGCTCGATCGAGGCGACCGTGTGCACACTGAACCGAACCAGCGGCGCGAACTGCTCCCTCGTGTGTCCGTGATGCTCCCGCAGCGCCTGCACGAATGCCCCGAACGTCTTCAGACTGTCGGACGGGTCGGGTTCCCAGTCGACGCTCATGCTCGGCCACCTCCGGGTGAGTCGGATCTCCTCACGATCAACTCACCCAGAGTCACGAACGGTTACGCGTACTGTCCATCGAACACGCATGTACGGCGACGTGCCGTACATGCGTGTTCCCCTCATTCCGCTCGGCTCAGGTCACGTACGTCGCCACGGCCCCGTCACCGCGAAGGTCGTGCCCGGGGTGTAGCAGTTGACGTACATCGTGTCGCCGTCGGGGGAGAAGGTGACGCCTGCGAACTCGCCCCACTCGGGTTCGGTGGGGGTGCCGATGTTCTGGGCGTTGCGCGCCATGGCGTAGACGTCGCCGCGGCGCGTGACACCGTAGACGTGTTGGGTGCCGTTGCCGTCCTCGCAGACCATGAGGCCGCCGGAGGGGGCCAGGCAGATGTTGTCGGGGGACTCGCCGGGGAGTTGGAGGTCGGTGTCGGGGCCGAAGGCGATCACCAGGGTGAGGGTGCGGTGGTCGGGGTCGTAGCGCCAGATCTGGCCGTAGTGGTCGGCGGCCGAGCCGTCCGCGCTGCGGGCGAAGGAGGAGACGAAGTAGACGCTGCGGCCGCCCCAATAGCAGCCTTCCAGTTTCTGCGCGTGGGTGATGCCCTTGGGGCCGAAGTCCTGGTGGCGGATGGCGGTTTGGGTGGCCAGGGGGTCGGGGACGTCCACCCACTCGATCCCCTCGAAGCGGGCTCCGGGGTCCTGGATGGGGGAGAGGTCGGGTACGCCGGGGACCCGCATCGCCTGGAGCCGGCCGCCCGCGCGCAGTGAACCCAGGCCGCCCTTCGGCCTGTTGGGGAGGAAACGGTAGAAGAGGCCGAAGGGGCGCTCGAAGGCGTCCTCCGTCTCGTAGACCACTCCGCGCTTGGGGTCGACGGCGATCGCCTCGTGCTGGAAACGGCCCATCGCGGTCAGAGGGACGGCTCCCGAGCGGCGCGGGTCGGCCGCGTCGACCTCGAAGATGAAGCCGTGGTCCTTGGTGTAGCCGTTGGTGCCGGCCTTGTCCTCGTTCTCCTCGCAGGTCAGCCAGGTGCCCCAAGGGGTGGGACCGCCCGCGCAGTTGACCGCGGTGCCGGCGATGGCGACGCGTTCCGCGAGGACCTTGCCGCGGGCGTCGAGGGTCAACGACGTACAGCCGCCCTTGCCCATCGGGTCGTAGGTGAGGCCCTCGATCGTGGGGACCGGGATGCGGCCGTTGTGACGGTTCTCGTGGTTGCGGACGAGGTGGACGCGGCCGTGTCTGCCGGGGAAGGCGGACATACCGTCGTGGTTGCTGGGGACCTGGCCCTCGCCGGAGCGGAGGGGGTCGCCCTCGCGGGAGAGGACCCGGTAGCGGAAACCTTTCGGCAGGTCGAGCAGGCCGTTCGGGTCGGGGATCAGGGGGCCGTAGCCGGAGTGGCCGAGGTCGCTCTGCGCGGCGGCCGAGCCCGCGAAGAGTTCGGACAGGGCTCCGGTGAACGCGATGCCTGCGATGCCTGCGCCCAGGGCGCCGGAACGGGCGAGGGCCTGACGGCGGGTCACTGACATGGGACTACCTTCCTGTTGGCGGACAGGATGTGACCCGCCTGTGTGTATCACGCGGTCACGGCCACGTGAACCACGCGAGGAGGGGGAGGCGGAGGAGTCGTCCCGGTGTCACTCGGTCGGAGGGGGCGGGAACGGTGGGGGCGGGGGAGACGGATGGGGCCGTGGAGGCGGGTCCGGTGGAGGGCCTGCCTGGGCCCGTTCCAGGAAGCGGAGCAGCTCCACCGGGAAGGGGAGCACGAGGGTGGAGTTCTTCTCGGCGGCGACCGCCACCACCGTCTGCAGCAGGCGGAGTTGGAGGGCGGCGGGCTGCTCGGACATCTGCTGGGCGGCCTCCGCGAGCTTCTTGGATGCTTGCAGCTCCGCGTCCGCGTTGATGATGCGGGCTCGGCGTTCGCGGTCGGCCTCGGCCTGGCGGGCCATGGAGCGTTTCATGGTGTCGGGGAGGGAGACGTCCTTGATCTCCACGCGGTCGATGGTGACGCCCCACTCCACGGCCGGGCTGTCGATCATCAGCTCCAGCCCCTGGTTGAGCTTCTCGCGGTTGGAGAGGAGGTCGTCGAGGTCGCTCTTGCCGATGATCGAGCGCAGGGAGGTCTGGGCCATCTGGGAGACGGCGAAGCGGTAGTCCTCGACCCGGATGACCGCGTTGGCCGCGTCGACGACCTTGAAGTAGACCACCGCGTCGACACGTACGGTGACGTTGTCGCGGGTGATGCCCTCCTGGGCCGGGACGGGCATCGTCACGATCTGCATGTTGACCTTGCGGATGTGGTCGATGCCGGGGACGACCATGGTGAAACCGGGGGTTCTGGGCCCGCCGCGCAGGCGGCCCAGGCGGAAGACCACGCCTCGTTCGTACTGCTTGACGACCCGGGCCGCGGCAGCGACGTACACGACGGCTGCGGAGCCGACCGCTGCGGCGGCTATGAGCAGCTCTTCTACCATGACGACCCCCTTGAGTCGTCCCCTGTCGATGGTAATACCACGATATGGCGGGGCGGGGGCGGGTGGGCACCCGGTGCCGGGGCTGGGC
>NZ_LRTR01000098.1 GCF_001550375.1 Streptomyces europaeiscabiei | reverse complement strand
GGGGGGGGGGCCCCGGGGCGGGGGGGGGGGGGGGGGGGGGGGGGGGGGGGGAGGCGCTCACCGGCGCTGACAGGGTGCCGCTGCGCCCACCCGTGCCGCCCCAGCGGCACGATTGCCCGCAGTCGGGGCAGGCAGCTGGGACGGCTCGGGCGCTGGGGTGCCGGCGATGAGCCCCTCCCTGAGGGGCCCATCGCCGGGAAGGCCGCAGGTCAGGGTGTGCCCGACCGTACCTTTTCCGGTTCCGGGACCGTCATCCGCACCGGTTCCGTGCCCGTCGCGCTGTGGCGGGACGCCCAGTTCTCGAGCGCGGTGCGGCAGGCGTGGTCGAGGTGGTGGAGGCCGGTGAGGTGGAGTTCCACCGGGCGGTCCTGCGGGAGGGACTCCAGGTTGTCGAGGATCTTCGGCAGGCGGAGGAAGGTCGCGTTGCCGGAGAGGTAGGCCTGGACGGGGCCGGCGCCCTTGTCGATGACCTCCAGCTTGATGTGCGAGGCCTCCCAGGCGGTCTTGGCCACGGAGAGGGCCAGACCGATCAGTACACCCTCGAACATGTTCACCGCGACGATCGCCACCGCCGTGGCCACCAGGATCAGCGCCTCGCCCCGGTGGGTGCGCCACAGGGAGACGACCGCGCGGAACGGGATCAGCTTCCAGCCCGCGTGGACGAGGATGCCGGCCAGGGCCGGGAGCGGGATCAGGGCCAGGGCGCCCGGCAGCAGGGCCGCGAAGAGCAGCAGCCAGACGCCGTGCATGACCCGGGAGGCCTTCGTCCTCGCGCCGGCCTGGAGGTTGGCGGAGCTGCGCACGATCACCGCGGTCATCGGCAGCGCGCCCAGCAGCCCGCACACGGTGTTGCCGGCGCCCTGCGCCATCAGCTCCTTGTCGTACTCGGTGCGCGGGCCGTCGTGCATGCGGTCCACGGCCGCCGCGCTGAACAGGCTCTCGGCGGAGGCGATGAGCGTGAAGGCGAGGATCGTGCCGAGGATCGCCACGTCCGCCAGCGCGCCGAAGGCGTCCAGGCCCGGAGGCTGGATCGCGTCCAGCAGGCCCTTCACCTCGACGTTCGCCACGGGGAGGCTGAAGGCCAGGGAGGCGAGGGTGGCCAGGAGGACCGCGGCGAGCGCGCCGGGGACCAGCTGGACCTTCTTCGGCAGGCGCTTCCACAGCACCAGCACGGCGATGGTGCCCGCGCCGATCGCCAGCGAGGCGAGCGCGGCGGTGCTGCCCATGGCCTCGGCGAAGGCGCCGGGCAGGCCCGCGATCTTGTCGATGCCGGAGGCGGGGGCCTTCAGGCCCGCCGCCGCGTACAGCTGGCCCGCGATGATCACGAGGCCGATGCCGGCGAGCATGCCCTCGACGACGGAGACGGATATGGCGCGGAACCAACGGCCCAGCTTCAGCGCGCCCATGGCGAGTTGAAGCAGGCCGGCGGCGAGCACGATCACCCCGAGGGCGGGCACCCCGAACTGGCGTACCGCCTCGAAGACCAGCACGGTCAGACCGGCCGCCGGGCCGGAGACCTGCAGGCTGCTGCCGGGCATCAGACCGGCGACGAGACCGCCCACGATGCCGGTCACCAGGCCGAGTTCGGCCGGGACCCCGGAGGCGACGGCGACGCCCACGCACAGCGGGAGGGCGACCAGGAACACGACGAGCGAGGCGCCGAAGTCCTGTCGCAGGTGGGGGAACCTGGAGGTGAGGGGAGACTTGGAGGGTATGGAGGGCATGGAGGTCCTGGAGTTCTTGTCGGTCGTCTCGGACATCTGGCCGCCGCTCACAGGGTCTCGAACTTGTCGGTGTCCGCGCGGTGTTCGCGCACGGAGCCGGTGTGGACCTCGTAGTACCAGCCGCGCAGCCGCAGTCGGCCGTCCGCGAGGCGCTTCTCCACACAGGGGTAGGAGCGCAGACGCAGGAGCTGGCTGAGGACGTGGCACTGCACACCGTCGGCGACGGTCGGGTCCTCGACCGCCCCTTCGGGGCGCGGAGTCGCGTGGGCCAGCCAGTCGCGTACGGCCGGTACGGCGTTCAGGTCGTCGCCGCGGACCAGGGCGCCGACGGCGCCGCAGTGCGAGTGTCCGCAGACCACGATGTCGGTGACGCCGAGAACCTCCACGGCGTACTCGATGGTGGCCGTCTCACCGGTGGGGCGGTCAGAGGCGTACGGGGGGACGATGTTGCCGGCGGTGCGCAGCTCGAAGAGCTCGCCGGGGCGGGCGCCCGTGATCAGGGCCGGGACGACCCGTGAGTCCGAGCAGGTGATGAACAGGACCTCGGGGGACTGGCCTTCGGCCAGCCTGGCGAACTCCTCAGGGCGCTGTCCGAACGTCCGGGCGTTGTCGATGAGGGGCTGCATGATGTGGTGACTCCTCCTGGCGCGCCTCGACGGCGCGTCGGGTTTGCACGGCAGAGTGTGGGGGGAAACAGGCTCCGCGGCTCAGCAGCGGAAGACCTGGAGAACGGCCGGGGTGTGGGCCGTGAGGGATCTCGACGCCCGGTGGTGCCGGGTCGGGGGCCGTTCGGGTTCGCTCGCGGCCGCCGGGTTCTCCCCCGGCGACGGACGCGCGGGCGCCCCGGTGACGGTGTGCGTGTGTGCGCGATGCCGGTCGCGTGTGCGGAGAGGACCGGTCGGGTCCTGCGAGGGTGCGCACGCGCGGTGGGTGACGGCCTTGTCACGCACCGGCTTCGCTGTGAGGGTGTTTCCGGGCTCGGCCTTGGCCTTGGCCTGGCCGGGTGTGTGCGCGGCTGCGAAGGATGCCGTGGGAGCGAAGAACGTGAGGGCGAGCAGGACGGCGGCTAGGGCCGAAAGGGCGGTCCGGGTCGTCGTACCTCGCAATATGAGCCTCCTCACTGGCAGTTCCCGGTGTCTCCCACGCGTCGACAGTTACCCGACTTGGTCAACCGATGGTCAACCGCTGGTCAAGAAACACGTTAACCCTGCAAAGTTGTTTGCAGGGTTAACTTAACGTTGCGAGCTGAAGAGAGCCTGAAAGGCGAGGGTGGGTTGGCCGGAATCATCCCTTGACCTGGGGGAGTTGTCCTGAGCCGGTCCACGGCCGGAGCCTGTGGGGTCAGTGCTCCACGAGTCGCCTGGCGTCGCGCGCGAGGGCGGTGAGGCGGGAGATGGCGCGGAAGTACTTCTTGCGGTAGCCGCCGTTCAGCATCTCCTCGCTGAACAGCCGGTCGAAGGGCAGCCCCGAGGCGAGCACGGGCACCTCGCGGTCGTACAGCCGGTCGGCGAGCACCACGAGTCGCAGGGCCGTGGACTGGTCCGGGATCGGCTGGACGTCCGTCAGGCAGACCGCCTTCAGGTCGTCCGTGAGCGCGCCGTACCTGCTGGGGTGGACACGCGCGAGGTGGTCCAGCAGATGCGGGAAGTCGTCGAGCGAGGCGCCCTCGGTGGCGTACGCCGCCTTGGTGACCTCCTCCTCGGAGTACGGCGACGGGGCCTCGGGCAGACCGCGGTGGCGGTAGTCCTCACCGTCGATGCGCAGGGAGCGGAAGTGGGCCGACAGGCCCTGGATCTCGCGCAGGAAGTCGACCGACGCGAATCGGCCCTCACCGAGCTTGCCCGGCAGGGTGTTCGAGGTGGCGGCCAGGGCCACGCCCGCGTCGACGAGCTTGCCGAGCAGGGTCGACACGAGGACGGTGTCGCCCGGGTCGTCCAGCTCGAACTCGTCGATGCACAGCAGGCGGTGTCCGGAAAGTGTCTGGACCGTCTTCTGGAAACCGAGGGCGCCGACCAGGTTCGTCAGCTCCACGAAGGTGCCGAAGGCCTTGAGTGAGGGCTCGGCCGGGGTGGCGTGCCAGAGGGAGGCGAGGAGGTGGGTCTTGCCGACGCCGTAGCCGCCGTCCAGGTAGACGCCGCGGGGGCCGGCGGGCGCCTTGGGGGCCTTCGCCCTGGCGAAGCCGAGGAAGCCGCGCCTGCCGGCGCCGGTCGCGTGTGCCCTGCCGAGGCCCGCCGCGAAGCCGCTCAGGACGCGGACGGCCTCGGTCTGGCTGGGCTGGTTCGGGTCCGGGATGTACGAATCGAAGCGGACCGAGTCGAAGCGGGGTGGCGGCACCATCTCGGCGACGAGCCGGTCCGCGGGGACGTGTGGCTCGCGGGTGCACAGGGACGAGGGGGCCGCTTCGGGTATCGGGCCGATTCCGGACACGGTGGCTGAGGACGACGACACGGTTACCGAGTCTAAGGGTCGTGCCACACTGCACGACATGCGACGCCTGCTCCCTGTGACCGAAGAGACAGCGGCCCGGACGCCGGAAGTGACCGGTGGTGCGAAGGTGACCGAGGTGCGAACGCCGGGTGGGGGCGAGGGCCCGGCGGGGGCCCGGACGCCGGGCGGGATCGGGACGCCGGGTGCGGCCGGGGGGTCGGACCTCGTCGACCGGGAGTGGAGTCTCGGTGAGCTGGCCGTGGCGTACGCCTATCCCGAGCCGGCGCCCGGTGGGCGGGAGCCGTGGCTGCGGGCCAACATGGTGTCCACGCTCGACGGCGCCGCCCAGCACGGCGGGCGTTCGCAGCCGATCTCCAGCGACGCCGACATGCGGATCTTCGGCACGCTGCGGGGGCTCGCGGACGTGGTGGTCGTGGGCGCGGAAACGGTACGCCAGGAGGGATACCGCCCGGCACGCGCGCGGGAGGCGTTCGCACAGGCGCGTCGGGCGGCCGGACAGACACCCGCTCCGGCGGTCGCGGTGGTGAGCGCGAGTCTGGATCTTGACTTCTCGCTGCCGCTGTTCAGCTCTCCGTCGGTCCCCACCATCCTGCTGACCGGTGCGGCCGCGGCCCCCGACCGGGTCGCCACCGCCGAGAAGGCAGGCGTCCGGGTGGTGGTCGCCGGGGACGGCATGGGGGTCGACCCCGCGCGAGCCGTACGGGCCCTCGCGGACCTGGGGCTGACCCGGCTGCTCACCGAGGGCGGCCCCCGGCTCCTGGGCCAGCTGATCGCCGCCGATGTCCTGGACGAGCTGTGTCTGACCGTGTCGCCGATGCTCACGGCGGGGGACGCCCAGCGGATCGCCGGGGGCCCCTCGGTACCGGTGCCCAAGCGGTTCGCCTTGGCGTCGCTGCTGGAGGAGGCCGGGTTCCTGTTCGGTCGTTACCGTCGTACGTGAAGGCGGGACCGTCGTACGTGCAAGCGCGACCGTCGTACGTGAAAGCGGTCGGAATATACCGTTCCGTTTAGCTTTCGCCGGGCACACTAGAACTCTGAGGAGTGAGGGCCCGCGGGGCCCTCCGAGGAGAAGGGCGCCTGTGGTGTCGTTCACGAGCGTATTGATGATCGAGAAGGCTCTGACGTCCGCGGACGTGGAGTTCGTCACGACCCTGCACGGCGACGAGCAGGCCTCCTTCCATGTGCTGCTCCAGCCGCGGGGCAATCAGGCCGACCGGTTGCTGCGGGCCATCGACGACCTCGCCCTCGGTGAGCTGGACGAGGCGACGCGGGAGGGGCAGACGCCGGAGGGGGAGCTGGCGCTCGATGCCGGGGAGCAGGCTCTCGAGGTGTCGTTGCAGGCGTTGCGGGGGGCGGGGAGTTCGGCGGAGGGGCGGTTGATCGAGGATCATCCGCTGGACGCGCTGAAGTCCCTGGTGGAGGAGGTCGGGGCGGACGAGGTGCTGGTGCTGACCGATCCGCACTATGTGGAGGAGTTCTTTCATCGGGACTGGGCGTCTCGGGCCCGGCACAAGGTGGGGGTGCCGGTGCTGAAGCTGTTCTCGCACAGTCGGGCATAGAGGGGGACCCGGCGCCGTCGGGGCTGTTGGGACTTGTCGGGCGCGGGTTCGTCGTGGCCGGTCGCGCGGTTCCCCGCGCCCTTGAAGGGCACGGCCCTGGGCCGGTGCTCTTTGGGGGACCTCCGGCGCAGGCAATAGGCTGGGGGCGTTCATCGGCTTCGTACGTCACTTGGAGAACACGCATGGCACCCGGCCTTCCCAGCGCCATGGAGCGACCGCACTTCATCGGGATCGGTGGGGCCGGGATGTCGGGGATCGCGAAGATTCTCGCCCAGCGCGGTGCCCAGGTGGCAGGCAGCGATGCCAAGGAGTCGGAGACGGCGGAGGCGTTGCGGGCGCTCGGGGCGACCGTGCACATCGGGCATGCCGCCGGGCACCTCGCGGACGACGCGACGTCCGTGGTCGTGTCGTCGGCCATCCGGGCCGACAACCCGGAGCTGGCCCGCGCCGCCGAACTGGGGATCCCCGTCGTCCACCGGTCCGACGCGCTCGCCCGGCTGATGGACGGGCTGCGGCCGATCGCGGTGGCCGGGACGCACGGCAAGACCACGACGACGTCCATGCTGGCGGTGTCGCTGGGGGAGCTGGGACTCAAGCCGTCGTACGCCATCGGCGGCGACCTCGACGCACCCGGGTCCAACGCGTCGCACGGGGGCGGGGAGATCTTCGTCGCCGAGGCGGACGAGAGCGACCGGAGCTTCCACAAGTACGCGCCCGAGGTGGCGATCGTCCTCAACGTGGAGCTGGATCACCACGCCAACTACGCCTCCATGGACGAGATCTACGAGTCCTTCGAGACGTTCGCGGGCCGGATCGTGCCCGGTGGCACGCTGGTGATCTCGGCCGACCAGAAGGGCGCGCGGGAGCTGACCTCCCGGCTGTCCGGGGTGCGTGTGGTGACGTACGGCGAGCGTGAGGACGCCGACGTGCGGGTGCTGTCGGTCGTGGCGCAGGGACTGAAGAGCGAGGTCACGGTGGTGCTGGACGGGCAGGAGCTCGTCTTCACGGTGTCCGTGCCCGGTCGGCACTACGCGCACAACGCCGTGGCCGCTCTGGCGGCGGGCGTCGCGCTCGGGGTGCCGGCGGCGGAGCTGGCGCCCGCGCTGGCCGCGTACACCGGGGTGAAGCGGCGGCTGCAGCTGAAGGGCGAGGCGGGGGGCGTCCAGGTGATCGACTCCTACGCGCACCACCCGACCGAGATGACCGCCGACCTGGAGGCCATGCGGGCCGCGGCCGGGGACGCGCGGATCCTGGTGGTCTTCCAGCCGCACCTGTTCTCCCGCACCCAGGAGCTGGGCACCGAGATGGGGCAGTCCCTGGCGCTGGCGGACGGGTCGGTCGTCCTCGACATCTACCCGGCCCGTGAGGACCCGATCCCGGGTGTGACCAGCGAGCTGATCATCGAGGCGGCGCGGAGCGCGGGCGCGGAGGTCACGGCCCTGCACGACAAGGTGGACGTGCCCGACACGATCGCGGGAATGGCGAAGCCGGGTGATCTCGTTCTCACCATGGGCGCGGGTGACGTGACGGACCTGGGCCCGAAGATCCTGGACCGTCTTTCTGATTGAGGGGCTGAGGCTCATGTCGTACGACGTCGAGAAGCCGGACGAGCAGTGGCGCGCGGAGCTGACACCGGCCGAGTACGCCGTGCTGCGGCAGGCCGGTACGGAGCCCGCGTTCGTCGGTGAGTACACCGACACCAAGACCAAGGGCGTCTACTCCTGTCGCGCCTGCGGCGCCGAACTCTTCACCTCCGACACGAAGTTCGAGTCGCACTGCGGCTGGCCGTCCTTCTTCGACCCGAAGGACAGCGACGCGGTGGAGCTGCTCTCCGACCGGTCGCACGGCATGGTGCGCACCGAGGTGCGATGCTCCCGGTGCGGCTCGCACCTCGGGCACGTCTTCGAGGGCGAGGGGTACGCCACCCCGACCGACCAGCGGTACTGCATCAACAGCATCTCGCTGACGCTGACCGCCGACGAGAGCTGAACACCGGCCGGATCCCGAGCCCCGGTCCCGGAGTGCTGGATCGGGAGCGCAGGTCCCGGTGTGCCGGATCCGAGCCGGATCCGAGCCGGATCCGAGCCGGATCCGAGCCGGATCCGAGCCGGTTTCGCAGGACCGGTTCCGGGCCGGTCCCCGTCGATGTCCCTTCACCTGCCTTCGCCCGTCCGGCCGTTGCCGGGGTTGACCATGTGACTATTGTGTGAAGGGTGTTGACGGGGATCGAGCGGAAGACGCCCAGGTCGAGTGCCCGGCCGGTCACCGGCGCGAAGTCTGCCGGACCGGGCCCGTGGGCCTGATGTGAACGGACTGGTCTACTTCATGGCGGCCGCCGTCGTGTGGACCGGCTTCGCGGTCCAACTGCCCGGTCTGTGGCACGACTGGCGTGATCCGCTGAAGCGCGTGATCTGCGCCGTGGTCTTCCTCGCCGGTCTCTGCTTCGCCCTCGGCGCCCCGCCCACCGTCGGCTTCATCAACCACACCGTCGGCGTGCCCAACGCCGCCGCATGCGTCACCTACGGGGCCATGAACGCCTTCTCCGCCGCGTCCTTCGTCCTGATCGTCCACTGGCGCGGCGCCGACGACCCCGCCCAGCTGCGGCGGGTCTCCCGCAGATGGCTGCTCGTCTACACCGTGGTCATCGTGGTGCAGACCGCGCTCTTCGTCGCCGGTGACGCGCCCGTCGAGCGACGCGCGGACTTCGACACCTACTACGCCGCCACGCCGTTCCTCCGCGAGATGATCGTCCTCTATCTCGTGGCCCACATGGCGGCGGCCTTCACCACCACGATCCTGTGCTGGCGCTGGACGCTGCAGATCAGCGGCTGGACGCGGCGGGTCCTGGCCGTCCTCGCCGTCGGGTGGCTGTGCATCAGCGCGTACGGCGTCGTCAAGATGATCGCCGTCGCCGGCCGGTGGGGCGGGCAGCACTGGGATCCGCTGAGTACCCGGCTGGCCCCCATGCTGGTCACGGTCGGCGCGGCTCTCGCCTCGGTCGGCCATGTCCTGCCGCTGCTGGGGCCGCGCATCGACAGCTTCCTCGCCTTCCTGCGGCTCGGGCCCCTCTTCCGACTCGTCGGCTCCAGGAACACCGGCCGGAACAGACACAACGTCCTGCTGTCCTGGCGCTTCCTCGGCGACGTCGAGCTGCGCCTGACCAGCCGTACGACGGCCATCCGGGACGGCCTGAAGGATGTGTCCGTCCACTTCGACGAGGCCGTCCGGGAGCGCGCCTACCGCCAGGCGCTCTCTCTCGGTTCCACCACCGGCGAGGCCGAGGCCATCGGGGACGCGGCCATGGTGGCCGTCGCCGCGCTGTCCGGCACGGGCGACCACGCCGGGGGGCTGGATCCGGCGGTCCTGGACAGTGTCGCCCTCGACGCCGTCGTCGGATTCACCGGTGGGCACGCGTGGCCCGTGGCCGACGAGCAGAGCCTGGACACCGGCCAGCCGTCGCTGATCCGGATGTCGCGGGCCGTACGCGAGGGTGTCGTGGTGGGGGCGGTCCTCGCGGAGCGCGCGAAGAGCCGACAGGCGTCGTGAACGCGTCACAGTACGAGGCCCGGGCGGCAGGGCGGCCCCACCCGGTGGCGACGAGTGAGGCCCTGTACCTGCTTCCTGTCAGCTTGTCGCCCGTACCGCGTCGACGATCACCGACGCGACCTCCTTGGCGCGGGAGACCGCCACGGCGTGCGAGGCGCCCTCGATCTCGATGACGGTGGCCCCGGCGCGCTTGGCGCCGAAACGCTGGACGTCGGGGTTGATGGCTTCGTCGGCGTCGGCGACGACGGCCCAGGAGCGCTTGGTCCGCCAGGCGGCGGTCGCGGTCTCCTCGGTGAACACCGCTGCGGCCAGCGGGCGTTGCGAGACCGCGAGGATCCTGGTGACCTCGGCCGGGACGTCGGCGGCGAAGATGCCCGGGAAGGCGTCCGGCTTGATCGTGACCTCCACGGCGGGGTCGGCGCCCTCCACGGGGTACGTCCACTCGTCGAGGTTGGCGACGAGCGGGGCCAGCGGGAAGCGGCCCTGCAACTCGCCCAGGCTCTCGCCCTGTTCGGGGACGTACGCGGCCACGTAGACCAGGCCGACGACGTTCTCGGCGGCGCCGGCCACGGTGATGACCGCGCCACCGTAGGAGTGGCCGACGAGGACGACCGGGCCGTCGATCTGGGCCACCGCCGAGGCGACGTACGCGGCGTCGGAGGCCAGGCCGCGCAGCGGGTTCGGCAGCGCCCGGACGGGGATGTCCTGGCTCCGCAGTTCCTCGATGACACCGGACCAGCTGGACGCGTCGGCGAAGGCGCCGTGCACGAGGAGGACGGTGGGGGTGGGGGACATGGTGGGTTCTCCTTCTGGGTGCCGGGTGACCCGGCGGCTGTGGGTCCTTCGGGAGCTTGGGTCGCTCAGCTGCCGTGCAGGGCGGTGCGCAGGGTCCCCGTCGCGAGGGTGACGGCGGCCTCGGCGGCCTGCGTCCCGCGCAGGGCGTTGAGCATGACGAAGTCGTGGATGACGCCCTGGAAGCGCACGGCGGTGACCGGTACGCCGGCCTCGCGCAGCTTGTTGGCGTACGCCTCCCCCTCGTCGCGCAGGACGTCGGCCTCGCCGGTGATGACCAGGGCCGGCGGCAGGTCCGTGAGCTGCTCGACGCTCGCCCGCAGCGGGGACGCGGTGATCTGGGCGCGCTCGGCCTCGTCGGTCGTGTACTGGTCCCAGAACCACTGCATGCCGTCGCGGCGCAGGAAGTAGCCGGTGGCGAACTGCTGGTAGGAGCCGGTGTCGAAGCTCGCGTCCGTCACCGGGTAGAACAGCACCTGCTGGACCAGCGGGACGTCACCGCGCTGCTTGGCCATCAGGGTCAGCGCGGCGGTCATGTTGCCGCCGACCGAGTCACCGGCGACGGCCAGCCGGGCACCGTCCAGGTCCTTGGTGGCGCCCTGCTCGACGATCCACTGCGCGACGGCGTAGTTCTGCTCGATGGCTACCGGGTAACGGGCCTCGGGGGAGAGGTCGTACTCGGGGAAGACCACGGCGGCGTTCGCGCCGACGGCCAGCTCGCGCACCAGTCGGTCGTGGGTGTGCGCGTTCCCGAACACCCAGCCCGCGCCGTGGATGTAGAGAACCACCGGCAGGACGCCCTCGGCGCCGGCGGGCCGTACGATCCGCGCCCGGACACTGCCCGTCGGACCGCCCGGGACGGTGACCCACTCCTCGTCGATCTCCGGCTTCTCGATCTCGCCGGACTGCACCTCGTCGACCGCCTTCCGCCCTTCCGCGGGCGGCAGTTCGAAGAGGAAGGGCGGGTTGGCGGTGGCTTCCGCGAACGCGGCGGCCGCCGGTTCCAGGATCGGCCGGGTCGGCTCGAAGGTGTCGGACATGTGGATCTCCCGATGTGGTGCGATGTGGTGCGATGTGGTGCGGTGCAGTGCGAGGCGCGGGATAGGTGGTGTGTTGAACGAGATACGTGCAGTTTCGTGTGAGATGCGTGGTGCGCCGTGTGAGACGTGCGGCGTGTCGTGCGCGAAACGCGCCGTGCCTTGCGGCGCGCAGCGCTTCGGCCAGCACGCTAGAACCGGAAAGCCGTGGGGAATTGCCCATCAGCGCACCGACACCGGTCCGAGAGCGCACTGACTCAGGAAATTCCGGTCCCGGTGCGCTGTGAGGACGAATGCGGTGGGCGCTGCCGGAACACGGGGACGGCTCCGTTCCGCCTGGCTTCGAGAGCGATGGCGGTTCCCGAAGAGGGGGTTCTCCCAAGTTCAGGCCGAACGGCCGGGGCGGGCCGCTGCCGAGTCCGAGCAACACCGCCGGTCGC
>NZ_LRTR01000097.1 GCF_001550375.1 Streptomyces europaeiscabiei | reverse complement strand
CCGAGCAACCCCGCCGGTCGCGTGCTCGGCGCGGGCTCGCCCCGGAGGACGAGGGCGGCGGTGCGTGCGCGGGTGGCCGGGCGGTACGGGCGGGTCCCGCGCTACCGGCCCCGAAGCCGCGCGACCCGTCCGCCCGCCGTTTCCCGTCCCGCCGTGTCCCTCCATTCGCTCGGTGACATGCCGTACGCCGCCCGGAACACCCGGCTGAAGTGGGTCGCGCTCAGAAAGCCCCACCGGCCGGCGACCGAGGCGATGGTGCGGCGGTTGCGGACGCCGAGCACCAGGTCGCGTCGGCACTCCTCCAGCCGACGGCGCTGGATCCAGCGGCCCACGGTCGTGCCCTCGTCCTGGAAGAGCTTGTGCAGGTAGCGCACCGAGATGTGATGGGCCCTCGCGATCACCTCGGGCGACAGGTCCGCGTCGGCCAGGTGCTCGTCGACGAACCGCAGGACACGCGCCACCAATGGTGACCGGCTGCCCGGTGTGCCCGGTGTACCCAGGGTGCCCGGTGTGCCCGTCACCGTCCGCCCCAACTGCTCCGTGGCGAGGGTGGCCAGCAGGTTCACCGCGTTCCGGGCGAGCATCTCGCCGACCAGGGGCTCGGCGGAGACCGCAGTGTCGGCCAGTTCGGCCAGGAACGGCGACACCAGCGTCCCCAGCCGGGAGGACCGGGCGACCGGGGTCGCGAGGATGCGCCGCAGGTCGCCGTCCTCCAGCCCCAGCTCCTCGCGCGGGACGAGGAAGACCTTCAGCCGGGAACGCTCGGGGAAGTCCGGTAACGGCGGGTGGTTCGCGTCGTAGAAGCAGATGTCCCCGGGCCGGAGGGAGACATCCGGTATCCGTTCGGCAGGCGCGAGGCCCGTCCCGCGCACCCCCACGAGCAGGTACGCGCCGCCGGCCCGCGCGGTCAGCCGGTAGGCATCCACCGCGGGCCGCCCGCCGCCGGGCAGCTCCGTGGCTGTCCCGTCGAGGCCGACGCCGAGGCCGATGTCGAGGACGGAGATGCAAAGGCCCGCTGCCCCGACGGCGGTGGTGTCCAACCCGGTCATCTGTCGTCTCCTCCACAGCAGTTCGAGCACGCCGTCCCTCACGGCACTCGGAGCGTAGGAAGGGGGATGTGAAAAAAGAGTGACGGTGAAGTGACGGTGGCGGCTACGGGGCGTCGGCACGCGAGTCGTGGTCGAGCAGGCGCCGTCCGGCGGCGCGGCGGTCCTCCGGTGAGTCGTACGCCGCGGCCAGCTCGGCGGCGAAGACGCGCAGCAGGTCGTGCTGGGCGTAACGGCCGGGCGCGTGCTCGGTGAGGAGGTGGGCGTCGGCGAGCTCGTCCAGCAGCGGCCGGGCCCGGCGGGCCGGGAGACCGGCCAGAGCCCCGGCGGTGTCCGGGGCAAGGTCGGGGCCGGGGTGCAGGGACAGCAGCCGGAACAGCCGGGCACTCTCCGACGGCAGACGACGGTAGGAGCGGGCGAAGGCGGCGCGGAGGTCGGGTCTCTCGGCGGTGTCGGTGAGGTCGGTGAGGTGGGTGAAGTTGGTGGGGGTTCCTCTCGTGTTGTCGGGGGCGGTCTGGGCGTGGGGCGTTCCCTTGGTGGTGGCGAGGCCGGTGGGGGCGTTGGGTGTCCCTCCGATGGTGGCGAGGCCCGTAGGGGCGTCGGGCGTTGCCTCGGTGGCGGTGAAGGCGTCGAGGCTGTTTCCGAAGTGGCGGAGTTCGGCCGCGACGGCCGTGAGGGGGAGGTCCGGGCGGGCGGCGGCGCGGGTGGCGACGATCGTCAGGGCCAGGGGCAGTCGCCCGCACCGGGCGACGATCTCGTCGGCCGCCTCGGGCTCGGCGGCCGAACGGTCGTGCCCGGTGTGTGCGGCCAGCGTCGCCCGCGCGTCCACCGCCGACGGCAGGTCCAGACGCAGCGGATGGGTGCCCGAGGCGATCAGACCTGACAGTGCGTTGCGACTGGTGACCAGGGTCAGACAGCCGGGCGAGGCGGGCAGCAGCGGCCGTACCTGTTCGGTGTCGGCCGCGTCGTCCAGCACGACCAACAGCCGTCGGCCGGCCAGCAGACTTCGGTACAGCCCGGCGAGGGAGTCCGTGCAGTCCGGCATGCGCGCGGGCGGCACGCCGAGCGCGGCGAGCATCCCGCGCAGTGCCGCCGCCGGGTCCAGGGGGGCCCGGACGGGGTCGAACCCCCGCAGCCCGACGTGCAGTCGACCGTCGGGGAAGCGCCTGGCGACCCTGTGGGCCCAGTGCACCGCGAGGGCCGTCTTTCCGATGCCGGGCATTCCGCTGATCAGCACGGTGGCGGGTGCGTCCGGGGACAGGGCGCGCGTGCCCGGGGTCGGCCCGGCCGAGACGGCGGCCCCGTCCGTGATCTCCGCCAGGCGGGCGAGTTCGGAGCGCCGGCCCATGAACACCGACGGCTCGGGCGGCAGTCGGGTGAGGCGGGCGGCGGCGGACCCCGGTCCGGGCGGCGGCGTACGCGAAGAGGGCACCGGTGCCCCGGCCGGACGGGCAGTCGTGGGGACCGGTGGGCCGGGCTGTGAGGTGCGCGAAGAGGAGCCCGGCGGCCCGGCCGGTCGGGCAGCCACGGAACCCGGTGCCGTGTGCGGACCGGTCGGCCCCCACTCCTGCCGGAGCACCCTGGTGTGAGCCGCGGCCAGTTCCGCGCCGGGTGCCACCCCCAACTCCTCGGCCAGCAGCCGTCGTACGCGCTCGTACGCGGCCAGCGCCTCCGCCTGGAGGCCGGACGCGGCCAGGGCCATGACGAGCGCGGCGTGCAGCGACTCGTCGAGGGGGTCGAGTTCGAGGGCCTGCCGCAGCCGGGGCAGGACCTGCTCGGTGGTGCCGCAGAGGAGCGCCGCGTCGGCGGCCATCCGGGCCGTGCCGGCCAACTCGCGTTCCACCGCGGAGAACACGGCGTGCTCCCGTACGGCGGCGGGGATCCCCATCGCCACCGGGCCGCGCCACTCGCTCAGCGCGTCCACGAAGTGCCGCGACGCCACCTCGGACCGCCCGGTGGCCGCCGCACGCTTGCCCCGCTTCGTGAGCGCGCGGAACCGCAGCAGATCGACCTCGTCCTCGCCCGCCTCCAGCACATAACCCCCGGCGTGGCGCAGCAGCCGACCTCCCGGCGCCCGGGGCGGCAGCCCGGGTTCGAGCAGCCGCCGCAGCGAACCGGCGTAACGGCGCACCACGTTGCGCGCGCTGGCCGGTGCCCGCTCCGGCCACAGCACGTCGACGATCTCGCCCGACGGCACCGGCCGACCGGCCCGCACCACCAACAACGCCAGCAACGCCCGTTGTTGGGGGAACCCGAGGTCGAGCTCCTCCTCGCCCCGGCGCACCCGTAGGGGCCCCAGCACGTCGAACCGCATCAACGCCCCGCAGAGGCGGACGGGTTGACGGCCTGCCTGGCCCGCCCGGCTCGGCCCGGCGGCCTGCGCGGCGCATCGGCGGCACTCGGGGCGCCCCTCAACCGCATCGCTCGCTCGCGGCGATCCCGGCCCGGACCTGGTCGGCGTCGGGGTGGCCGAGGGTGATGAGGAGGGTGAGCGCC
Source organism: Streptomyces europaeiscabiei (assembly GCF_001550375.1). Classification (GTDB taxonomy): domain Bacteria; phylum Actinomycetota; class Actinomycetes; order Streptomycetales; family Streptomycetaceae; genus Streptomyces; species Streptomyces europaeiscabiei. The sequence continues at coordinate 5,077 of NZ_LRTR01000097.1, read as the reverse complement.
TGCTGCCGGGCCTCGTGGGCGGTGGCGCGGTCGCCCATAGCGGCATGCGTGTCGCCGATGTGGACGAGGGTGCAGGCCTCCAGATAGGGCACGCCCAGCTCGCGGTAGAGGGCGAGGGCGTGACCGTAGCCGACGAGGGCGTTCGGGTGGCGGCCGAGGTGGTGGTGGGCGTACGCGATGGTGTGCCAGGTGGCGGCCTGGCCGTAGCGGTCGCCGAGTTCCTGGAGCCGGGTCAGGGCCTCGTGGCAGTGGCTCAGGGCCTCCCGGTGCCGGCCCAGCAACGCGTGGTACCAGCCGACGGAGTTGAGGACACTGGCGTACGCGGCGCGACGGCCGCTGTGCCGGAACAGCTCCATGGCCAGCCGGTTGTGGTGCAGGGCGCCGAGCAGATCGCCCTCCTGGTCGCGGGTCCAGCCGAGGCTGCGATGGGTGTCGGCACGCCCGATGTCGTCCCCCAGTTCGGCGAAGAGTTCCAGCGCACGGTCGAGGCGGGGGCGGGCCGACCCGTGCAGACCGAGCCGGCTCTCGGCGCGGGCCAGCGCGCGCAGCCCCCTGGCCTCCCACGCGGGATCGGACAGCCGCAGGGCCGCGTCGAGGGCGATCCGCTGGACGGTGGCCCAGTCGTGCCAGTGCCCCCGCCGGTCGAAGAACGGCTCCAAGGACCAGGCCAGCAGACACGCCGTCCGGTCGCGGCCGGACCGGGCGGCCGCTCCGACGACGGCGAGCAGCACGGGATACTCGGCGGTCAGCCAGGCGAGCGCCTGCTCGTGACCGACGAGCGGTTCGGCGTGGACGCCGGCCGGGAGCGGCCCGGGCGGCATCGGGTCCGCGTACGGCGCGAGGAGCGGCTCGGTGGCGTGCGCGGTGTGCAGGTAGTACGCGTACAGCCGCTCGGTGGCCGCCTCACGCCCGGCGTCCGGGAGCCGCTCCTCCAGGAGTTCGGCCGCGTGGGCGCGCAGCAGGTCGTGCAGGGCGTACCGGCCGGGGGCGGGCTCGCCCACGAGGTGGACGTCGGCCAGCTCGGCGAGAAGCGATCGCGCCCGGCGCAGGGGCAGTTCGGCCAGCGTGGCCGTCGCGGGCACGGAGAAGTCCGGGCCGGGGTGCAGTGCGAGCAGCGGGAAGAGGCGCGCGGCCTCGGCCGACACGGCACCCAGCGACCAGGAGAACACCGCTCCGACGTTCGCGGAGGCGTCCGTCCGGCTGAACGCGTCCAGACTGCCGTGCGCCGCGCGCAGCTCCGCCGCGATCGCCGACAACGAGAAGCCCGGGTGTGCCGCGGCCCGCGCCGCGACACAGGCCAGCGCCAGCGGAAGTCCCCCGCACAGCGCCGCGATCTCCGCCACCGCCCGTGCCTCGCCCGTGAGCCGCCCGGCCCCCAGCCGGCGTTCGAGGAACACCCGCGCCTGTTCGGCGTCCAGCGGACGCAGGGACAGCGTATGGGCACCGTGCGCGGACACCAGGCCCGACAGCTGGTTGCGGCTCGTCACGATGGTGAGACAGCCGGGCGTGCCCGGCAGCAACGGCCGCACCTGCTCGGTGTCCCGCGCGTTGTCCAGCAGCACCAGGAACCGCCGCCCCGCCAACAGGCTGCGGTACAGCGCCGCCTGGGCGTCCACCCCGTGCGGGACCCGCTCCGGAGGCACGCCCAGCGCGTCGAGGAAGACGCGCACGGCTTCTCCCGCCCCCATCACCGCACCCGACGGCGCGAACCCCCGGAGGTTGACGTAGAGCTGCCCGTCCGGGAACCGGTCCGCGACCCGATGGGCCCAGTGCACGGCGAGCGTGGTCTTGCCGATCCCGGCCATACCGCCGATGGCGCTGATCACGACGGTGCCGGCGGGAGGCGCGTCGTCGCCGATGCCGCGATCGCCGTTGTGGTTGATGTGGTTGATGTGGTTGGTGTGGCTGTGGTCGGTGAGGAGGGCCAGTACCTGCTCCAGCTCGGCGCGGCGGCCGGTGAACGTCGGCAGATCGTGGGGGAGCTGGGCGGGAACGGCGGTCGGGGGACGCGGAGCCGGAGAGACGGCGGGCCCGTTGACGGCCTTCGCTCCCGAGGCGGTGGGCATGGCCGGACCGGCGCCGCGCACGACAGCCGCGTGGGCTTCGCGGAGTTCCGACCCCGGATCGATGCCCAACTCGTCGGCGAGCCTCGCGCGGGCGGCCCGGTAGGTGTTCAGCGCCTCGGCCTCGCGTCCGGTGGCGGCCAGTGTGAGCACGAGCCGGGCCAGCAGGGGTTCGTCCAACGGATCTTCGGCCGCGGCCTGATGGAGCAGGTGCAGGACGGCTGCGGGGGTGCCGGCGCGCAGCGCCGCGTCGGCCGCCTCCCGTACGGCCGCCGGTCGTTCCCGGTCGACCGCCCCGAACCCGGCCCGCTCCCGCACCTCGGCGGGCAGCCCCGCCCCGACCGGCCCCCGCCACAGGGAGAGGGCCTCGGTGAGAAGCTCCACGACCCGTGCCGACGACCCGTGGCCGTCGGCGCCGACCCGACGTGCCTCGTCCCGCAGCCGACGGAACCGCAGCAGATCCAGGGAGTCGGCGTCGACCACGAGCCGGTACCCGCCCGCGTCCCGTATCAGCCACCGGCCGGCGGCACGGTTGGGCAGACCGGGCTCCAACAGGCGCCGCAGCGACCCCACATGGCGGCGGATCACATTCACCGCACTGTCCGGCGGCAGCCTCCCCCACAGCACGTCGACGATCTCGCTCACCGCCACCGGCTGCCCCGCCCGCACCGACAACAGCGCCAACAGAGCCCTTTCCTGAGGACGCCCCCACGCCGGCTCCGCCCCCGTCCGCTCCACCCGAACCGGCCCCAGAACCGCGAACCACACCGGCTCCAGCGCCAATTGACCCTCCTGATATCTCGTATCTCGTATCTTCCCCGCGCCGCATGACCATACGTGACGTCTCGGGTTACCCAGAGTTACGCACACGTCGCACCGGTGGGCGGTCCGCACCCGGCACCGTCACGGTGTGCCGACCCGACGGCTCGCCGGTGACGGTGATAGAGCTGTGCATCGAATGGATTCCCGAAAAGAGGAGTGCAGTCGGTGAACTCGGTACGGGCGAACGGTCGTTGGATCTCAGAGGGGGCGGCCGGGGCGGCCGGGCGGCACGTGGTGGTCGTCGGGGGCAGCCTCGCGGGGCTGCTCGCGGCGCGGGCTCTGGTCGGGCACGCCGAGCGGGTGACGATCGTGGAACGGGACCGTTTTCCGCAGGGGGAAGGGGAGGGGACGGCGGCCCGGCCGGGCGTACCGCAGAGCCGGCACCCGCACGTCCTGCTGGAGGGCGGCCAACTCGCCCTGGACGCGCTGCTGCCCGGTTACATGGCCGAGCTGACGGCCGCGGGCGCGCCGCGGGTCGGGATGCCGTCGGACATGGTGCAGTTCCAGAACGACCGCTGGTTCCGGCGGATGCCCGCGTCGACCCACATCCACACCGGTTCGCGGGCGCAGATGGAGCGGTTGGTACGGCGCCGGGTCCTCGCCGAGCCGTCGGTCACCCTCGTCGAGGGGACCGACACCGTCGGCCTGACCGGGGACGCCACGCGGGTGCGGGGCGTCCTGGTGCGGGAGCGTGGCGACGGGGCCCGGAGCGAACAGCGGGAACTGGCCGCCGACCTGGTCGTCGACGCCTCGGGTCGCGGTACGAAGGCGCCGCGATGGCTGGCGGCCATCGGAGCGGAGGCCCCGCACGAGGAGATCATCGACACGGGACTCGCGTACGCCTCCCGCGTCTACCGCGACACGTCCGGCACCCTCGGCGGCGACCCGTCCGCCGACGCGCTCGGCCTCCATGTCGTCCCCCACCCGACGCAGCCGTACGGCGCCGTCGTCGTCCCCCTGGAGGACGGCACCCATCTGGCCACCTTCTCCGGACTGCGCGGTGACGAACCACCCACGGACGAGCACGAGTTCGAGGCGTACGCCGAGCGGCTGCCGCACCCGGTGGTGCACCGCTGGATGCGCGACGCCGAGCCGCTGTCGCCCGTCTCCGGCTTCCGGCGGACCGCGAACGTACGGCGCCGCTACGACCTGCCCGGCCGCCGCCCCGCCGGCTTCCTGGCCACCGGCGACGCCCTGTGCACCTTCAACCCGATCTACGGGCAGGGCATGGCCGTCGCCGCGATGAGCGCCCTGGCCCTGCGTGAGGCGCTGGGCGATCCGCGCCGTACGCCCACCACGCGTCGGGTGCAGCGGGCGCTGCTCGCGGCGTCGCGGCAGGCGTGGGACATCTCGGCCGGGGCGGACAAGAAGATGCCGGGGGCGATCGGCAACGCGGTCGCCGTCCGGCCCGCGGACCGCGTCGCCGGCTGGTATCTGCGCCGGGTGCAGGAACGCGTCCCGGGCGACCCCGTCGTGGGCCGCGCCTTCCGCTCCGTCGTCTCCCTCAAGGAGCCGCTCGGCGCCCTGTTCGCCCCGGCCGTGGCGCGGGCCGTCCTCTTCGGGCCCGTCAAGGAGACGCCCGCCGAGCCGCCGATGACGCGTGAGTGACGTGAGGGAACGAAGGACGGTCCCTCCAGGCTCTTGACGCCTGTGGAAAGCGCTTGCCACACTCGCGGCCCGCCACATGAACCGCCCGCCGCGACACCGCCGTGCGGCGCCATGCCGTGCCAAGCCGCGCCACTCCAGGTCACCGGCCCCGTCGATCGGCCTCGACCGTGGACGACTCGGTCGAATCGGATTCGAATCGGATTCGAATCGGGTGCCCGCTCGGGTACCCGGTCGGGTTCGACTCGGGTCCGCCCCGGGTTCGTCTTCGGGTCCGTCCCCGGGGCCGTCCCTGGGTTCGTCTTCGGGTTCGTCCCCGGGTACGACGAGGAGTGCGCGGCGGACGGCGGACGCACGGCAGGCGCGCCGATCCCCCCACAGGAGAAGCCGAGATGGGACGCAGAGCCGCAGCTCAGCCCACCGACACCACCATGCCCCGCTCCATCGACGCAACGTCAGACCCCCTCACCCTGAAGGGGGTTGCCGTCACTGCCCCCACCACCCCCACCCCCCGCCGCGCGCGAGCCCTCGTCACCGCGGCCTGCACCACCGCCCTGCTCACCGGGGCCGCCGCGCTGACCGCTCCC
>NZ_LRTR01000096.1 GCF_001550375.1 Streptomyces europaeiscabiei | reverse complement strand
GGTCGCGGCGGCGTGCGGCGAGGGCTCGTACCAGGCGGAGGCCGTGCTCAGCGGCAGCACCTGGACCGCCCGGCGCGGCGGCAGCGTCACGTACACCGGGACCGACATGCGCGCGGCGATCCAGGCCGCCGTCAACAGCCTCACCTCCGGACGGACTTCGAAGGAGCGGGTCGTCGTGCGCGGCTCCGGATCCATCGGCGCCGGTTCCCGGGTGTCGCTGCCCAGCTACACCGTGCTCGACGTGTGCGGCACGATCAACGTCACCGGCACGGGCTCCGGCGACCAGGCGCCCGTCTACTCCCGCGGCACCCGGGACATCGAGGTCCAGCACCTCAACCTCACCGGCACCCCGCTGTACGGGATCTTCCTGCGCAACGTCCAGAACGTCGTCCTCGGCCAGCTCGACATGCGTCTCTCGCGCGGCCTCGGGGTTCGGATCGACAACCGCGGCGACACCAGCCAGTGGACGCGCAACGTCAGGATCGACAACGTGTACGTGTCCGGCGCGAGCAGTCACGCGGTCGAGACGTACGGCGTCGACGGGCTCACCGTGGGAACGGTGACCGCCCGCAACGTGGGCGAGTCCGGGCTGCTCCTCAACCAGACGATCAACGCCACGGTCACCAAGGTCGACGCGGACGGCGCGGGCGCCGGCACCGGTTACGCCGCCTTCCGCATGGCCAACCGCAACGGCCGGGTGGGCAGTTCGTACCCGACCAACATCCGGGTCGGCGAGGTGATCGCGCGCGGCGGCGGACGCGGCGTCTTCTGCGTCTCAGAGAGCGGCGGCGCGGTCATCGACCGCATCAACCTCACCAGCACCGGCAACAACGCGATCCTCATCGAGAACTGCTACAACGTGAACCTCGCCGCCCAGAGCGGCACGGTCTCCGGCGGCGGGGAGATCCGGCTGGCCGCACGATCGGAGTTCGCCAACAACCGCGACATCACCGTCCAGAACCTGACGGTCACCAACTCGTCCATCAGGGAGAGCCCCTGCGGCGAGAACACCACCTTCCGCAACAACCGGCTGGTCAACAGCGCCGAGAACATCTGCTGACCTGCCCTCCCACCGGGCGCGCCCGGCACCCGCTCCCGGGCGCGCCCGCCCTGCCGCGGCAGGGGGGGCGGCACTCCAGGGACGGGCCCCGGGACCGGTGGGGGTGCGTAGCCGACCGTCGCGTGTCGTCGGTGCTGCTGGGCAAGGTCGTGACCGGTCCCGGCGGACGGTGGACCCCCTCTCCGCCGACCGAACGATCTTCCGCACACAGCGGATGCGGCATCCCGGCGGCCCTGTGCCGGACGACCGGGATCCGCCTCGGCGCCAACCACGGTTCCAGCGATCCCCGGGGGCGCGAGAGCCGTCGGTGGGATCAGGGTGCCGCGTAGCATCGGACGGCCACCCGCTGGTCAGGGCCCCACCACTGTTCGACCGTGGCCAGGAACTGCCAGCCGAGACGTTCGTAGAGCGCCGCCGCCGCGGTGTCGGACGCCACCACGTCGAGTACCGGATGCAGACCGCGTCGCCGCGCCTCTACGACGGCCTCGGAGACGAGCGACGCGCCGAGCCCCCGGCCGCGGGCCGACGGAGCGACGAACAGCCGGCTGAGCACGGCCGTCCCGTCGACTCCCACACCCGTACGGTCGCTCCACAGTCCGGGCGCCGCGTCACCCGCGCCGCTCCGGGACAGTCCCGCATGACCGGCGATCCGGCCGTCCAGGTCCACCACCCAGGCGGCGACCAGCGAGGGGGGAGTCAGCCAAGGACCGGGCCGATCGGGCCAGTTGACCGGATAGCCGTCGCGTTCATGGACCTCCGCGAGCACCCGGACGCAGTCCGCGAGATCGCGGTCGGTCCGATACCGGACATCATGGGCCGTGCTGTCACCGGACACGCTCTCGCTCTTCACGGCCGCATGGAAGCACAGTCCGAAGAGCCGCCGCGTGGGAAATTCCCCCGGCCCCGAGCGCACCGCCCCGGCCCTCGCCCCAGCCCACGCCTCAGCCCTCGCCCCAGCCCTCGCTCCGCCCGGCCGACCGCCTCCCGCACCCCATCCGCCCCTCCCGTACCCCACCCGCCGCACAGCCCTGCGGGAGATCTTGACGGCGCCGATGTTACCGGTAACACTTCGGGTGTCCCAGCCACGGAGAGGCGGAGCCCCGCGTGCCCGACGCATCGACCGCGCAAGAGGTGAAGCACATCCGGCAGGGCCCGGAAAGCAGGGTGTTCAGCCCGGCCGCCGTGGTCGCGTCCTGTGTCGGCTTCGTCCTCATCGGCGTGCTCCAGGCGCTCTACGGGCCCGCCATCCCGGCCTTCCGCGACGAGTTCGGACTGTCGCCGTCGGCCGCCGGGCTCGGGCTGAGCGCCCACTTCGTCGGCGGAGTCGTCGGCGTACTGCTCTTCGACCGGCTCTACGGGCGGCTGGGCAACCGGCGGATCCTCGGCACCTCGTACCTGCTGATGGCCCTCGGCGCGGCGGGCTTCGCGCTCGCGCCGAACTGGCCCGCGGGTCTCGCCGCCGCCCTGCTCGCCGGACTCGGCTTCGGCGGCATCGACTACGGCCTCAACCAGCTCTTCGCCGTCGGCTTCGGCCACCGCTCGACCGCCATGCTGAACATCCTCAACGCCCACTTCGGCGTCGGCGCGATCCTCGGCCCGGCCCTGATCGCCGCCGTCGGCGCCGAGCACTACCCGGTGCTCTTCCTGGCCTTCGCCGCCGCCAACCTGCCGCTGCTGCTGTGCCTGCGGGGCGTGCGCGACCAGGTGCCCCAGCCCGCCGCCGAAGGGACCGCGGCGGCAGCCGGCGGCTCGGCGCTCAGCCGCAGCCTGGGCTCGGTGCTCGCCGTGTTCGTCACCCTCTACGTCCTGCACGTCGGCGTCGAGGCCGGGGTCGGCGGTTGGGAACCCACGCACCTGGAGACGGTCGGATACGGCGCCGGGGCCGCGGCGACCGCCACCTCCGTGTACTGGCTGATGATGACGGTCGGCCGCTTCCTGGTCGCCCCCCTCGCCCTGCGCCACTCACCCCGGACGATCATCACCGTGTCCTGCGCCGGCATGACGGTCTGCCTGCTGCTGGCCTCGGTGCCCCGGCTCGCCCCGTACGCCTACGCAGGAGTCGGCCTGTTCATCGCGCCGATCTTCCCCACCGGCCTGCCCTGGCTGCACGCGGCCGCACCCCGGGCCCGCCGGGCCGGAGCGCTCGTCATCGCCGCCTCCATGATCGGAGGAGTGGCGGCCGGCCCCGCGCTCGGCAAGGCCATCGAGTGGTCCGGCGTCCGCGCGGTTCCGCTGCTGCTCTCCGCCGTCTCGGCCCTGTGCCTGCTGGCCACGCTGTGGCTGATCCGCGCCACCCGCGCCAACGCCCCGTCACCGTCCGCGTCCCCGTCCTCGTGACCCCGTCGCGTCGACGCCCGTCCGTCATCCGTCCCCGGCCTCCCGCCACCCGCACGACGGCATCGTCCCCCTCCCCCAAGTCCGCCCCGCCGAAGGGAATCAGCCTTGCGCACGCCCGCTCTGACCACGACGTCCGACGGTTTCCTCCTGAACGGGGAGCCGTTCCGGATCATCTCCGGCGCGATGCACTACTTCCGCATCCACCCCGACCTGTGGGCCGACCGGCTGCGCAAGGCCCGGCTGATGGGCCTCAACACCGTGGAGACGTACGTCCCCTGGAACCTCCACCAGCCCGACCCGGACAGCCCGCTCGTCCTCGACGGCCTGCTCGACCTGCCCCGCTATCTGCGGCTCGCCCGCGCCGAGGGCCTGCACGTCCTGCTGCGCCCCGGCCCGTACATCTGCGCCGAGTGGGACGGCGGCGGCCTGCCCTCCTGGCTCACCTCGGACGCCGACATCCGGCTGCGCTCCAGCGACCCCCGCTTCACCGACGCCCTCGACCGCTACCTCGACATCCTGCTGCCCCCGCTGCTGCCGTACATGGCGGCGAGCGGCGGCCCGGTCATCGCCGTCCAGGTCGAGAACGAGTACGGGGCGTACGGCGACGACACCGCGTACCTCAAGCACGTCCACCAGGCGCTGCGCGCACGGGGCATCGAGGAACTGCTCTTCACCTGCGACCAGGCGGGCTCCGGCCACCACCTGGCCGCCGGCAGCCTGCCCGGCGTCCTGTCCACCGCCACCTTCGGCGGCAGGATCGAGGAGTCGCTGGAGGCGCTGCGGGCCCACATGCCCGAAGGGCCGCTGATGTGCTCGGAGTTCTGGATCGGCTGGTTCGACCACTGGGGCGAGGAGCACCACGTGCGGGACGCGGCGAGCGCCGCCGCCGACCTCGACAAGCTGCTGGCCGCCGGTGCCTCCGTCAACATCTACATGTTCCACGGCGGCACCAACTTCGGCTTCACCAACGGCGCCAACCACGACCAGTGCTACGCCCCGATCGTCACCTCCTACGACTACGACGCCGCCCTCACCGAGTCCGGCGACCCCGGCTCCAAGTACCACGCCTTCCGCGAGGTCATCGCCCGCCACGCCCCGGTCCCGGAGGAGCCGGCCCCGGCTCCCGCGCCCAAACTCTCGGGCATCACCGTGGAGCTGGACCGCCGGGCACCCCTGCTGCCGTACGCCACCGCCCTCGGCACCGCCGTGGAACGCACCGAACACCCGGTCACCATGGAGGAGTTGGGGCAGCGCTCCGGTTACGTCCTCTACCGCACCACCCTTCCCGAGGCGGGCGACGGCCTGCTCCACTTCGACGGCGGGGTCGGCGACCGCGCCCAGGTCTTCGTGGACGGCGCCCCCGTCGGCGTCCTGGAACGCGAACGCCACGACGAGACCCTGCCGCTGCGCGTCCCGCACGCCGGTGCCACGCTCGACGTCCTCGTCGAGAACATGGGCGGCGTCAACTACGGCCCTCGCATCGGCGCCGCCAAGGGCCTCCTCGGCCCCGTCACCTTCAACGGCACCGCCCTGCTCGGCTGGGACACCCACCGGCTGCCGCTGGCCGACCTCTCCACGGTCCCCTTCGCCCCGGCCGGGACGGCGGCCCCGGTCACCGTCCCCGCCTTCCACCACGGCACCTTCGACGTCGACACCCCCGCCGACACCTTCCTCTCGCTGCCCGGCTGGACCAAGGGACAGGCCTGGATCAACGGCTTCCACCTCGGCCGCTACTGGAACCGTGGCCCGCAGCGCACCCTGTACGTCCCGGCCCCCGTCCTGCGCCCCGGCGCCAACGACCTGGTCCTGCTGGAACTCAACGCCACGACCAGCGCCCGCGCCGAGTTCACGGACACACCCGACCTGGGCCCGGTGAAGCCCTGATGACGCCGGCGCACCATGTGCGCGTACCGGCGCCCGGCGACCCCCCGCTGCGCGGCCACCTTCCCTTCGCCGACGCGCCGGGGGCGGCCGACCCCATCGAGGTCAACAGCCGTTGGCTGACGCGGGGCGGCCGTCCGTGGTTCCCCGTCTCCGGCGAGTTCCACCCCACCCGCTACCCGGCGGGGGAGTGGGAGGAGGAACTGCTGAAGATGAAGGCGGGCGGGGTGACGGTCGTCGCCGCCTACGTCATCTGGATCCACCACGAGGAGGCCGAGGGCCGCATCCGGTTCGACGGCGACCGCGACCTGCGCCGCTTCGCCGAACTCTGCGCCCGCCACGGCCTGGACCTCATCCCCCGTATCGGCCCCTGGGTCCACGCCGAGGTCCGCAACGGCGGCCTACCCGACTGGGTCCTGGACCGCACCGACGCGCCCCGCACCGACGACCCGGCCTACCTCGCCCCCGTACACACCTGGTTCACCGCGATCGCCGGGCAACTGCACGGTCTTGACCGGTCCAACGGCGGCCCGGTCGTCGCCATCCAGATCGAGAACGAGCTGTACGACCGGCCGGGCCATCTGCTCACGTTGAAGCGCATGGCCCAGGAGGCCGGACTGTCGGCTCCCCTGTGGACGTCGACCGCCTGGGGCGGAGTGCGCCTGCCGCCCGACGAGCTTCTCCCCCTCTACGGCGGCTACACCGAGACCTTCTGGACCGAGGCGGACGGCGGCTGGCCCGACACCTGCCGCAAGCACTTCTTCTTCACCCACCAGCGTGACGACGAGGGCATCGGCGCGGACCTCCGTCCGACGACGGTACGCGGCGCTGATCCTGCGGCGTCGGCGGACCGATTCCCCTGGGCCACCTGCGAGCTGGGCGGCGGCATGGCGGTGGCCTACCACCGCCGGCCGCGCGTCGACGCGGCCGACATCGGAGCCCTCGGCCTCACCAAGATCGGGTGCGGCTCGGTCTGGCAGGGCTACTACATGTTCCACGGTGGCACCAACCCGCCGGGTGACCTCACCCCCCTCCAGGAGTCCCACGCCACCGGCTACCCCAACGACCTCCCCGTCCTCACCTACGACTTCCAGGCCCCCCTCGGCGAATACGGCCAGTACCGCCCCTCCTACGACGAACTCCGCCTCCAGCACCTCCTGCTGGCCGACTTCGGACATCTGATCGCCCCGATGGACTCGGCCCTGCCCGAGCGGCGGCCGACGGGCCAGGACGACCGGGAGACGTTGAGGTGGGCCGTTCGCGGCGACGGCCGATCGGGCTTCCTCTTCGTCAACAACCACCAGCCGCACGAGCCGCTGCCGGACCATCCGGGGACGACGTTCACGGTCGAGTTCCCGGACGGCCCGGACGGCCCGGACGGCCCGGACGGCACCGGGGGGCCGCCCGGTGCGACCGGCTCCGGTGGTGCGACCGGCCGGGTGCTGTCGCTGCCGAGCGCACCCGTCACGATCCCCCGAGGGGCCTACCTCTGCTGGCCGTTGAGGCTGGACGTCGCCGGGCTGCGGCTGGACTGGGCCACCGCGCAGCCCGTCTGCACGGTCGACGACGGCCACGGCCGCACGGTCCTGGTCCTCGCCGCGACCGACGGCATCACCCCCGAACTCGCCCTGGACATCCGGACGGTGACGACGGTCTCCGTGCCTTCGGGACAGGTCACGACCGTGGGCGACCGCATCCTGGTGACCGGACTGCGCCCCGGCACGGACGCCCTGGTCGAGGTCGACACCACCGACGGCAGCCGGGTCGGCCTCCTGGTCCTGGACGCGGCGACGGCCCGTACCGCCTACCGGGGCCATGCCTGGGGCGCCGAGCGGCTCGTTCTCGCCGACTCCGACGGCGGTGTGGTCTTCGACGCCCACACGGACGAGGTACGCGTCCACAGCGCGACTCCGGAACCTTCGTTCGCCGTGCTGCCCGCCCCGGCGCGGCCGCCGATGGTGACCGGCGCGGTGGTGAAGGAGGCGACGGACGGAGTCCTCGTCCGCTATACGGTGGTGGCGCGGGACGCCGGTCGGCGGGGAACCGGCGGCGCGGACGGCGAACTTCCGGTCACCTTGGTCCGACCGGCGGGCCAGGCGCCGCCCGTCACGACGGGTGTCCTGGGGCGGGCGAGTGTGCCGGCCGACGAGCACTTCGACACCGTGGCCGCCGAGTACGACATCGTCCTGCCGGACGATGCGCCGCCCGGGAGCCTGCTCCGCGTCCACTGGACCGGCGACGTGGCCCGTGCCTACGTGGGGGACCGGCTCGTCGCCGACCAGTTCTACTCGGGGGGTGTCTGGGACATCGGCCTCGACCGGGTGCCGGTGGCGGCGCTGCGCGCGGAGGGGCTGAGGCTGCGCGTGCTGCCGCTGCCCGCCGGTGCGCCGGTGTACGTGCCGGGGTGGGCGGGCGACTCGGGGATCCCGGCGGGGATCGTCCGAGCCGAGTTGATCACCACCCACACCTGGGCCCTCCGGCCCGGCTGAGCCCCGGTTTCGTCGCCCCCGCCGCCCCTACCCGTTCCCATCCCAGGGGCTGCGCCCCTTCGACCCCCAGCCGCGGGTCCGTCGTGGTTGCTCGCGCAGTTCCCCGCGCCCCTGGAGGGAGGGTCCGTGGGGAACTGCGCGACCAGCTTCCACCCGCCCGCAGACAACCGACACACGTGAACGGGGTCGAAGGGGCGGCGGGGGCGAAACCGCCAGACCTATCCTGTGGCCCCGACAGAACCACACCGATCCGGACCCCGTCGAAAAGGACCCAGCCGCATGCCCCGAAGCACGACGGACGGCAACGCGGCCGGCGACCCCGGCGGAGCCACCCGCGGCCGCAGCCGGCGCAACTTCGCCGGCTCCCGCCCGGTGATGGACGACGTGGCCCGCCTCGCCGGCGTCTCCAAGCAGACGGTCTCCCGCGTCCTGAACGACAACCCGGCGGTCCGGACGGAGACCCGGGAAGCCGTGCTGGAGGCCATGCGGACGCTCGGCTACCGCCCCAGCCGCAGCGCGCGCTCGCTGGCCAGCGGCCGGACCCGCATGCTCGGGGTGATCTCCTTCGACGCGGCACGCTACGGCCCGGCCTCCACCCTGACCGCGATCAACACGGCGGCCCAGGAGGCGGGTTACCTCGTCAGCTCCATCGCCCTCGACACGGCGGACCGGGACACCGTCGTCCAGGCGGTGGACCGGCTGTCGGCCGAGGGCGCGGACGGGATCATCGCCATCGCCCCCCAGCGGCCGGTCGCCACCGCACTCGCGCGGGCCCGCCCGGACACCCCGCTGGTGATGCTGGACAACGGCCTCGGCGACGGCACCCCCGTGGTCTCCTCGGACTTCACGGCGGGCGCCCGGCTGGCGACCGAACATCTGCTGGGCCTCGGCCACCCCACCGTCCGGCACATCGCCGGCCCCACCGGCTGGACGTCGGCCGACCGACGCGCCGCGAGCTGGCGCGAGACCCTGACGCGAGCCGGCGCACGCGTCCACGAACCCCTCGTCGGGGACTGGAGCGCCGACTCCGGCCACGAGCTGGGCCGGCGGCTCGCGCGCAGCCGGGACGTCACCGCGGTGTTCGTCTCCAACGACCAGATGGCGCTCGGCCTGCTGCGCGCCCTGCACGAGGCCGGCCGCCGGGTCCCGGACGACGTGAGCGTGGTCGGCTACGACGACATCCCGGAGGCGGCGCATCTGCTGCCGCCGCTGACGACGATCCGTACGGACTTCTCCGCGATCGGCACGATGGCGCTGCGCTTGCTGTTGAGGCAGTTGGACGGCCCGGAGTCGACGGGGGACTCCCTGGAGGAGGACCCCGTCGTCCCTGTTGATCTCATCGTTCGCGACAGTACGGGGGCGGCGAAGTAGTTCCCGCGCGTTTCGGGGGTGCCGCGACGGGGTGTCGGGCGACTACGGGCCGGTGGGGGGCTGGTCGCGCAGTTCCCCGCGCCCCTGAAGGGGGGCGCGCCCCTGGTCCGGCATCGAGCGCCGGGCCAGGGGCGCGTCGTCCTGGATCACGGCTTCCGTGCGATCGCCCCGTACATGGCGATGTCCTCGTCGCGGATGTCCTCCTCGCCCGAGCCGTCCGGGTGCCACTTGTGGACCTGGACGATGCCGGGCTCGACGAGTTCGAGGCCGTCGAAGAACTCGTGGGCCTCGTCGATCGTGCGGAGCCGCATCGGCATGTCGCGGGCCGCGTACTCGCGCGCGACGCGGCCCACCTCCTGCGGGGCGAACTCGGCGGTGCCGATGGTCATCGCCAGGTAGCTGCCCGAGGGGAGGGGTTCGAGGAGACGGCGGACGATTCCGACGGCATCGTCCTCGTCCAGCACGAAGTGGACGATCGCGATCACGGTGAGCGCGACCGGCTTGCCCAGGTCGAGGGTCTCCGCGAACTCGGCCGAGCCGAGCACGGTCTCCGGGTCCTGGAAATCCGCCTCGATGTACGCGGTCCTGCCCTCGGGGGTGCTGGCCAGCAACCCCTGGGACAGCGTGAGGACGATCGGGTCGTTGTCCACGTAGACGACCCGGGACTCGGGGGCCACCGACTGGGCTATCTCGTGGAGGTTGGGGGAGGTGGGGATGCCGGTTCCGATGTCCAGGAACTGGCGCATGCCCGCCTTCTCGGCGAGCCAGCGCACCGCGCGGTTCATCCAGTCGCGGTTGGCACGCATGTGGACCGGCAGGGCCGGCCACTCGTGCGCCATCGCGTCACCGGCCTCCTTGTCGGCCGGGTAGTAGTCCTTGCCGCCGAGGATGTAGTCGTAGATACGCGCCGAATGCGCGTGCTCGGTGTCGATCCGGTCGGCAGGCCATCCGTTGTCGGGCAACGCCGCCCCTCCCATCAGGTCGTGTCGTGCAGGTGTCGGTTCACACAGGTGGTGCGTCAGCGAGGCGTGGGCAGCAAGCAGGTCAGAGCAGGAAGTCGGCCTCGCCCGCCTTCACGCCGGCCAGGAAACTGGTCATCTCACGCGGGGTGAAGAGCAGCGCCGGGCCGTCCGGGTCGGTCGACTGACGGACGGCGACCCGGCCGTCGGCCAGCTTCTTCACTTCCACGCAGGCACCGCCGGCGTCGTCGCTCCACGGCCGGTGCCAGTCCTGTTTGCCGAGGTCGCGGGCGGGCATGCCGTTGCGGACGCGGTTGTGTACTCCGTCGGGTGTGTGGTGGTGCACGTCAGAGCTCCTTGCGTATCGCACCGAGGAGGGCCTCGGTCTTGCGGGCGGGCGCCGACTGCGCGCCCAGCCGGTCCAGGGCCTCGCGGTAGACGACGACGTCGTCCCCCTTGTCGAGGTAGACGGCGCCCACCAGACCGTTGAGGTAGACGATGTCCGGCAACTCGGGTGCCCTGAACCGGAAGAGGTGGAACGCTCCGGCCCGCATCGCCGGATGCGGGCCGTTGTGGAACGGCATGAGCTGGACCGTCACATGGGGCAGCCGGTTCAGCTCGATCAGATGGTCGATCTGGGCGCGCATCACGTCCGGTCCGCCGACGGGCCATCTGAGCACCGTCTCGTCCATCACCACCCACAGCCGGGGCGGTTGCGCACGGGTGAGGAGTTCCTGGCGCCGCATTCGCAGCGCCACCCGCCGCTCGGTGTCCTCGGTCGCCGCGTGCGGATTGCCGGCGCCGAGCAGGGCGCGGGCGTACTCCTCCGTCTGCAGCAGGCCGTGCACGAACTGGGCCTCGTACGCGCGGATCTGGAGCGCGGCCTGTTCCAGGCTGAGGTAGGCGGCGAACCAGTCGGGCAGCACGTCGCGGTAGGTGTGCCACCAGCCGCGCTTGTTGGCCTCGCGGACCGACTTCAGGAAGGTCTCGATCTCCTGCTGGTCCTGTACGCCGTAGATCTGGAGCAGTTTCTCGACATCCGGGAGGCGGAGCCGGGCGACCTTGGCGGCTTCCAGGCGGCGGATCGTGGAATGGCTGACACCGATCGCCTCGCCCGCCTGCTCGAACGTCAGCCCGGCGCGCGTGCGCAGTTCCTCCAGCTGTCTGCCGAGGATCATGCGCAACACGGAGGGGGCCCCGCCCCACTCCGTTTCCGCGGTCACGCCTCACCACCCCCTCACACCGAGCCCAGAGGTCATGTCGAACTGTCTTACGGGTCTTGCGCGTTTTCGTTCAAGGATTGCTCATTGTTGTTCGAGTCGCTTCGAGAGCGCAGTCTCGCACGATCTTGGCTCGAACGGAGGCGGCCTGCGACTCACAAATTGCAAATTTCAACTTGCTGGTTGCGAGGTGTTGTTCGCGGATGCCACAGTGGACGTACCGTCACGGCTTCGGTGAACGCTGAGGCTGCGCGGCCAGGTTGGGGGAGATGTGGCCGCAACTCAGCGCTGTTCGTCGCGAGTTGTCAGAGCTCACGACAGACGGCGAGGCGGCCGTGGCACCGGCACCGCTGCGGTGCGAAGGGCCGACGAAAGGCATACGGCGATGGCTCCGCCCACTCTCCCCCGGTCCACGGACCGGTTATCCCCGGTCATGTACCCACCCCTTGGAACAGAGGCGTACGAACCCCACAGAGCGGGTGTGTTCGGCCTGCCCGCGGTGCCCGCGTCGGCGGGCGAGGCGCGCAGAACCGTGCGCGAGCTGCTCGGCGAGTGGGAGGTGCGTCCGGAGACCTGTGAGGACGTCCTCCTGATCACGTCCGAGCTGGTCACCAACGCGTTGACACACACGGACAGCGAGTGGATCGTGTGCCGGCTGCACTTCACCGGCCGTCGGCTCCGCATCGAGGTCGAGGACCAGAACAGTGGTCACGCACAGCCTGCCCGGCGTCGTCCGGGCCCCGACGACCAGAACGGGCGTGGGCTCATGCTGGTCGGCATGCTCAGCAGCGACTGGGGGGTGCGCGACACCCCACAACGGTCCGGTCGTGTCGTCTGGGCAGAACTGCCGTCGGAGGGCCGGGAAACCGCCGAGCCCGCCCCTCCGACGGCCCCGCACGAGCGCGGGAACCTCCCCTTGCCCGACCTGACCGACCCGTCCTGGACCTAGGGTCGCGGCACTCGTGCCCATCGTTCGGGTCACGCCCGGGCGTGGTGTGTGACACAGACGCCCCACGGCCTGGGAGGCGTGAGGGCCACCGACCGTGTCGTCGTCGGGCGTCGGGCGTCGGGCGTCGGGCGTCGGGAACCGCGGCCCGAGTTCGGCACGGACCGAACGCCAGGCCTCGGCCCGCCTTCGAGCGGGTCCGGGCCCGTCGCCGCGTTCGCCGGTGAGGGTGACCGGAGTCCCGCTCCGGTCACCCCCGGTCCGCCCGGCCGTACGCTGCCTCCACAGCGAAACCCTCGCCACTGGAGGCATGGTGCGCACCGAGTCCGAGATCGACGTCCTCGTGCTGGGCGGGGCGGGCGTCGACACGATCGTCTACGTCCCCGAGCTGCCGCTTCCGTTCGCCGACAGCCATCTGGTGCCGGCCATCGAGACCCGGGCCGGGCAGACCGGCGACTTCATGGCGGTGGCCGCGCACACCCTCGGCCTGCGGACCCACCACCTGGACCTGCTCGGCGACGACCACGAAGGCGACCTGGTCCGCGCCCTGCACCGCGACCGGGGCGTCCCGCTCACCGAGGCGCCCCTGCCCGGCGGCACCCGGCGCGCGGTGAACCTGGTCGGCCCGGACGGGCGCCGCTGCTCGCTCTACGACGGCAGCCGGAGCCAGGAGGTGGACGAACTGCCGCCGCACACGGTCCGCGCGTTGGCCGGAGCCAGCCGCCACGTCCACGTCTCCATCAGCCGGCCGTGCGCTGCCTCCCTGCCCCTCCTGCGCGACCTGGGCGTGACCGTCTCGACCGACCTGCACGACTGGGACGGCGTCAACCCGTACCACGAGCCGTTCGCCCACGCCGCCGACCTGGTCTTCCTGTCCGTCGCCGGGCTCGCCGACCCGGAGAAGACCATGCGCCGGATCACCGAGCGGGGCCGTGCCCGGATCGTCGTCGCCACGGACGGGGCGCGGGGCGCGTACCACCTGGTCGACGGCGAGCTGAGCCACATCCCGCCGGTGACCCCGCCGACGCCGGTCGTGGACTCCAACGGCGCCGGGGACGCCTTCGCGGCGGCCTACCTCTTCGGCCGGCTCACCGGCGAACCCCCGCACCGCTGCGGCCTCTACGGCGCGATCGCGGGCGCCCACGCCTGCACCGTCCCCTCGACCCGCACCGACTCCATCAGCCGTGCCGACCTCCTCGCCCGAGCCGGGGAACCTGCCCCCTGAGCCTCACCCGGGGCCGCTGAGCAGGCGCCGGCCGGGGCTCAGCCCGGCCGGAGGCCGGCCGCCACCAGCCGGGCCTCCATCTTCCGGCGGGCCGCCCCGAGCACGGCCAGCAGGAGCTCCCTGCCGGACTGGCGCTGGCGTACGTCGCAGAGGAGGACCGGGACGGTGGATGCCAGGTCGAGCGCCTGGCGGACCTGCTCGGCGTCGACCTCACGGCGGCCGTCGAAGCAGTTGACGCCGACCGCGAAGGGGATGGAGCGGGACTCGAAGAAGTCGACCGCGGCGAAGGAGGCGTCGAGCCGCCGGGTGTCGGCGAGGACCACGGCCCCGAGCGCACCACTGCACAGGTCGTCCCACATGAACCAGAAACGGTCCTGGCCGGGCGTACCGAAGAGATAGAGCACCAGCTCGGGGGAGATGGTGATGCGGCCGAAGTCCAGGGCGACGGTGGTCGAGACCTTCCTCTCGACGCCCCTGAGGTCGTCCACACGCCGGCCCGCCGCGCTGATGTGCTCCTCGGTCGCCAGCGGGGTCACCTCGCTCACCGCGCCGACCATGGTGGTCTTGCCGACACCGAAGCCACCCGCTATGAGGATCTTCAGGGCGGTGGGTACGACGGTCTCGGAGCTGACGGACACCATCCATCACCCTTTCGACGAGTTCCGGGCCCGGCCGCCGTGGCGGCTCACGCGTCCTGCACGTATTCGGAGGGGGTTTCCGCACGGGGCGCGGCGCTCAGGTACTTGCCGACCTGCTTGACCAGGGTGCCCATCTCGAAGGCCATCATGCCGACGTCGACCTCCTCCGAGGCGATCGCGGCCAGCCGGGCGCCCCGGCCCGCGGCGGTGACGAAGAGGAACGCCCGCTCCATCTGGATGACCGTCTGCTGGACCTCGCCGCCGTGGAAGTGGCGGGCCACGCCCCGGGCGAGGCTGTGCATGCCCGAGCCGACCGCGGACAGATGTTCCGCGTCGTCGAACCTGATGTCCTTCGACTTGCCGATGAGGAGGCCGTCCCCGGACAGCACGATGGCGCAGTGGATCTCGGGTATGCGTTCCACGAGCCCGTCCAGCAGCCAGTCCAGCTGGGGGCCGGTTCGTACCTGCTCAGTCATGTCGTGCGTGTTCCTCACGGTCGGTCGGCGCCGATGTCGGCGCCGGTTCGTCGGGGCGCCGGTGGCAGCGCCCGTCAGGCGGCGTCGGGGCCGGGCCGTGGTGCCGGTCGGCCGTCGGTGC
>NZ_LRTR01000095.1 GCF_001550375.1 Streptomyces europaeiscabiei | reverse complement strand
TCCGGTCCGCCGAGCCGGGCGCGCGTCGAGCCCCGCTGGATCGCCACGATGGCGCGGGCCAGGGCGTCCGGGCGAAGCGTGTCGTCCGCGTCGTCGTCCGTCGCGGAGGCCTCGGCCGTGCCCTCGGGGGGCGGTGGCGCGGCCGGTGTGCTCCGGGGCCGTCGGGGCAGGCCCTGGGGGAGAAGCGGAACGCCGGCCGCGGAGCGGGGCGTGTCACCGCTCATCCGGTCCACCGTGGCGTGTCGCGCGTGGGGCCGATGCGGGGGAGGGTGCCTGGCATCTGATTCCTCGTACGACGGCGGACATCCGATGGCGATGGGGGTGCCGCGAGCCGCCCGGCATCCCCTGTGCTCCGGCTTGACACGCCGTCGGCGCATGTCAGCGGGCGGACGGAACGGTATCAGGACCCGGGCCCCGTCGTCAGCACCCGTCGGACCGCAACCTGGCGCCGGACGGCGGCAATTGACGACGCATCCGGTGCCGGCCAGGGAGCCGGCTCGGGCAGGCGCCCCGGAACGAACCCTTCCGGGAGTCATCCGGAATGGATACTTGTCGACACAGCAGGGTTTCGGAATCGGCACTGTCCAGCCACATTTGCCTCTTTGAGGGGTGGCTGGAAATCTGTGTCACCCTGATCAAACATGCACAGACGGAGCGTCAGTTTGGTATTTGGGGGTGCACAGTGCTGCGGGAAGGCTTGTCAGGGCGGGTGTGCCTGGTGATCCGGTCGGCGGGTGCGCGACCCCGGGTCGAGGCGGCCGAGCAAGTTCGGCTTGGAAAGTATCAAAATGTGGACATCGCCCCCTTCTCTTCTCACATTCAAGCTCAAACTTCAACTGCCCATGTTTCGGCCAAACCCCCTAAACGATCTTGGCGTTAGAGGTTGATTTGTAGACCATGTTGCACGTCGGTCAGTCTCCCGACCGGAACCACGACTGATGCACAGCCACCGCGTCTCCCCCGGGCGCGGGAGAACGCCTAGAAGGGCTTGGCGTGGAACACGTCTTCACGACCCAGGATCATGAGGATCTACGGCAGCGCGTACGCGAGTTCGCCGAGCGTGTGGTACGGCCGCTGATACCCGAGATGGAGACCTCCCGGACCGCACTGGTCGGGCTCTCCCGGCTGATCGCCCAACAGGGCTGGATCGGCGCCACGATCGACCCGGCATACGGAGGCATGGGCGCGGGCCATCTTGCCAAGACCGTCATCATCGAGGAACTGTCCCGTGTGAGCGGCGCGATGGGGGCCATGGTCCAGGCCTCCCAGCTGGGCGTCGCCAAGATCATTCACTTCGGCGACGACAGTCAGAAGAGGTACTGGCTGCCGAGGATCGCCGAGGGAGAGGTGCTGCCGACCATCGCGGTCACCGAGCCGGGGTCGGGGGGCCATGTAGCCGGCATGGAGAGCAGCGCGGTACGGGACGGCGACGACTACATCCTCAACGGCCGCAAGATCTTCGTCGGCAACAGTCATGTGGGCGACGTGCACGGTGTCGTGGTCCGCACCGGCCCGGGTTCCCAGGGCATGACGGCCTTCCTCGTCGAGTCCGACCGGCCCGGCTTCTCCCTCGCCGAGCAGGTGCCCTCCATGGGTCTGCACGGGTTCAGTTTCGGGGAGCTCGTCTTCGACAACTGTCGGGTGCCGGCCGCCAACCGGCTCGGCGAGGAGGGTGAGGGGCTGGCCGTCGCGTACTCCTCGTCGGTGCTCTACGGCCGTCTCAACCTGACCGCGGTGTCCCTGGGCATCCACCAGGCGGTGTTCGAGGAGACGGCCCGGTACTGCGGTGAGACGCAGCGCTACGGAAGGCCGTTGGGGCACCTGCCCAACATCAAGATCGAGCTGGGGCGGATGCTGCAACGTCTCACCCTCGCGCGGCAGAGCGCGTATCTCGCCGCGCATCTGCTGGACAACGGTCGGCCCTGCGACATCGAGCTGATGTCCGCGAAACTCTTCAACGTCGAGTCGTCCATCGAGTCGGCCCAGGCGTCGGTCAAGATGCACGCGGCCTGCGGCCTGTTCACCGACCGCCCGGTCGAGCGCTATCTGCGCGACGCCTTCCACATCTACGCCCCCGCCGGCACCTCCGAGATCCAGGGCCTCAGGCTCGGCGAGTTCGCACTCGGTGAGAACAAGGGCCAGTGGTCCGAGCGTCTCGCCGATCTGGTCCGCACCCCGCAGGTCGAGTCGCGGGATCCGGCACCGGTCCCGGTCGGCGAACTGGTCTAGGCAGGTCTGGGCACCGTCCGGCGGAGCGAAGCTCCCCGGGTACGAGACAGCCCCCCACACCCCGGAGGGGTTGGGGGTGTGCGGGGCAGGCCCGCACACCCCCAACCCCTCCGATCAGGCAACGCATGCCGGCGCAGCGGGGTGTCACCCTCCCACCTGGGCCGACGAGCCGAGGAGGAAGCGCCGGGCAAACTGGTCCTCGACGACGGACAGGTACGGGCGGCGGGCACCCTGCTGCTGCGCACGGGTACGCGGCCGAGACCGAGGACTGCGCCGAAGCGACGCCGCCGCCGCGCCGACGGCCGGGACGGCCAGGCCCGC
>NZ_LRTR01000094.1 GCF_001550375.1 Streptomyces europaeiscabiei | reverse complement strand
ACCGCCCCATCCCGCCGCCGGGGGACCGGCGCATCCGCGACCCGGAGCGTGCCTCGGTCGGCTTTCGTCGAGCGACCCGACCCGCCGGACACGCCGCGGCCCTCACCCGCTCGCGCCCCGGATCCCATCCGTCGGCCGGGCCCGAACACAGAGAAACCGCGGACACGACGTCGTGTCCGCGGCTTTCGTGAGCCGGACGCCCGGCGGTCCGCTTCCCCTCGACCCACCCGACCGGCGGCGGCGCCCGGTCGGGCCTCAGCGGCCGGAGGCGATGGCCTGGATCTGGTCGGACATCTCCTGAGCCATGTGCTTGATGATCTCCAGCCGCTGCCGCCCCCAGGTACGGGAGTCGGTGTCGACGACACAGATCGTGCCGAGGTTCATGCCCGCCAGCGTGTCGACCAGCGGCGCGCCCATGTAGGAGCGGATGCCGATCTCGTCCACGACCGGGTTGCCGGCGAACCGCGGGTAGTCGCA
This sequence comes from Streptomyces europaeiscabiei, assembly GCF_001550375.1. Classification (GTDB taxonomy): domain Bacteria; phylum Actinomycetota; class Actinomycetes; order Streptomycetales; family Streptomycetaceae; genus Streptomyces; species Streptomyces europaeiscabiei. The sequence goes on along the minus strand of NZ_LRTR01000094.1, from coordinate 2,147 downwards.
GACGTCGTCGAGCACCAGCGCCGCGGTTCGCTTGACGGTGTGCGGGCAGAAGCCGTGGTCCAGGCGCATCTCCCGGCTCATCGAGCTCTCGGCCGCCTGGCCCTGCGCGATGTTCACGGGTCCGGCGTCCGGGGTGTAGAGCCCGGCGAAGAACTGGCGTTTGTCATCGACGAAGTTGACCATCGCGTACGGCGCGTCCAGCTCCAGCGCCAGCCGGCGCGCGAAGACGTCGAACTCGGCCCGGGGGGTGTTGGCGAGTCCGAGCTGGGCGAGCCTGGCGGCGCGTTGCGGGGCGGCCGGGTCCTCGGGGGTGAGGAGCAGACGGTCGAGCGGTGGCTCGTAGGAGGCATAGGGGCTGTTCATCGGGACTCCGTTCGAGATCGGCCGAGTTGAGTGAGAATCAACGGAGCACGGGTGGCTGGTGTGTCGCCACGTCGGGTGTCATGCCGAGCAGGTGCTGGACGAGTTCGACGAGCACACCCGTACCGGAGCTGCAGTGCCGGGCGTCGCAGAACACGATCGGTGCGTTGGACTTCAGGCCGATGGCGTCGCGGACCTCCTCGACGGAGTACTGGTACGCGCCGTCGAACTCGTTCACCCCCACGACGAACGGGATTCCGCGCACCTCGAAGAAGTCCACCGCGGGGAAGCACGCGTCGAGCCGGCGGGTGTCGGCGAGCACCACCGCGCCCAGCGCTCCGTCGGACAGCTCGTCCCACATGAACCAGAACCGTTCCTGCCCGGGGGTGCCGAACAGATACAGGACGTGCTCGGAGCCGAGGGTGATCCGGCCGAAGTCCATGGCCACGGTGGTGGTGGACTTCTCCTCCACCCCGTCGAGGCTGTCGGTGCGGACACTGGCCGTGGTGATGACCTCCTCGGTGCTCAGTGGCGCGATCTCGCTGACCGCCCCCACGAAGGTCGTCTTGCCCACCCCGAACCCTCCCGCCACGAGGATCTTCAGGGCGGTCGGGAAGGGGTCAGAGCCGTGCGCGTAGGCCATCAAGTACCGCCTCCAAAACTTCTCGGTTGGCGGCGGAGGCCGCCTCGACGGCACGGGGCGCCCGCGCGGTGAGCGCCTCGTGCTGCACTAGGTCGGACAACAGGACTTTGGTGACGGCGATCGGGAGGTTCATCCGCGCGGCCACCTCGACCACCGGCACCGGCCTGACGCACAGGCCGAGCACCAGGTCGTGGTCGGGGCCGAGGTCGGTGATCCTCCGGCTGCCGGTGGCCATCACCAGGGTGAGCAGGTCGAACGGCGTCGAGGGCCGAGTGCGCCCGTTGCTGACGGTGAACGGCCGGACTAACCGTCCGGCCTCCTCGTCCAGGAACATCTCGTCCGTCATCGCGTCACATCCCCGCGCTGGACGGTGCGTTGGTCGGGCGGCGGGCCGGCGTGGCGAGGAACGGCTGCACGGCCCGGATCAGCATGCCCATCTCGTAGCCGAGCGTCTCGGTGTGCGTCGTCGCGTCCGCGGTGACCGCCAGCACGGCGCCGTGACCCGCCGAGGCCACGATGAGGATGCCGTTGTGCAGTTCCACGATGACCTGGCGGACGGTGCCGCCGTTGCCCAGCACCCTGTCGTGGCCGAAGGAACGGCCCAGGGAGTTGAGGCCGGAGGATATCGCCGCCAGCCGGTCGGCGTCGTCGGCGCTCAGATCCACATGTGCCTTGCTCAAGCCGTCGGACGAGAGCAACAGCACCTGCCGGGTACCGGGCACGGTCTTCTTGAGGTTGTCCAGCAGCCAGTCGATGTTCTGTCCGGTGGGGTGGCTATCGCTCACCATGGTGGGGTTCTTCTCCTTGCGGTCGGTGCGGGGCCCAGCGCGTGTCGTCGACGGGGATCGCGTCGGAGGTCGCGCCGGCGAGACCGAAGCCTCGATTGATCCCGGCCAGGAGGCCGGGGCTGAAGTTCAGGTCCTGCTCGTGGGTGTCGGGACGTGGAGCGGGCCCCTGGCGGAGTTCGGGCGCCAGGTGCTCCATCGCACGGCGCTTCGGCAGGACCGGCCTGGCGGGCCCACCGGACCCCTGCGGTGCTGCCGTCGGACGCTCGTAGCCCGACGAGGGGCGGTACTCGGGCCGCCTGTCGGAGACGTGCGGTGCCCGCTCGTGCCGGGCGGCCGTCGGGGGCGGCACGGGGGCG
>NZ_LRTR01000931.1 GCF_001550375.1 Streptomyces europaeiscabiei | reverse complement strand
CTCGGCCGGCACCACCGCGAGCGCGGCGACGAACCGGCCGCCGAGTACTGGCTGCGCCAGTCCGCCGAGCAGGGGCACGCCTTGGGCGCGTACGCCCTCGCCGACCTGCTGGAGCACCGCAGTGACGCCTCCGCCGAGCAGTGGATGCGGGTCGCCGCCGAGCGAGGGCACCGTGAGGCCGCGTACCGGCTCGCGCGGGCGCTCGGTGAACTCGCCGAGCAGGAGGAGCGCGCGGCCGTGCGCGAGGGGCGCAGAATCGCGCGCGCGGCGTTCGAGATCGGAAGTGCGAGCCGTGAGGCCGCCCGCGAGGGCCGTCCCGTCGTACGGGAAGGTCGTGCCGCCGTGCGGGCGCGGGAGCCCGGCGTCGACAACGGTGTCGGGGGAGCCGCCGCCGAGGAGGCCGAGCAGTGGTACCGCCAGGCCGCCGCGCGCGGCCACCGGCGGGCCGCCCTGCACCTCGGGGCGATCCTGGAGCGGCGCGGGGAGCTCAAGGAGGCCGGCCGCTGGTACCTGACCTCCGCCAAGGACGGCGAGCCGCGCGCCGCGTGCGCGCTCGGGTTCCTGCTGCGGGACGCGGGCGACACCGAGAGCGCGGCCGTGTGGTGGCTGCGGGCCGCCCAGGACGGCGACGGCAACGCCGCGAACGCCCTGGGCGCGCTGCACGCCGAGCGTGGTGAGACGCAGACCGCCGAGCGGTGGTACCGGGCCGCGATGGACGCCGGTGATGTCAACGGGGCGTACAACCTCGGGCTGCTCTGCGCCGAGCAGGGGCGGACGGCTCAGGCCGAACAGTGGTACCGGCGGGCCGCGTACGCCGGGCACCGGGAGGCGGCGAACGCGCTGGCCATCCTGCTGCTGCAGGTCGGTGACGCGTCCGGGGCCGAGCCGTGGTTCTCCAAGGCGGCGGAGGCCGGCAGCGTGGACGCAGCCTTCAACCTGGGCATCCTGTTCGCCGGGCGGGGCGACGACGTGAAGGCGCTCGTCTGGTACGAGCGGGCGGCTGCCGCCGGACACACCGAGGCGGCGCTCCAGGTCGCCATCGCGCGGCTGCGGGACGGCGACGAGCGGGCCGCCGAGCGGCATCTTCGGTGTGCCGCCGGCG
>NZ_LRTR01000930.1 GCF_001550375.1 Streptomyces europaeiscabiei | reverse complement strand
CGCTCGGCGCGGCCCTGGCGGAGTCGCACGGCCGGGGCGCGCCGCGCACGCACGTGCGGCGAGGCACGGACGCGATGGCGGGAGCACTGCTCGGGCCCGGGTACGCCGGGGAGGTCGCGGAGTTCCTGGACCGGTGCGGCTATCCCGCCGTACGCCTGCCGGAGCCGGAGCTGGTCGAGCGGGTGGCCGCCGAGCTGGCGGAAGGGAAGGTCGTGGGCTGGTTCCAGGGGCGCATGGAGTTCGGTCCGCGCGCGCTGGGCAACCGGTCGATCCTGGCCGATCCGCGCGATCCCGGCACGCAGTCCACGCTCAACCTGAAGACCAAGTTCCGGGAGTCCTTCCGGCCCTTCGCCCCGGCAGTGCTCGCCGAGGACGCCAAGGACTGGTTCGACCTCGCCGGGGAGAGCCCGTACATGCTGCTGACCGCGCGGGTCGCGGCGGCACAGCGCCGGACGTGCGGACCGGAGGCGGAGGGGCTGACCGGCTTGGACCTTCTGCGGGTGCCACGCTCGACGATCCCGGCGGTGACGCACGTGGACGGATCGGCCCGGGTGCAGACCGTCACCGCCGAGCGCAACGCTCGCTTCCATGCGCTGCTGACCGCGTTCCGGGAGCGGACGGGCTGCCCGGTGCTGGTGAACACCTCCTTCAACGTGCGCGGCGAACCGATCGTCCGCGACCCCGCGGAGGCGTACGCCTGCTTCATGCGCACCCGGATCGACCTGCTGGTGCTGGGCGACTTCCTGCTGGACAAGCGGGACCAGCCCGCATGGCGGGAGGAGGGGGACTGGCGTGCCGCGATCCCGATGGACTGAGCGCCTGGGCGGACTGGGCCTGGCCGCACTGTACTTCGGCGTGCTGACGCCGGTCGGGTGGTGCGTCCGCGCGGTGCGGGACCCACTGCGCCGGTCCTGGGACGCGGACCGGGCCGGCTACCTGGAGCCCCCGGGCCGGAGCCGGGCCGCGCC
>NZ_LRTR01000929.1 GCF_001550375.1 Streptomyces europaeiscabiei | reverse complement strand
CGGCGTGCGCCGCGCGGCGGCCCGGCAGGCCTGCCGCAGCGACGAGACGCTGACCGACGGAGTGCTCGCCGTCGTCGAGCCCCACGAGCGCCAGGACGTCTGGGCGGAGGCCCGGCTGCCCCGCGCCACCGCCGAACGCCTCATGGACGCCGACGACTCCGACGTGCGGCACGCGCTCGCCCGTAACCCGGCGCTGTCGCCCGACCTGGTGGCACGGCTCTCCACGGATCCCGAGCACCGCATACGCCTGGCGGTCTCGGCACGGCCCGAACTGACCGAGGACCAACGGGCGGCCATCGCGTACGAGGTCGGGCGGGAGGACCGGCTCGGCCCGCTCGCCTGGGTCCTGGCACTCACCGGGGAATCCGCCGCCCTGCGCGCCTGCGCGACCTCCGCCCACCGCTGGCTGCGCCGAAGCGCGGCCTGGCACCCGGCGCTCCCGCCCGACCTCGTCGAACTGCTCGCAGACGACGAGGACTTCGTGGTCCGCCTGTACCTCTGCGAGCAACAGCCCGACGCCCCGGCCGAGGCACTGCTGCGGATGGTTCTGGAATGGCACAGCTATTCGAGCTACGACATGGTGCGCATGCCGCAGTTCCCGGGGAAGGGCCTCGCCCGGTACGCGGACGACCCCGACCCGGCCCTACGACGGCTCGTCGTGCACGACCCCGACGCCACGCCGGAGTCGATCGAACGCCTCAGCCATGACGAGTCCTCCTGGGTGCAGCAACAGGCGGCGGCGGATCCCCGGCTCCCGGCCACCCGGATCGACGCGCTGCTGCGGCAGTGGAACCTGGCCGGGCAGGCGGCGCTCAACCCCGCGCTCACCGAGGCGGAGATGCACCGGCTCCTGGACGAACTGGGCATCCCCGCCCGACCGGTCGCTGCTCCTACTCGTCCCAGGCCTGGATCATGGTGTGGTCGATGATCTTGCCGTCGCGCAGGGAGATCATCGAGCCGGCCAGGACCCGTACCCCGTCGGGGTACTCGCAGGACTCGGTGAAGGCGACCTGGTCGCCCTGGACGACGCACTGCTCGACCTTGTGGGTCATCTCCCGGCTGCAGACGTCGTCGTACATCGCGCCGATCTGGGCTCGGCCGTGCATGACCTTGGGGTGGCTGGGCTGGGTGTTGCGGTCGACGACGCGCATCTCGGCGTCGTCCGCGTAGAGCGACGTCAGTGTCGCCGCGTTCGCTTCCTCTGTGCCCCGGCGCAGCGCTTCGATGTCGAAGGCGGGGCTCGTCGAGGTGCCCATGGGTGACCTCCTTCGAAGGCCGTGGCCCGGCATGGAGGAGCGGGCCGCTCAAGGCCTCCCCTGCAAGGCTCCTCCGCCGGGCGGGGACCGGCAAGTGCGGCGGCGGGCGTGCGCCTCACGGGTGAGCGGCCGTGACCCACCGGGGCCGAAGACCGTTGCTGAGGGCATGATCTCAACTCGACGTATCGTCGCCGCCGTGGGTCTCGCCGTCGGTGTCACGGGCCTGGCCGCGCCGATGGCCAACGCGGACGCCACGGCGGACGTGACCAGGTTCAACCCGATGACCGCGCTGGACTCGCTCGCCGCCGGCGACCTCCCCGAGGAGCAGAAGGAGACCGTCCCGCGTCCCTCGCAGCAGCTCAAGAGCCTCAACCAGGTCCACGAGCTGAACCGGCTGAGTGAGCTGCACCAGGTCACCGACATGGCCGCGCCCGCCCTCGGCCTGCTGGGCGCCGTCCAGTAGCGAAGTCGGTCGAACGCGAACGAGAGCCCTGCCGCGCGGACACCGCGGCGGGGCTCTTGACATTCCCGAGGGCCGGGCAGAGCATCACGGAACAGTAACGTAATTGAAATTCGCACTACGAACGCTCAAGAGCGATCATGCTCGATCACGTACCGTTGTCGATACGTACCCCGAGGAAGCCGCGCCATGGCCATGACCCGTGACCTTCTGATCGGCGGCAAGGACGTGCCCGCCACGTCCGGCCGCACCGCCGAGGATCTCGACCCGTACACGGGGGAGGTGTACGCGACGGTCGCGGCGGCAGGGCCGGAGGACGTCCGGCGGGCCGTGGACGCCGCCGACGCCGCGTTCGAGGAGTGGGCCGCGCTCACCCCCTTCGCCCGGCGCGCGATCTTCTACAAGGCCGCCGAACTGCTGGAGGGCCGGGGCGACCAGGTCGCCGACATCATGGCCCGGGAGGCGGGCGGCACCCGGCCGTGGGCGTACTTCAACGTGGCGCTCGCGGCGAACATCCTGCGCGAGGCGGCGGCCGCGATCACCGCTCCGCGCGGTGAGGTCCTCAGCAGCCAGAAGGAGGGCGTCCTCAGCCTCGCGGTGCGCGAACCGCTGGGCGTGGTGGCCGCGTTCGCGCCGTGGAACGCCCCGGTCATCCTCGGCGTACGCGCCGTGGCGGCGCCGCTCGCCGCCGGCAACACCGTCGTCGTCAAGCCCAGTGAGGACGCGCCCATCGCGTGCGGGCTGCTGGTCGCGGACGTGTTCCGGGAGGCGGGGCTGCCCGACGGCGTGCTCAACGTGGTCACCAACGCGCCCGAGGACGCGGCTCAGATCGCCGAGGCGCTGATCTCGGACGAGCGGGTGCGTGCGGTGAACTTCACCGGCTCCACCGGCGTCGGCCGCATCATCGGCGAGCACGCGGCCCGTCATCTCAAGCCCGCGGTGCTGGAGTTGGGCGGCAAGAACGCCGTCATCGTGCTCGCCGACGCCGACGTGGACTACGCGGTCGACGCCGTCACCTTCAGCGTCTTCATGAACGCCGGGCAGATCTGCATGTCCGGCGACCGGATCCTCGTCCACGAGTCACTGGCCGAGGAGTTCGCGCAGAAGTTCGCCGCCAAGGTCGCCACGCTCCGGGCCGGTGACCCGAACCACCCGCACACGGTGGTCGGCCCGCTGGTCAGCGCCGACGCCGCCCAGCGGATCGCGGCGCTGGTGAAGGACGCCGTCGCCAAGGGCGCCACGGTGCTCACCGGGGGCGGGCAGCCGGAGGGCGCGGTACACCCGGCGACCGTGCTCACCGACGTCCCCAAGGACGCCGACCTCTACTACCAGGAGTCCTTCGGACCGCTCTGCGTCCTTCAGGCGTTCACCGCCGACGACGAGGCCGTGGCCCTCGCCAACGACACCGACAACGGCCTGAGCTGCGGCATCATCACCGAGAACGCCACTCACGGACTGGCCGTCGCACGCCGGATCCGCACCGGCATCGTGCACGTCAACGACCAGTCGGTGGCCGACGAGCCGATGGTCCCCTTCGGTGGCGTGAAGGCCTCCGGCTACGGACGCTTCGGCGGCCGCTGGGGCATCGAGGCGTTCTCCAACACCCGCTGGGTGACCATCGCCACCCAGCAGGCGCACTTCCCCTTCTGATCCACTTCCGCCGACCGGGTCAGCCGGCCGTCGCGAGGAACTGAGTGGCCGCCAACTCCGCGTAGAGCGGGTCGGCGGCCACGAGTTCACGATGGGTGCCGACCGCGCGGACGCGGCCCGCGTCCATGACCACGATGCGGTCGGCCATCGTCACCGTGGACAGCCGGTGGGCCACCACCAGCACCGTCGTCGTACGGGCCACGTCGGCGACCGTGTCGCGCAGCGCCGCCTCGTTCACCGCGTCCAGCTGGCTCGTCGCCTCGTCGAGCAGCAGCAGACGCGGGCGGCGCAGCAGGGCCCGGGCGATGGCCACCCGCTGACGCTCACCGCCGGACAGCTTGGTGCCCCGGTGGCCGACCAGCGTCTCCAGGCCCTGCGGAAGCCGGGCGACCATACCGTCCAGCCTGGTCGTCTTCAGCACCCGCGTGAGGTCGCCCTCGTCGGCCCGCGGGTTGCCCAGGAGCAGGTTGTCGCGCAGGGTCCCGGACAGCACGGGCGCGTCCTGCTCGACGTAACCGATCGCGGACCGCAACCGGGACAGCTCCCACTCGGCGACATCGCGGCCGTCGACCGTGACGGTGCCCGCCTCGGGGTCGTAGAACCGCTCGATGAGCGAGAACACCGTCGTCTTGCCCGCGCCCGACGGGCCCACGAACGCCGTCATGCCCCGGGCCGGGACGTCGAAGGTCACCCCGTGGTGGACGTACGGCAGATCGTCGGCGTACCGGAAGCGGACCTCGTCGAAGGCGAGCGCGGCGGGCGCCGCGTCCGGGGACGGCAGCGGGGCCGGACGGGCCGCAGGTTCGGCGGGCAGCCGCAGTGCCTCCTGGATGCGGGAGAGCGCGGCGGCGCCGGTCTGGTACTGGGTGATCGCGCCCACGACCTGCTGTATCGGTGACATCAGATAGAAGACGTACAGCAGGAACGCCACGAGCGTGCCCACGTCGATCGCGCCGGTCGCGACCCGGGCGCCGCCCACCGCCAGCACGGTGATGAAGGCGATCTGCATGGCGAGCCCGGCCGTGTTCCCCGCGGCGGCCGTCCACTTGGCGGCCCGGACGCTCTGCCGCCACGACTCCTCGGCCGCCGCGTGGATCGCCTCCTCCTCGCGGTGCTCGGCACCGGACGCCTTGACCGTGCGCAGCGCGCCGAGGATCCGCTCCAGGGAGGCGCCCATCGCGCCGACCGCGTCCTGCGCCGCCCGGCTGGCCTTGTTGATGCGCGGCACGATCACTCCGAACACCAGGCCCGCGCCCACGATCACGCCCAGCGTCACGGCCAGCAGCACCGGGTCCACCAGCCCCATCAGCACCACCGTCGCGACCAGCGTCAGTCCGCCGGTGCCGAGGCCCACCAGGGTGTCGGTGGTGACCTCGCGCAGCAGGGTGGTGTCGGAGGTGATCCGTGCCATCAGGTCACCCGGCTCGCTGCGGTCCACCGCCGCGATCCGCAGCCGCAGCAGATACGAGGACAGGGCGCGCCGCGCGCCGAGCACCACCGACTCGGCGGTGCGCCGCAGCACGTACGAACCCACCGCGCCCACCGCCGCGTTGGTGACGACCAGCGCGGACATGAGGACCAGCGCCCAGGTGATGGTCCGGTCGTGCGAGAGGTCGTCGATCAGCTCCCGGGCCACCAGCGGCAGCGCGAGGCCGGTGGCGCCGGTGACGAGGGACAGCAGCGCGCCCAGCAACAGTGCCCAGCGGTGGGGTCGTACATAGCCGAGCAACAGCCGCCAGGTGGGCGGCTGTTGCTCGGCCGTGGTCGTCTCAGGGGTGCTCACGAGGCTCCTCGGCAGGTCGGTCGGGGAGTGGGGACCGGGCGCGGACCTTCAGCCTACGTCGGGGGCACGGGGCACCGGGAACGACTTTCAACCGCCCAGCAGCACCCTCCGGTCCCGGGCGACGGTGAGCACGGCCGGCGTCCGGTCCGTGCCGTCGCCGTCGGGCCGCGGATACTCGTCGAGCATGCGCGCCAGGACCTCGCCCGGACCCAGTTCGAGGTACGTCTGCACACCGTCCCGGCGCAACAGGTCGACCGCGTCCGAGAAGCGCACGGGGTCGCGCAGTTCCCGCACCCAGAACTCCGGTTCGGTCGCCTCGGCCCCGACCGGCATCGCCGTGATGTCGGAGATCAGCGGGGTGTGCGGGGTCCGGAGGTCCATGGTCTGGAGGGTGCCGCGGTAGTCGTCCAGGAGAGGGTCCAGGTGGGGCGAGTGCATGGCCAGCTCCACGCGGAGCAGCCGGGTCCTGCGGCCCCGGTCCGCCCAGCTGTCGCGGACGGCCGTCACCGCGTCCCGGTCGCCCGAGACGACCAAGGAGCGGGGCCCGTTGAGCGCCGCGACCACCACGCCGGGCTCCGGCGCCAGCTCCTCCGGGGCGACCTCCAGCGCCGCCATGGCTCCAGGCGTCGCGACCGCGCCCATGAGCCGGGACAGCGTGCCCACCGCCCGGCACGCCTCGGCCAGGGAGAAGACCCCGGCGGCATGGGCGGCGGCCATCCGGCCCGCCGAATACCCGAACAGCACGTCCGGTCTGAGGCCCCGGCTCTCCAGGAGGCGGTACTGCGCGACCTGGAGAGCGAAAACCGCCGGGTTGGCGAAGGCGATCCGGTCGAGCAGCGCGGCGTGCGCGTACCGGCCTCGGCGAACATCACGTCCCGCAACGGCACATCCAGGTACGGGTCCAGGGCCGCGCAGACCTCGTCGAGGGCCGCCGCGAACACCGGGAACGACTCGTACAGTTCACGCCCCATGCCGGGCTGCTGCGAACCGCTGCCCGAGAAGAGGAAGGCGGTCCGGCCCAGTTCCGGTGCGCCGAACACGGCCGGGGCCTCCACCGGGGCGGCGGTGAGCCGCTCGACCACCTCCCGAGCCGACTCGCACACCACGATCCGCTCCAGGTCGCCCGGGTGCAGGAAGCCCTCGTCCCGGACGTGCCGGAGGAAGGCGAGCAGCGGCCGGTAGAACCCCGTCGGGTCGAGGAGCAGACAGGGCTTGCGGTGAATGCGCATCTGCGCCCACGCCAGCGCCTCGAACAACTCCTCCGCCGTGCCCAGACCCCCGGGCAGCGCCACGAACGCGTCGCCCGACTCCGCCATCCGCGCCTTGCGTTCATGGATGTCCCCCACCACCTGAAGCTCGGTGAGCCCGGTATGGGCGATCTCGTACGGCAGCATGCGGCGGGGGATCACTCCGGTCACCTCGCCCCCGGCGGCCAGGACCGCGTCCGCCACCGCGCCCATCAGCCCGGTCCGGGCGCCGCCGTAGACCAGCCGGAGTCCGGCCCCGGCGAGCGCGTCACCCAGTTCGGCGGCGGTCCGCAGGTGCTCAGGGCGGTGTCCGGGTGAGGCGCCGCAGAACACGGTCACGCCGGTCACCGCCACAGCCCGTACCCCCGCGTGAGGATCCGGTGCGGGTCGTACCGGCCCTTGGCCCGTGCGAGACCGTCGTAGGCGCGCCCGAAGTGCGTCCGCCAGTCCTCGGGGCCCATCGGCACGGCGCTGGCCGGGTGCAGCACGCCGCCGAACTCCCGTGCCCGCTCGTACACCGACCGGTTGGCGGCGATCAGCCGCCGTACGCCGTCCGGATCCTGTGGCGGTGCCGTGCGCATCAGGGAGAACAGGCAGAGACGTTCGCCCGGCGGTTTGCGCAGCAGCGGGGCGCGCAGGGTGGTGCCGCCGAGGGGGCGGAGCTGGACCGCTCCGCAGGTGCGCAGACCGTGCTGGGCCGCGTCGGCGAGCACGGCCGGTACGAAGGACGCGGCGGTCTCCTCCGGCAGCAGCAGCGCCAGCCAGGGATGCGGACGGGTCCACTCACCCGTGACCCGCAGGATCCGCTCGTCGCGGTCCAGCCGACGCAGGTACTCCTCGTACGAGAGGTCCTCGATCTCCTCGATGTCGCGGTCGTGGTCCAGCTCGCCGACCAACCGGGCGTCGTCGGGCGGTAGTCGGCCGATGTGCGGGGCGACCGCCTCGACCACGTAGTCCCAGCTGCCGCCGACCGCCGGGCGGGCCTGCCCGCTGACATGGCTGAAGCGGTCGTCGCGGGAGAGCCGGCGCTGATCGGCGAAGTACGTCGCCGGGTCCTCGTGGTAGAGACGGTAACGGCGTACGCGTGTGCGAGCGGGCACCAGGCGGAGGGTGGCCCGTACGATCAGCGCGCACTGGCCGAGGCCCGCGAGGACGGCCGAGAACAGGTCCCGGTTCCGGTCCCGGGAGCAGGTGACCGCCTCACCGGTACCGGTGACGACGTCCAGCTCACACACCTGGTCGGCCACGAGTCCGTACCGGTGGCTGGAACCGCCGAAGCCGCCGGTGGTGAGCACCCCGCCGACACTGCCGCCGAGATGGTCGGGGAGCACGGGCGGGGTCAGCCCCTCGGTGAGGGCGACGCGTACGACATCGCTCCACAGCGCGCCCGCCCCGGCGACCAGGACCCGTTCCTCCGGCAGACAACGCACCTCGTTCAGCCCGCCCATGTCGACGACACAGCCGCCGTCGACCTGACCCTGCCCGTACAGCGCGTAGCCGCCACCGCGCGCCGAGACCGGCAGGCGGCGCGGGCCGGCGTGCGCCAGGACGTCCTGGATCTCGGCGGTCGAGCGGGGCGTGCGGACACTCAGCGGCCGGGAGGTGACGATATGGCCGAAATCGACCGCGGCCCGCGCGAGACACGCGGCGACGTCCGGCCGGGAAACAGGTTCGGCACGTTCGGATATGCCGGTCACGCCGCACGCTCCAGCGCGCCGAAGTCGAAACGGGTCCCGGGAATGCGGGTTTCGAAAATTTCGGTGAAGACTCGATGCTGCAGGAAACCGTGCTCGGCGTGGCGCTCGGCAATCAGATCTGCCATACGCGCCAGGATGTGCTCGGGCAGGTTCCGTTTGTGGAGGGTCTTCACATTCAGTGAATACTTCGCACAGCATTCCAGGACGGCCTCGAAGCCGTTGACGGAGGCCGCGAACCACCGGTGATGTGGATCTTGCCAGAGCGCGGCCAGTTCGTCGAGCAGACCCCGGTCGGGGGCCGGCGGGGCGAGCATCACCCGGGCCCGGCGGGTGAGCGCGGTGATGTACTCGGCGCGCTCGGGGACCGGCAGCAGCCGCACGGTCAGCCGCCAGTCCAGGTCGGACCGGCGGGCGGACAGCTCCCGCAGCAGGGAGATCGAACCACCCTCGACGATCACGAAGCCGTGCCGGCGGCCAAGGTCCTCCACCATGTTGACCAGCGTGTCTGTCGCCTGTGCCGCGGACAGGTCGCCGTCGGCCACCGTACGGTCGCCCAGCCAGTGCCGGTGGACGCCCGGCACCGCCGCGCCCGCGCGGGCACTCGTGGTGGCCAGGTCCGTGAAGCACTGCAGCCGGTCCGCGACGACGACCGGGGCGCCGGTCACCCGGGCCAGATCGGTGGCCGCCGCGCTTTTCCCGACGCCGGTCGGCCCGGCGATGAGGTGGACGAAGGGTGGTGCCTCGGAGGGGGTTCCGCTGTCGGCCATGGCTGGGTGCCGCCTCCTGGTTCCGGAGCTTGCACGAGAAAGTTGATCAACATCAAGTTACGCAGAGAACGGTCCGTGCAAACACCAGCGGTGCGCCTCGACAAGGCAAAGAGATGGCCACATTCCTCTCGCTTGGACAAAGCCTGGATCGAAGCGAACGGAGGGTTGGATTCAGAGGTGCCGGTCGCGATATGAGAGACCGTCGGCAGTTTTATCGGCCGCCATTTCATACTTGTTTCTCATGTTTCTGTCATGCGAAACAATCCGTTTACAGAAGGGCCTCCCCATGCAGACCGACATGCTCCTCGCGCTCACCGAAGCCGTCCCCGGGCGGTGCGCGGCGGGTGCCGTGCTCATCGGCTACGGGGCCGTGGACGAGCTGAACCGGTACGCCGCCGCGCCCGGCTGGACCGTGCATGTGCCCGGGCATCCCGACGAGGTGCGCCACGCGGTCACGGCCGCCGTCGCCCACGGGGACCTCGCGTACGTCCATGTCTCCGCCCGCTCCAACGCCTCCCCGCGGGATGCCACTGGCGGCTTCCAGCTCATACGGCCGGGCCTCGACGGTGTCGTCCTCGCCGTGGGCGCCGCCCTCGACCCCGTGCTGCGCGCCACCGCCGGACTCGACCTCGCCGTCCTCTACGCCGCCACCATCCGGCCCTTCGACGAGATCGGCCTGCGCACGGCCGTCCTCGCCGCCGACCGCGCCGATGTCGTCCTCGTCGAGCCCTGCCTGCCCGGCACCTCGGCCGGCCGGGTCGCCGAGACGCTCGTCCACGTACCGCACCGCCTGCTGGCCCTGGGCGACGCGGACGGCCTGGACGAGAACGGGATCGCCCGGATGGTACGGGAGTTCATGCGCTGACGGGTGCGGTGGGAGGCGCGGGCTCGTCATGGCCCGCGCCCCCATCCGCGCCCCCACGCGCGCTCCATCGGCGTCGGCTACCGTGCCCGGAGCGCGGCGAGGGTTGCGAGGGTGGCGTCGAGATCCGTGGCGCGTGGGTGGTTGTGCGGCAGTCTGCTCAGTATCGCCGCCATGCCGCAGGTGTCGGTGAGCGCCGAGAGGACAAGGCCGCCCGCGACCGCCGCCGACAGCAACTGCCAGGCGGGGTAAGGCAGTCCGAGGGCCAGCCCGACGAGGACGAGCGCACCGGCGGTGAACCGCACCTGACGCTCCATCGCCCAGGTGGCCGTCGCCCCGCCTGACGGGCGGTGCAGCTCGTGACCCGCGGCCGCCCAGGCGTTGGTGCCTCCGGCGAGGTCGGCCGCCGCCACGCCGTGCTCGGCGAGGAGCGCGCAGGCCTTCCCTGACCGGGCGCCCGATCTGCAGACCATCAGCAGCTCGGCGCCGGACTCCTTGAAGACGGGCAGTGCGCGCTCCATCCGGTCCAGAGGGAGGTTCAGTGCGCCGGGAACATGCCCGGAGGCGTACTCGCCGGGGGTGCGGACATCGATGACGGTCAGCTCGGGCAGTCGTCGGCGGGTCTCGTCGATGCCGAGGGAACGGGAAGCCGGGGGAGTGGACATGATGGCCTGCGATCCTTTCCCACGGGGGCGGTAAAATACCCCCAAGGGTATATAGAGGAGTTGAGTGGTCGTGGAACTGCAGTTCGAGGGTGATGAGCTCAAGTCGGTGCTGAACCGGCTGCGGAGAGCCCAGGGGCAGATCTCCGGGGTGATCAGGATGATCGAGGAGGGGCGTGACTGCGAGGACGTCGTCACGCAGCTCGCCGCGGCCTCCCGCGCCCTGGACCGGGCGGGTTTCGCGATCATCGCCACCGGGCTGCAGCAGTGCCTCACCGACGCCGGGAAGAACGAGGGGAACGGGGAGACGAACGAGCAGATGCGGGCACGGCTGGAGAAGCTGTTCCTGTCACTGGCCTGATGGGGGCGGGCTCCTGGCCCGGGGCGTGACTCGGGTGTGGGCCGGTCCTCCTGGGGCGCGGGGTGGTTCGGTCGTGGTCGGGTCGTGGGCCGGGTCGGGTCGGGTCGGGACGTGGCTCGGCCGGGCTACGTGATCGCGTCGATCAGCATGCACGCGGCCACGGCCAGCAGCACCCAGGCGAAGATCCGCCGGAGGGCGTCCCCGGAGACCTTGCCGGCCAGCCGTCGGCCGTCCCACGCGCCGAGGATCGCGGCCCCGGTGAACGGTGCCACGACCGCCCAGTCGAGCCCCTCGGCGGCACCCGTACGGGCCGCGAGCGCGGCGAACGAGTTCACGGTGATGACGAGCAGGCTGGTGCCGACGGCGTCGCGCATGCGCAGGCCCACCACGTTCACCAGGGCCGGCACGGCGAGGAAGCCGCCACCCACCCCGAGGACGCCGGTGCCCCCGCCGAGCCCCGCGCCGGAGAGGGCGACGCGGCTCGGCCGGACGGTCGA
>NZ_LRTR01000093.1 GCF_001550375.1 Streptomyces europaeiscabiei | reverse complement strand
GTACGGCGCCGGGCGGCGCGGCGTGGGCCCGGGCCTCCCAGGCGGGCGTCTGCCCCGGGTGGGGTGCGGCGGGCGGACGTACCTGGGCCGGTGCCTGGACGGGAGCCTGCCCCTCCTCCTCGCCCAGCAGCCCCTGCGGGAGCACCAGGATGGCCTGGACGCCACCGTAGATGTTGCCCTGCAGTTGGACCGCGATGCCGTGCCTGCGGGCCAGGGAGGAGACCACGAACAGACCGATCCGGCCGTCGGCGAGCAGCTTGGCGACGTCGATGCGGGCCGGGTCGGCGAGCAGCGTGTTGATCCGGTCCTGGTCCTCCTGGGGTATGCCCAGGCCGCGGTCCTCGACCTCGATGGCGATGCCGGCGGTCACCCGGCGGGAGCGCAGGAGGATCTGGGTGTCCGGGTGGGAGAACATGGTGGCGTTCTCGACCAGTTCGGCCAGCAGGTGGATGACGTCGGCGACCGCGTGGCCGCGCAGCGTGCCCTCGATGGGCGGCACCAGCTTGACGCGGGAGTACTGCTCGACCTCGGCGATCGAGGACCGCAGCACCTCGGTCAGCGACACCGGATTGGTCCACTGGCGACGGGAGATCGCGCCGCCGAGCACCGCGAGGTTCTCCGCGTGCCGCCGTATTCGGGTGGCCAGGTGGTCGATGCCGAAGATGCGCCGGAGCAGGTCCGGGTCCTCGACCTGGTTCTCCAGATCGTCCAGTTCACGGATGGTGCGGTGGACGAGCGACTGCAGCCGGCGGGCCAGGTTGACGAAGACCTCGACCTTGTCGCTGTTGTCGTCGGAGGCGGACTGGAAGTAGCTCGCCGCCCAGACGAGGGCCTCGCGGGCCCGGTGCTGGGCCTCGGTGACGTCGTACTGCAGCTTCTGGTACGGGTCCTCGGCACGCGACGCCTGGTAGGCGAACCCGCGCGAGAGCAGCTGCTCGCCCCGCTTGAGGCGGGTCAGGTCCTCCTCGAGCGCCCAGTTGCCGGTCGTGATGGCCTGCCGCAGGGACTCGGCGCGCTTCGCCTCGGACCTGGCCCGTGACCTGGCCGCCACCACGGCCGCGGCCAGGCAGCCGCAGCCGAGGACCGCGCCGCCCGCCAGCACACCCCAGGTGGCGGCGTCGGCCGTGCCCTCCTGCAGCCGCAGGACCGTGCCCGTGACGGCGGTGGATATTCCGGCCATGAACGCCGCGGGGAGCACGGCCAGCCGCGTCAGTCGGGGCTGGGCTGCGGGGGAGTTGGCGGAATCCGACGCCCCGGTCTTTCCGTGCCGGTGACGAGACGGGGGAGTCGTCGTGTCCGGCCGACCGTGTTCCGGGGTCGCTGCGAAGGGTGGGGGTTCAGGCATCGGAGTCCTCTCGATCAGCCAGTACGCGACAGAGTAGCGAAGAACGTCAACTATCTGACCAGCGGTCCTAGACGCTCAGGGGAGGTCTGTCACCTGAGGTGCCGTCAGCGGTGGCAAGGGTCTGCGACGCCTTTTTACCCTCTATTCACGGGGCGGTGGCGCAGCAGTTCTTCACACGTCGACATGACACCGCGCCATCTGTGAAAGAGGGCGGCCGGGCGGCGGGTCACCTGCGGGTTCCGTCGCGGCTACGCTCGCTCCGGTCGTGCGGAGCGCAAGAATCACGCCATTCGGCCGTCGTGCTGCCTCGTGTCAACTGCCGCCGAGGCGTGCGGAGTCGCGTTCGATGTGGCTCCGGTCACACACGGTGCCCACAACACGACCCGGGAACATTCACACCGGTTGGGTCGGAAAGAGGGGGATCGACGCCCGGTGATGCTTTGGCTAAGCTTTAGACTTCAATCGAACCGTGGGAGGGGCGGGCGTGAGAATCTGTTCTGCGAGTAGCCCCTCGCCGTAGGTTTTCCGCCGAACTCTCTTGATTTCAAGAGGAGTTGAGTCAGCGTGTGCTCTGTCGCATCTCCCGAGGGCTGACGCCGTAGCGCCGCCGGAAGGCCGTGCTGAGGGCGCTGGCGGAGGAGAAGCCGGCGGAGTAGGCGAGATCCGTGATCGTCATGTGCTCGCACTCCGCGCACAGTAAGCGGTCCCGGGCCAGCCGCAGCCGCTCCTCGCGGATCAGCTCGCGGGGCGTGGTCCCCGCCTTCTGCAGGGCCAGTTGGATCTGGCGCAGCGACCAGCCGAGGGCGCGCGCCACCGCCGTTCCCGTGAGGTTCGGATCGGCCGCATGGTCGCGCACGTAGCGGCGGACCATCGCCTCCACCTCGCCCAGCTGTCCGGGGGCGTCGGGGCGGTCGTCGCCGGCGGTGAGCATGCACACCAGCTCCACGACCCGGTCGGAGACGGCGTTGAACTCCGGGTCGGTGAGGTGCTCCCGTTCCTCGTGCAGTCCGGTCAGCATCGAGCCGACGATCCGGCCGAGGCCGACTGTGAGGTCCAGGCCGCTGGCGACCGGTGATCCGGTGTTGAGCCGGCCGTCCACCTCGCGGGCCGGGATCGTGAAGATGAACGCGTCGATGGCGTCGCTCTGGAGACACTGGAAGGGTGCCGCGAAGGTGACCAGAGCCGCCGTGCCCGGGGTCAGCCGGGCCTCCTCGCCGTCCTGCCGCAGGACGATCTCGCCGCTCGTCGGCACCAGTAGCCGGTAGTCCTCGTCCGGGTCCTGGCGCACCTGACGCATCGTGCGGGTGTACTCGATCTCGTCGGACCGGTACTTGACCAGTTGGTACGTGTCGGTGCGCTGCCGGACGGTCTCACCGCGGAAGTTGTCCGACCGGGCGTACCTGAAGCCCATCCGGGACTGGTACGAGCCGATCTGTTCGGTCCAGAAATCGGCACGCTCGCGCGGGTTCAACTCCTCGGTGGTCAGCGCCTCGACGCTGTAACTTCCCGCGGGCAACGCTGCTCCTCCCTGGCGCCGGCCCCCGACTGCGTGCTTGTGGTCCTTTACGGTCACCGACGGGAAAATCTTCAACGTCTGATTGATCAAAGATGGTTACCGTCAGGTCAGACCTGGAGGGCACCCTAGCGTGGCAAGCGGTTGCCATGTTGTCGGGCCAAGGGTGGCCGAATATGCCAGGGGAAGGGGCGCGACGTCACCTGCGCCCCTTGCGCCACTCATGCGCCCTGTGACAACTTCCCTGCGCGTCACGGAAAGTACCCACGCGGTCGCGCCGCTAGCGTCGGGCGCTCCGTCAACTCCCGCCCGGCGTACCGGACGCGCCGACGCCTGGGGACGTGAGGACGTAAGGACTCGTACTTCATGACCGAACCGATACCGCAGGCGGTGACCTGGGCGCTGGCAGTGGCCCTGTTCGCCGCCGCCGTACTCCTGCTGCGCCAACAAGGCATCACCAGGCGGCAGCGCGGAAGGAACGCCGTCCTCGCCGACGACGTGCGGGCCCGGGAGGAGGAGCTGCGCCATCTGGTCACGGTCCGACTGCCGGCCCTCGCCGACCATCCCGGCCAGACCGTCCCGGGCGTCGGACCGCTCGACGGCCGGTTCGCCGAGACGGAGTTCGGCAAGGGCCTCGACGAGGTGCTGGTCCGCTTCTCCGGTGCCGTCGAGCACGCGCAGACCCGCGCCGACCAGTCCGCCAAGGCCGCCCTCAAGGCGTCCATGCGCTCGATCCAGGCACTCGCCAACGAGCAGCAGGTCTCCATCTCCGAGATGCAGGACCGGCACGACGACCCCGACGTGCTGAGCGACCTCCTCGAAGTCGACCACACCAACGCCCAGTTCGGCCGCCGCGCCCAGGCCATCGCCGTACTCTGCGGCTCCTGGCCGGGACGGCAGCGCGCCACCTCCCCGCTCGGCGAGGTCGTCCGGGGCGCCACCTCGCGCATCCGCGACTACCGGCGCGTCCGCGTCCACGGCCAGGTCGACATCGCCGTGGAGAGCCGCGCCGTGGAGCCGGTCGTCCTCGCCGTCGCCGAACTGCTCGACAACGCCGCCCGCCACTCCCAGCCCAACACCACGGTCGAGGTCGACGTCCAGCACGTGCACAACGGCGCGTGCGTCGTCATCGACGACGCGGGCGTCGGCATGGACGCCCACGCCGTGCGACACGCCACCCGGCTGCTGAGCGGACGCAGCGAGGTGGACGTCACCCGTCTCGACGACCCGCCCCAGTTCGGCTTCGCCGTCATCGGGATGCTCGCCCGGCGCTACGGGTTCACCGTCTCCGTGGACACCCGCTCGCCGTACGGCGGCGTCCGCGCCGTCGCGTTCCTGCCCACCGCTCTGCTCACCCACCTGGAACCCGCCGCCCCGGAGCCACGGATCGACCCGACACCCCTTCCAGAGACGGCCGCCGTCCCCCGTCGGGCCGTCGCCGGGACCACGCCCGAGGCCACACCCGAGGACGCCACCGCGGGCGGGCTGCCCAAGCGTCGCCGACGCACCCCCAAGCGGACGGCCGCCCCCGACCCGGAGCCCGCGACGGCCGAGGAGATTCCCGGCCGATCGCCCGAGGAGAACGCCCGCATCATGGGCGCCTTCGCCCGCGGCACCCGCTTCGGCCGGGCGGCGGGACGCATCCTCGACGAGGACGAGTACGTCCCCGACCCCGACCCCGCCACCCGGCGGCCCACCCCCCACGAGAACGAAGGGACCCCCCACGCATGATCGAGCCCACGACCAACGAGCTGGGCTGGATGCTCGACGACGTGCTGAAGGTGCCCGAGGCCCGCCACGCCATCCTGCTCTCCTCCGACGGCATGCTCCGCGCCCACTCCGCCGACATCGACCGCGACGACGCCGAGCGGCTCGCGGCCGGGCTCTCCGGACTGCAGTCGATCAGCCGCAGCACCGCCGAGTTCTGCGGCCCGGCCAAGAGCCCGTGGCGACAGACCCTGATCGAGTTCGGCCACGGCTTCGTCTTCCTCGTCGCCGCCGGCGAAGGCGCCTACCTCGCGGTGTCCACCGGCGACGAGGTCGACATGGAGTCGGTGACCTATCGCATGCACAAGCTCGTCGACCGGCTAGGCAAGGAGCTGACCAGTCCGGCGCGGCAGGACTCGGGCAGCAGGGCATGACGCCCCGCCGCCGGCCCGGTGGACGTCTGGTGCGGTCGTACGTCGTCACCGGCGGCCGCGCCCACCCGACACGCAACACCCTCGACCTGGTCACGCTGCTGGTCGCCACCACCGACCTGTCGCTCTCCGGCCTCACCCCGGAGACGCGCCGGGTCATGGAGCTGTGCCGACCCGGCGCGCTCTCCCTCGCCGAGGTCGCCGGACATCTGCTGCTGCCGGTCAGCGTCACCAAGGTGCTGGTCGCCGACCTCATGGACAGCGGCCACATCGTCACCCGCGCCCCCATACCGGCCGCCCGGCCGTCCGACGCCAGAATCCTCCAGGAGGTCCTCGATGGGCTCCGCGCCCGCCTCTGACGACGTCTACCTGCGGCCGACGGTGAGGACGGCTGCCAAGCTGCTCGTCGTCGGTCACTTCGCGGTCGGCAAGACCACGTTCGTCGGCACGCTCTCCGAGATCCGGCCGTTGCGCACCGAGGAGGTCATGACCGAGGCGGGCGCCCTGGTCGACGACCTCGCCGGCACCCACGACAAGAGCACCACCACGGTCGCCATGGACTTCGGCCGGCTCACCCTCGACGACTCCCTGGTGCTGTACCTGTTCGGCGCCCCCGGACAGCAGCGCTTCACCAAGCTCTGGCAGGACATGACCCGCGGCGCCCTCGGCGCGCTGGTCCTCGCCGACACCCGGCGCCTGTCCCACTCCTTCGACGTGATGGGCGTCCTGGAGGAGCTGGGCCTGCCGTACGCCGTCGCCGTCAACGACTTCGACGGTGCCCCCGTGCACGATCTCGACGAGGTGCGCGAGGCTCTCGACCTGCTGGACGAGACCCCGCTGGTGCGCTGCGACGCCCGAGAGCCGGACTCCTCCACCCGGGCACTGATCGCCCTCGTCGAGTACCTCCTGAGCCGCGAGACCGAGACCGGGACCGGGACCGGGACCGGGACCGGGACCGAGACCGAACGGGAGCACGCGTGACCTCCGCATCGCCGGCCGGACCGCCCCCGGGCTGCCCGGCCCACCGGCCCATGTACGGCCCGGAGTTCGCCGCCGATCCGGCCGCCTTCTACCGGCGCGTGCGCGCGAGCGGCCCGACCGCACCCGTCGAGCTGGCCCCCGGCGTGCGGGCCACCCTCGTCACCTCCTACGACGCCGCGCTGCACGTGCTGAGAAGCACGGAGACGTTCGCCAAGGACCCACGCCGCTGGAACGACCTCAACGACGGCACCGTCCCCCCGGACAGTCCCGTCGTCCCGATGATGATGTACCGGCCCAACGCCCTGTTCTCCGACGGCGAGGAGCACCGGCGGCTGCGCGGCGCCATCACCGACAGCCTCGCCCGGGTCGAGCCCCACACCCTGCGCGGCTATGTCGAGCGCAGCGCCGACACCCTCATCGACCGGCTCGCGCCCACCGGCAGGGCGGACCTCCTCGGCGAGTACGCCCAGGTGCTGCCCCTGCTCGTCTTCAACCACCTCTTCGGCTGCCCGGCCGAGCTGGGGCTGAAGCTGGTCGAGGGCATGTCCGGCATCTTCGACGGGGTGGACGCCGAGCGGGCCGACGAACTGCTCACCGCCACGCTCTTCCAACTGGTCACGCTGAAGCGGAAGCACCCCGGTCCGGACGTGACGTCGTGGCTCACCCTGCATCCGGCGCGACTGACGGACGAGGAGATGATCCACACCCTCGTGGTCCTCATGGGCGCGGGCACCGAGCCGCAGCAGAACCTCATCGCCAACGCGCTGCGCCTGCTGCTGGCCGACGACCGTTTCGCCGGCGACCTGTCCGGCGGCAGCCTCCCCGTCGAGGACGCCCTCGACGAGGTGCTGTGGACCGACCCGCCGATGGCCAACTACGCCGTGCACTACCCCAAGCGTGACGTGCTGTACGAGGGCGCGCTGCTGAAGGCCGGCGACCCGCTCGTCGTCTCGTTGGCCGCCGCCAACACCGATCCGGCCCTGACCAACAATCAACGCGTGGGCAACCGGGCCCACTTGGCGTGGAGTGCGGGCCCGCACAACTGCCCCGCGCAGAGCGAGGCCCGGCTCATCGCCTCGGTGGCGGTCGAGAAGCTCCTCGACCGGCTGCCGGACGTCGAACTCACCGTACCTGTAGGGGCGTTGGAGTGGCGTCCGGGCCCCTTCCACCGGGCGCTCGCCGCACTGCCGGTGACGTTCCCGCCCGCGCCCGTGGTCGGCGCGACGGCCGAGGCGCCCGCGTCTCCCG
>NZ_LRTR01000928.1 GCF_001550375.1 Streptomyces europaeiscabiei | reverse complement strand
GGCCCGGACGCCGAAGGCCGCGCCGCGCCCCTCAGCACATATGCCGCCACGCCGAGCACCACGGCCGTGATCAGCGCGGCGGCCCAGTCGGGCAGTGCCAGGGAGAGCGCCAGCCCCAGGGCCAGCGCCAGGGCGGCACCCGCGTACAGGGCGAGCGCCCCGGACGCGGCATACAGCGCCGCCTTGCGCCGCTGCTTGCGGGTCTGTTGCCGCAGCTCCTCGCGGATGGTCTCGCGGGCCACCTGCGCCAACTCGTCGACCAGATGCCTGTCCAGATGTTCCAGATGATCCAAGCGGTCCATCGCACCCGAGTACCCGGGCCCGTAGCCACGTAACACGGCGCGAGACGGGGACGGGACGGGGACGGGAGTGGGGACGGGGGTGGGAACAGCCCCACTCGGCAATCCGATCACCGTCCCCCCCCTCGACCCCAACTAGGCTCGTGCACATGGAGATTCTCGGTACCACGCTCCGCATCTGCGTCGACGACCTGGAAGCAGCGGTCCCGTTCTACGAGAGACTCTCGGGCGGACCGGCGATGCGCTTCGAACGCGGTGGCGTCCAAGTCGCCGCCGTCGGCTGCTTCCTGCTGATGAGCGGCCCGGAGTCGGAGCTGGAGGTCCTGCGGAAGGTCACCGCCACCATCGCGGTCGAGGACGTCGACGAGGCCAACCAGATTCTTACCGCCTCCGGTGCCCATGTCCTGGCCGGTCCGATCCCCACCCCCGTCGGCCGCAACCTCATCGCGGTCCATCCCGACGGTTCGGTCTACGAGTACGCGGACCGCAGAGCGGCGGGATGATCCCCGGGACACGGGACCGGTGGCGCGACCCGGCGGCGGCCGATCACCCCGTCGCGGTCGCGCCGGCGAAGGCGTTCACGACGATGTCCGTGAGCAGTGCGCCCGCCGTGCCCTCGGGGTCCAGATCGGGGTCGTAGATGGTGATGTTGAGACCGACGCAGTGCGGTGAGCGAACCAACGGGCCCAGCAGCGCGGTCAGTTCGTCGGGGAGGAGTCCGTCCGGGTCGGGGCTGTCGACGGCGGGCATGACGGACGGGTCGAGGACGTCGGCGTCCAGGTGCACCCAGAAGCCTTCCGGTTCGGGCGTCTCGAAGCTCTGCGCGGTGGCCCGGGCGAGATCGTCCGCACCCCAGGTGCGCAGATCACCGACCGTCACGACCGGGATCTTCAGCGCCGCCAGCTCGCTGCGGTCGTCCTCGAACTCGTCCCGGATGCCGAAGAGCCGTACGTCCTCGTCGCGCAGATAGGGACCCAGCCCTTCGAGATCCGTCAGGTCCGCCTGACCGCGCCCGGTGGCGAGCGCCAGTTCCTCGCCGCCGGCCGCCCCGACCCGGTCGGAGTTCCCCGGATGACGGAAGTCGGCGGACGCGTCGATCGCGACCAGCCCGTACCGCCCCATCCGCCGCAGCGCCAGCGACGCGCCGAGCTGGATCGAACAGTCCCCGCCGAGGACGACGGGCAGCTCACCGGCCCTGACATGCCGCTCGATCCGGTCGGCGAGCCTGCGCGTGTACGAGGCGATCGCGGCGGCGTTGAAGACACCGTCGCCCTCCTGCCAGCCCCCGCGGTCGTAGCGCGGCGGCACCACGACCCCGCCCTCCAGCGCCCCGAGCCGCCGCACGATGCCCTGCTCCCGCAGCGCGCCGGCGAGCTTGTGGCAACCGGGCACGGTCCCCGGGGCGGGCGGCCGCAGGCCGAGGTTCGAGGGGGCGTCCACGACGACGATGTTCCGCATGGATCCCATCCTGCGCGACGTGAGGACAGCCGGGGCGTGAATGGCCCGTTCCGCCGGGCTCCCGCCCACGACGCCGCCGCGCCCACACGCCTAGGACCCCCCGGACCGCCAGTCCTCCCGGCGTTTCATCTCCGCGGTGAGCGCCCACCGCTGGTGGTCCCGCCACGCCCCGTCGATGAACAGGAAGTCCGGCGAGAACCCCTCCAGCCGGAACCCGCACCGTTGGGCGAGCGCGATGGAGGCGGCGTTCTGGGGCTGCACATTGATCTCCAGCCGGTGCAGCCCCATGAAATTGAACGCGTATTCGACGACCAGTCCGAGCCCTTCGCCCATCAGCCCCCGCCCGGCGGCATGCGCGAAGGCCCCGTAGCCGAGGGCGCCGCTCTGGAAGCCGCCCTCCACGATGTTGTTGATGTTGACGAACCCGGCGATCGCCCCGCCGTCGCGCTCACACACCAGGAATCCGGCCTTCGTCGGATCCTCGATGAGCCGCCCCGCGTACGCGGCGTACGCGGCGGGCGTGGCCGGCGGGAACAGCCACGGATGGTGCAGATCCCTGCTTTCCCGCACCCGCGCGGTGAACTCGGATCCGTCGTCGGGCGTGAAGTGCCGTATCCCGACGCGGGGGCCTTCGATGAGGTGACGAACATTCTCGGACACCCCGCCACGGTACGTCGGCGCAGGCGTCACGGCGCAGGCGTCACGGCGCAGGCGTCACGGCGCAGGCGTCACGGCGCACGGGCCCCAGCACACGGGCCACAACGCACGGGCCACAACGCAGGCATCACGGCGCAGGCATCACCTGCGCCGTCTCATGAAGAACGCCCCGCACAACGCCCCGACCAGGGCCGTCCCCAGCAGCGCCATCCACAGTGGCATGGTGACCTCGGTGACCAGCAGCCGGATCTCGGTGTTCTGGGTGTTCTGGAAGATGAAGACGAGCGCGAGCACCGCGAGTACACCCACGACGACCCTGCCGGGCGTCAGCAGATCACCCCATCGCTTCCGCCTGTGCGTCCCGACCCGTTCCGTTGTCTTCGGGCTCATACCTCCAGGATGACGCGAGCCGCCGGGACGCGCCTGATGGGAGGCTCCCCGGGTTGCCCAAGATTGCCCCGCCTTGCTCCGGCGGAGGGCTGTCAGGTCAGCGCCGGCTCGTCCAGCGTCAACGTCCCCGCCTCGGTGTCCAGCTCCGCCATCACCCCGAACGGGATGGTCAGCGCCCCCTCCCCGTGCCCGAATCCGAACTCCTCCACCACCGGTACCCCGACCCCGCCGATCCGGTCCACGAGCAGCGCCCGCACCTTCTCGTACGGGTCGCATTCCGCCCACGAGCCGAGGACGACGCCGGCCACGCCGTCGAGCCAACCCGCGCGCAGGAGCTGGGTGAGGTAGCGGTCCAGGCGATAGGTCTCCTCGCCGACGTCCTCCAGGCAGAGGAGGGCGCCCCGGGCGGAGGGGCGGGCGTGGGGGTTGCCGAGTTCGGCGGCGAGCAGACAGAGGCAGCCGCCGAGGAGGACGCCCCGGGCGCGGCCGGGTATCAGGGCGGTGCTTCCTTCGGCGGCCCGGATCGTGCGGACCGTCTCGGGGGCGAACAGGGTGGCGCGCAGGTGGTCCTGGGCCCGGGTGTTCTTGACGAAGTCGACGCCCGCTGCCATGGGTCCGTGCAGGGTGACCAGTCCGGCGCGGGTGGCGAACGCCTCGTGAAGTGCGGTGATGTCGCTGAACCCGACGAGTGTCTTGGGGCCCGCCGCGCGAATGGCGTCCCAGTCGAGCAGGTCGACCATGCGCTGGACGCCGTAGCCGCCGCGGGCACACAGCACGGCGGACACGGACGGGTCGCACCAGGCGGCCTGGAAGTCGGCGGCGCGGTCGGCGTCCGAGCCCGCGAGGTAGGGGAACTGCGGGTGCCGGTCGAGTGTGTGCGGTGCGACGACGGGGTCGAGGTCCCAGCCGCGCAGAATGTCCAGCCCGGCACCGAGCCGCTCCTCGACCACCGGGCCGCTGGGCGCGACGACGGCCACACGGGCACCGGGGGTGAGACGGGCGGGTCTGGTCAGTGGTGTCACTTGGTGAGCTCCAGAGTAGGGATTCCTGGAGGATTCAACCCGAAGACCTGCGCGTACAGCGACAGCTCCGCCTCCAGGACGCGCACCGTCGTCTCCGCCCGGCGGAAGCCGTGTCCCTCCCCCTCGAAGGCGATGTACGCGTGCGGCACCCGCCGCTCCTCCATCCTGGCCAGGAAACGGTCGCACTGCGCGGGCCGGCAGATCACGTCGTCGAGGCCCTGGAGCAGCAGGAAGGGCGCGGTGATCCGGTCGGCGTGCTCGGTGGGCGAACGCTCCACATACCGCATCGGCTCCTGTGCCAGCGGCCCCACCAGGCTCTCCAGGTACTGGGACTCGAAGTCGTGCGTGTCCCCCGCCCCCCAGTTCGTGAGGTCGAGGACGGGATACAAAATGGTTCCGCAGGCGTAGACGTCGGTCGTGGTGAGGGACACGGCGGCGGTCCAGCCACCCGCGCTGCCGCCCCTGATGGCGAGCCTGGTCCGGTCGGCGGTGCCCTCGTCGGCGAGGGCGAGGGCCACCGCCGCGCAGTCCTCGACGTCCACGACACCCCACTGCTCGCGCAGCCGGTTGCGGTACTCCCGCCCGTACCCGGTGGACCCCCCGTAGTTGACCTCGGCGACCCCGATGCCGCGTGAGGTGAAGTAGGCGATCGCCAGGTCGAGGACCAGGGGCGCCCGGCTGGTGGGCCCGCCGTGCGCCCAGACGACGTACGGCGGCAGCTCGGTGCTGAAGGCGACGCAGCCGGGGTGGTGCGGCGGGTAGATGTGCGCGTGGATCTCGCGTCCGGCGGGGCCGAGGAAGGAGCGGATCTGGGGTTCGGGATAGTGGGCGGGGTCGACCGGGTCGTCGTGCGCGGCGCCGATCACGCGGGTGTCGCCGGTGGCCGCGTCCAGCTCGACCACCTCGTACGCGCTGCGCGGACTGGCCCCGATGCCGACGACCCGGCCGTCGTGCACGGCGAGGGAGGGGGCGAACTCGGTCCACGGTCCGTCCACGTCGACGACCTGGCCGGTGTCCAGGTCGAGGATGCCGAGCGCGGTGGCGCCCCGCCCGTGCACCACGGCGGCGAGCCCGTCGTCCAGCAGCGCGAACCAGCGCTGGCCGACCTTCCACAGCGGCCCGCCGAACTCCTCCTCCCGGGCGCAGAGAGCCGTACGGTCACCGCCGTCGGGGTCGAGGCGGTAGAGGTTCCAGTAGCCGGTGGTGTCGCTGGAGTGGACGAGGGTACCGTCGGCGGCCCACTCGACCTGGGCGACCGACTCCTCCGGGCCGCCCGCGACGGTCCGGGCCTCGCCCAGCAGGCCGTCCTCGGTCACCTCGGCGACGAGCAGCGACGTGCCGTCCCACGGCATGAGCGGATGGTCCCAGGCCAGCCACGCGGCGCGGCGGCCGTCGGGCGAGAGGCGAGGGCCGGTGACGAACCGCCGGCTGTCGTCGGTGAGGTCGCGTACGGCGTCCCGGTCCTCTGCCGCCGAGCCGTCCAGCGGCACCGCGGCGACGACCCGCCGTACGTCGGTGGGCCCGTCCCCGGTGAACTCCTCCAGGACGCACCACACCTCGTCGCGCTCCGGATGGGGCTGCGGGTCCACCCAGCGCAGGCCGCCGCCCAGGGACGACACCGGAGTGAGCGGGACGGGGGCGCCACCCGGTTCGTACCGGTAGAGACGCTGGTCGGCATGGTTCACGAAGACCACGAGGGGGCCGGTGTCCCGCATGACGCCGGCCCAGGGCTGGCCGCCGTACTCCATGACCCGGCTGCGCACGTTCCACGGGGCCGGCAGCACCGACTCCTCCGTGCCGTCGGCCGTGCGCCGCACCAGGGTGCGCCGGCCGCCCTCGGTGGGCCGGGGCTCGGTCCACCACACCTCGTCGCCGACGAAGCCCACGAACTCGGGATGCCCGTCGTGCGCGGCGGCGAGCGCCGCCCCGATCGGCGAGGGCCACGAACCGTACGCCAGGGTCTGCACCTTGTCCCCCATTTCCCTTGGTCCCCCGTGTGCCATCGCTCAGGCCGTCCGCAGGAAGCGGTCGAGAACGCGGACGCCGAAGTGGAGCGCCTCCACGGGGACGCGCTCGTCGACCCCGTGGAAGAGCGCCGCGTAGTCGAAGCCCTCCGGGAGCTTCAGCGGCGAGAAGCCGTAGCCGGTGATGCCGAGGCGCGAGAACTGCTTGGCGTCCGTGCCGCCCGGCATGCAGTACGGCACCACGTGTCCCTCGGGCGCGAACTCCTCCACGGCGGCCCGCATCCGCGCGTACGTCACCGAGTCCACCGGCGCCTGGAGGGCCACCTCCCGGTGCTCGAACTCCCACTCCACATCGGGCCCGGTGAGCCGGTCGAGGGTTTCCCGGAACTCGTCCTCGCCTCCGGGCAGGTACCGCCCGTCCACGCGGGCGGCGGCCTCCCCCGGAATCACATTGATCTTGTAACCGGCGTCCAGCATGGTCGGGTTGGCGCTGTTGCGCACGGTCGCCTCGACCAGGGCGGCGGCCGGACCGAGCTTGTCGAGCAGCCGGTCGACGCCGCCCTGGTCGTCGAGGTCGGCCTCGACGCCGTACAGCGCGGCGAGTTCGGTGAGGGCCGCGCGGACGGTCGGGGTGAGCCGGAGCGGCCACTCGTGCGCGCCGATCCGGGCGATCGCCGCCGCCAGCCGGGTCACCGCGTTGGCCCGGTTCACCTTGGAGCCGTGGCCGGCCCGGCCGTGCGCGGTGAGCTTCAGCCAGCCGGTGCCGCGCTCCCCTGCCGCGATCGGGTAGATCTGTCGGCCCGCGCCGTCGTGGAAGGTGAACGCCCCCGACTCGCTGATGCCCTCGGTGCAGCCCTCGAAGAGCCCCGGGTGCTGGTCGGCGAGGAACCCGGAACCGTCCTCGGCACTCGCCTCCTCGTCGGCGGTGAACGCGATCACGACGTCCCTGCGGGGCCGTACGCCCGTGCGCGCCCAGTGCCGGGCGACCGCGAGGATCATCGCGTCCATGTTCTTCATGTCGACCGCGCCCCGGCCCCACACCACACCGTCGCGGACCTCCCCGGAGAACGGGTGCACGCTCCAGTCCGCCGCCTGTGCGGGCACCACGTCCAGATGGCCGTGCACGAGCAGCGCGTCCGCCGACGGGTCGGTGCCCTCGATCCGCGCCACGACGTTCGTACGGCCCTCGGTGCGCTCAAGCAGCGTCGGCTCCAGGCCCGCCTCGGCCAGCAGCGCGGCTGCGTACTCGGCGGCGGGCCGCTCCCGGCAGTCCCCGCCACCGCGGTTGGTGGTGTCGAGACGGATGAGGTCGGAGGTGAAACGGACGACCTCGTCCAGTGCCTGCTGCTCCATGATCCCGGCCTGTGCCCGGCCCGTCACGCGCCCGGCAGTCCTCTCGGGCTCCGCAGTCCTCTCGGGCTCCGCAGTCCTCTCGGGCTTCGCAGTCCTCTCGGGCTTCGCGGACTCAGCCATAAGTCTCCTCCACCGCGGCCGAGACGATCGTGGTGACCGCCTTGAAGGTGCGGATTCCCTCGTACATGGTCGGGCTGGTGTACGCGACCTTGCGTTCACCGGTACGGGCCACGCCCGGCACGACGGTCGCGGCCATCGCCAGGTGCTCGGCGTCGAACTCCAGCGCCACGGTGAACGGCCCGCCCCTGACCGGTTCGTGACGCACCGCGAGCGCGGCCGCCTCCTTCGCCGCCGCGCGGATGTCGGCGGCCGTCCTCGCCGGCGTGCGGCACACCGCCGCGTACCGCGACACATGGTCCTTGACCGCCACTTTGAGCGCCTCGGGCGCGTACCCCAGGGCGTCCTCGCAAGCCACGTCGTCGCCAGTCACCAGCACCACCGGTACCCCGTACTCGGCCACGACATGCGAGTTGAGCAGCCCCTCGCTGGCCCGCTCGTCGTTCACCCACACCCCGGTGATCGAGTTGGCGAGGTAGGTGTGGGCGAGAACGCCCTCCATCCCCGCGCCCGCGTGGTAGCCCACGAACGCGATCCCGTCCACGTCCCCGTGCTGCACGCCTTCCACCATGGACAGCGCCTTGTGCCGCCCGGTCAACATCTGCGCGCGCTCGTCCAGCTCCTCCAGCAGCAGATTGCGCATCGTCCAGTGCGCCTCGTTGATCAGCACCTCGTCGGCCCCGCCGTGGAAGAAGCCGAGCACGGCGGCGTTCACATCCGAGGTGAACATCGAACGACACCGCTCCCACTGCGGTGTCCCCGGCAGCACGTCGGCCGGCCAGGTGACACCGGTGGCGCCCTCCATGTCGGCGCTGATGAGGATCTTCATGCGGGTCCGTTCCCTCGCAGGTCAGAGGCTTATTGTCCAGCTGATGACAGCACTTTGCGACATCATGCGGTGAAACGTGCAGCGGTGACGGGGATCTTCATGCTGCTTCACGTTACGCGTCGGCGAGGGGAGAGGGCGGGCGCCTCCCTGCGCACTCAACTCGAACTCTTCCCGGTGCCGGAACGGATCTGGAAAGCGACCCCAGATCCCGGACTACTGAAGATCAGCCGTGAGGCACAGAAGATCGTCGACGAACTCGACCGGCTCGCACGGGCACGGTCGTGGACCGATGCGACCCGCAGGAAGCGTGGTCGAACATGCTGGTGCTGATCGGCGGGTGGCCGACGTACATGGCGGACTGCCGGCCGGCCGGCAGGTGGGGGTTGGTGGTTCCTGGCCGGCGGCGATGTCGTGCGGTGATCCATTCGGCGGCTGCTTCACGCGCGATGACGCGCTTCGAAGTGCACTGAGTGCGCTGTCAGCTTTTCGAGCAGGGCGATCAACGTTTCCTGTTCCTCCCTGCTCAGAGAGCCCGCCCACTCCTGCTCACGCGCGTTGTGCTCGCGGAAGGCCTCACTGATCGCTTCCCGGCCCTGCGCGGTCAGGGCGAGGTGAACGGCACGCTTGTCGTGCGGGGCGCGCTCCTTGGAGAGGAGGCCGTCCCGCTCCAGTGTGGCGACCAACGCGGAGACGGCGGCACGGCTCATCCCGGACAGCTCGGCAACCTTCTTGGCCTCGACCGTCCCGGTCAGCCAGACCGCGAAGAGCACCCGGAAGCCGGCCCAGGACCACCCGCGTGGTCGATGGACAGTGGATTCCAGATCGTAGACCAGCATGTTCGCGGCGCGGTGGAGGGTGAGCACCAGCCGCATGGCGAGCGGGTCCAGGTCCGGAAGGTCCCGGGTGGTGTGCGAGATCGCGTGGTCGATGAACGACCAGAAGTGCAGTTGTTCGTTGTCCGGCTGGTCCTGGGGCACATCCGGAGTCTAGGCCGTAGGCCCCGCCGGCGGTCCGTCCGCTCACGGCTCTCCCTGCGTCGGCGTCCGCCTGCCGCCTGCCGCCTGGTCCGCTGTGTCACAAGGATGTGTCGGCTGCCGCCTTCGCAAGGTTCCCGGCGAGCAGCAGAAACTTCGCCGTCGGGGGTTCCCAAGCCAGGTTCCCGGGGGTACGGTCCCGAATTAATCAAAGCATTGATTACATGCTTTGGTCCGCTTACATCCCCATTCACCCCCTCGCGACACCAGTCGGATCACGGCCGCGTATCCCCTCGATGCCCGGCCGGGCCTTGCCTTGCCTTGCCCAGGGAGTCACCCATGCCCGAAGCCCTCGCTCCCCCGAGCCCCGGCGCCCTGCGCGCCTGCATGTCCCGCTTCGCCACCGGTGTCACCGTCGTGACGTACGAAGGAGACGACGGACCGCGCGGCGCCACCATGAACTCCTTCACCTGCGTCTCGGCCGAGCCACCGCTGGTGCTGATCAGCGTGGCCCGACGGGCCCGCTGTCACGACCAGCTGCTCGACCGGCCGTTCTGCGTGAACATCCTCGGTGCCGAGCAGGAGTCGGTGGCCCGGCAGTTCGCCGGTGTCCAGGGTGCGGCCGAGCCCCGCTGGGTGGCCGACGCCCGCGTCCCGCGCCTCGCCCATCCTCTCGCCTGGGTCGAGTGCGAGCCCTGGCGCGCCTACGACGGCGGCGACCACACCCTCGTCCTCGGCCGCGTCACCGACCTCGGCCACCGCGACGGCGACGCGCTCACCTACGCCTGGAGCCGATTCGGTACCGCGGCCGAGGCCACCGACGGCATCGAACACCTCATCTGACCTGCCCTCTCCCGGACCACCCACATCTCAGGAGCACGAACATGGCCGCACGCACCGGCAAGGAATACCTCGAGCGACTCTCCGCCTCCCGCCCCACCGTCCACATCCAGGGCGAGACCGTCACCGGCGGAATCCAGGACCACCCGGCCTTCCGCAACGTGGTGCGTACCTACGCCGAGTTGTACGACCTCCAGCACTCCGCCGAGCACAAGGACGTCCTGACCTACACCTCGCCCACGTCCGGCGAGCCGGTCGGCACCTCCTTCCTCACCCCGAAGACCCCTGAGGACCTGGTCAAGCGGCGCAAGGCGTTCAAGGTGTGGGCCGACCACAGCAACGGCATGCTGGGCCGCACCGGCGACTACATGAACAGCTCGCTGATGGCGCTCGCCTCGGCCGCCGACTGGTTCGCCCAGGCCAACCCGGCCTTCGGCGAGAACGTCCTGCGCTACTACGAGAAGGTCCGCGAGGAGGACCTTCTGTGCACGCACACGCTGATCCCGCCGCAGGTCAACCGCTCCGTCGCGGGCACCCAGCAGGCGGGCGGCAAGCTCGCCGCGCGGATCGTGAAGGAGGACGACAACGGCATCGTGATCCGGGGCGCGCGCATGCTCGCCACCATCGCACCCTTCGCCGACGAGATGCTCGTGTTCCCCTCGACCGTGCTGCGCGGCACCCCCGAGGACAGGCCGTACTCGTACGCCTTCGCCATCCCCAACGACGCCCCCGGTCTGCGCTACGTCGCCCGCGAGCCCCTCGACTACGACCGGCCGCACCACGACCACCCTCTCGGCTCGCGCTTCGAGGAGTCGGACTGCGTGGTCGTCTTCGACGACGTGCACGTGCCCTACGAGCGGTGTTTCGCCATCGGCGACGCCGAACTGTGCAACGGCTTCTACTCGCAGACCTCGTCCGTGGTGCACATGACCCACCAGGTCGTCACCCGCACCACCGCCAAGACCGAGTACATCCTCGGCCTGGTGACGCTGCTCACCGAGGCCATCGGCATCGAGCAGTTCCAGCACGTGCAGGAGGACATCGCCGAGATCATCACCACGCTGGAGATGCTCCGCGCCTTCCTGCGCGCCGCCGAGGCCGACGCCCAGGTCAACGAGTACGGCGTGCTCACCCCGGCCTTCGCCCCGCTCAACGCGGCCCGCAACCTCTACCCCAAGCTCTACCAGCGCTTCCCGCAGATCCTGCGCAAGCTCGGTGCCTCCGGCCTGATGGCCACCCCGACCGAGCTCGACATCAACGGCCCGGCCGCCGAGGACATCGAGGCGTACCTGCAGTCCGCGACCCTGACCGGCCCCGAGCGCGTCAGGCTGTTCCGGCTCGTGTGGGACACCTGCATCTCCGCGTTCTCCAGCCGCCAGGCGCTGTACGAGTACTACTTCTTCGGCGACCCGGTCCGCATGGCCGGCGCGTACGTGAAGTCCTACGACCGCGAGCCGTACAAGGCCAAGGTGCAGGACTTCTTGAATCAGCACAGCCTGGAGCGTTCCTGATGACGCACCCGCTGGGGAATCCCCCATCGAAGATCATCGCCGTTCACCTCAACTACCCCAGCCGAGCCAAGGAACGGGGCCGTGTCCCCGCCCAGCCGTCCTACTTCCTCAAGCCGCCGTCGTCACTGGCGGGCACCAGGGAAGCGATCGTCCGGCCGGCGGGCTGTGAACTCCTCGGGTTCGAGGGGGAGATCGCCCTCGTCATCGGCTCGCGTGCCCAGCGCGTGGCACCGGAGGACGGCTGGTCGTACGTCCGCTGGGTGACGGCCGCAAACGACGCGGGCGTGTACGACCTGCGGTACGCCGACCGGGGCTCCAACCTCCGCTCCAAGGGCGCCGACGGGTTCACGCCCCTGGGGCCACGGCTGCTGGACGCCCGCGAGGTCGACCCGGCCGGGCTGCGGCTGAGCACCTGGGTCAACGGCGAGCTGGTGCAGGACGACACGACGGACACGCTGCTGTTTCCCTTCGGGCAGCTGGTCGCGGACCTGTCCCGGCTGGTCACCCTGGAGCCCGGGGACGTGATCCTCACCGGTACGCCGGCCGGCGCTTCGGTCGTCCGCCCCGGTGACCTCGTCGAGGTCGAGGTCACGTGCGGGGAGCTGTCCACCGGGCGGCTGCGCAACCCGATCGCCGACGGCGACCCGCTCGCCCCCTACGGGGCCATGCCCAGGAGCGATCAGGCCGAGCGCGAGTCGGCTTACGGCTCGGCCTACCTGCCGGAGCCGCTGCTCGACCCGCGCCTCGCGGACGGACTGCGCTCGGTCGCCGTGGCCACGCTCAGCGCCCAGCTGCGCGCACGCGGCCTGCCGCACATGTCCGTCGACGGCGTACGACCGGTCGGATCCGACGGCGGGGCGATGGTGGGGGTCGCCCACACGCTGCGCTATCTGCCGCTGCGCGAAGACCTGTTCAAGCGGTACGGCACCGGCATGAACGCCCAGAAGCGGGCGATCGAAGAGGTGCGCCCCGGTCATGTCCTGGTGATGGACGCCCGCCGCGACGCGACCGCGGGCACACTCGGCGACATCCTCGCGCTGAGGGCCCTCAAGCGCGGGGCGGCCGGCGTCGTCACCGACGGTGCCGTGCGCGACGCCGCCGCCATCGCGGACCTCGGCCTGCCGGTGTACGCGGCCGGCACCCACCCCTCGGTCCTCGGCCGCCGGCACGTCCCGTGGGACACCGGTGTGCCGATCGCCTGCGGCGGCGCCCTGGTCCAGCCCGGGGACCTGATCGTCGGGGACTCCGACGGCGTGATCGTCGTCCCGCCGGACCTCGTCGAGGAACTGATCGTCGACTGCCGGGAGCAGGAGCGCCAAGAGCGCTTCATCACCGAGCGGGTCGCGGCGGGCGAGAGCGTCGAAGGCCTGTATCCGCTGGGGCCGGCCTGGCGGGACGCCTACCAGAACTGGTGCAAGGGAGAGACACAATGAAGTTCCGCAGCGACCCGTCGGGTATCCGGGGGTCCATCGCCCCGGTCGTCACACCGTTCACCGCGGCGGGCGCCGTCGACCACGACAGCCTGCGCGACCTGATCCGCTTCCAGATCGAGTCCGGCTCGCACGGCATCTCGCTGGGCGGTTCGACCGGCGAGCCGAGCGCGCAGAGCGTCGCCGAGCGGATCGCGGCCATGCGTACAGCGGTGGCGGAGATCGGCGACCGGGTGCCGTTCCTGCCCGGCACCGGTTCCCACAAGCTCGACGAGACCCTCGAACTCACCGCTGCCGCCCGGGAGTTGGGTGCGGACGCGGCTCTCGTGATCACGCCGTACTACGCGCGCCCCACGCAGGAGGCGCTCTACCAGTGGTACGCGACGGTGGCCCGGGAGTTCCCCGACCTGCCGATCGTCGCCTACAACGTGCCCTCCCGCACCGCCGTGGACATCGACCCGGAGACGGTGAAGCGGCTGTTCTCCGACTTCGACAACTTCGTCGGGGTCAAGGAGACGACGAAGGACTTCGAGCACTTCTCGCGTGTGCTGCACGCGTGCGGGCGTTCACTGCTGGTGTGGTCGGGCATCGAGCTGCTGTGTCTGCCGCTGCTGGCGCTGGGCGGTGCCGGGTTCGTGTCGGCCGTGTCCAATCTGGCCCCGACCGCCGTGGCACGGATGTACGAGCTGTGGGAGGCGGGCGACTTCGACGCCGCGCGTGACCTGCACTACCGGCTGCACCCGCTGGTCGACCTGCTGTTCGTCGAGACCAACCCCGCCCCCGCCAAGTGGGTGCTCGCCCAACAGGGCCGCATCGCCTCGGACTTCGTCCGCCCGCCGCTGGTCTCCCCCACCGAGCAGGGTCTGTCCAAGATCCGCGCGCTGCTCGCGGAGGGCGGCGACCTCACCGCACAGATCGGAACCGAGAAGTGACCCCTGAGAACCTGCCTTCGGTCATCCGGCACTGGATCGGCGGTGACCTCGTCGACTCCGTCGACGGGCGGACGTTCGACGTCTCCGATCCGGTGTCCAACGCCCCCTACACGCAGGCCGCGCGCGGTGCGGCGGGCGACGTCGACCGCGCGGTGTCCGCGGCGGGCGCCGCGTTCCCCCAGTGGGCCGGTCTGTCCAACCGGACCCGCGCGAACACCCTGTACCGCATCGCCGACGCCGTCGAGGCCCGCCACGACCGGCTCGCCGCCTTCGAGTCCTACGACTCCGGACTGCCGATCACCCAGGCGAAGGGGCAGGCCCGGCGGGCGGCGGAGAACTTCCGCTATTTCGCGGACGTGATCGTCGCGCTCGGCGAGGAGGCGTTCCGGCAGGGCGAGGAACAGTTCTCCTACGTCGTACGCCGGCCGGTCGGGGTCGCCGGGCTGATCACGCCCTGGAACACCCCCTTCATGCTGGAGAGCTGGAAGCTGGCCCCCGCCCTGGCCTCCGGATGCACGCTGATCCTCAAGCCCGCCGAGTGGACCCCGCTGTCCGCGTCCCTGTGGCCGGAGATCTTCGCCGAGGCCGGCGTCCCTGCGGGGGTGGTGAACATCGTGCACGGCATCGGCGAGGAGGCGGGCCAGGCACTCGTCGACCATCCGGACGTGCCGCTGATCTCCTTCACCGGGTCGACCGACACCGGCCGGCACATCATCCGCTCGTCCGCCCAGCACCTGAAGACCACCTCCATGGAGCTGGGAGGCAAGTCACCGGCCGTCGTGTTCGCCGACGCCGATGTGGAAGCCGCCCTCGACTCGGTCGTGTTCGGGGTGTTCTCCCTCAACGGCGAGCGCTGCACGGCCGGTTCACGGGTCCTCGTCGAGCGCCCGTTGTACGAGGAGTTCACCCGGCGACTGGCCGAACGGGCGGCGAACGTCCGCGTCGGGCTGCCCGCCGACCCCGCCACGGAGGTCGGCGCACTGGTCCACCCGGAGCACTACGCGCGGGTCCTGAACTACGTCGAGATCGGCAAGAAGGAGGCCCGCCTCGTCGCGGGCGGCACCCGCCCCGACCACCTGCCGGACGGCAACTACCTCCAGCCCACCGTCTTCGCCGACGTCGAACGCGACGCCCGCATCTTCCAGGAGGAGATCTTCGGCCCCGTCGTCGCCGTCGCTCCGTTCGACGACGAGGCCGAGGCGATCGAGCTGGCCAACGCCACCCCGTTCGGTCTCGCCGCCTACATCTGGACCTCGAACCTCAAGCGCGGCCACCGCATCGCCCATGCCGTCGACTCGGGAATGATCTGGATCAACTCCCACAACGTCCGCGACCTGCGCACCCCCTTCGGCGGGGTCAAGGCCTCCGGCGTCGGCCGCGAGGGCGGCGCGCACTCCATCGACTTCTACACCGAATCGAAGATCGTCCACGTCGCCCTCGGTGACGTCCACACGCCCCGTTTCGGAGCCGCTTCATGAACACCCCGGCACCTGACGTCATCCGCTCCGCCTATGCCCAGCTCGCCGTCACCGACCTCGGCGCGGCCCGCTGGTTCTGGGTCGACATGCTCGGCTTCCACGTCCAGTACGAGGACGCCCGGTCCCTGTACCTGCGCGGCACCGACGAACTGACCCACCACTCCCTGGTGCTGCGCAAGGGCGACATCGCCGCCCTGGACCACCTCTCCTACCGGGTCCGCACCCCGGAGGACGTCGACAAGGCGGAGAAGTTCTTCGCCGAACTCGGCCGCCCGGTCAAGCGGGTGAAGAAGGGCGAGGGCACCCACGGCATCGGCGACGCCGTCCGCGTCATCGACCCCCTGGGCTTCCCCGTCGAGTTCTTCCACGAGATCGACCGCGCCGAACGCCTCATCCAGCGCTACGACCTCCGCCGCGGCGCCGAGATCGCCCGCCTGGACCACTTCAACATCTGCACTCCAGACATCCCGGCCGCCTACGCCCACTACCAGTCCCTCGGCTTCGGCTGCTCGGAGACCATCGAGGGCGACGAACACGAGCTGTACGCGGCCTGGATGTACCGCAAGCAGACCGTCCACGACGTCGCCTTCACCGGCGGCGCCGGGCCACGCCTGCACCACCTCGGGGTGGCCACCCACGAATCCCACCAGGTCCTGCGCAGCGCCGACATCTTCGGCGCCCTGCGCAAGGAACACCACATCGAGCGCGGTCCCGGCCGGCACGGCGTCTCCAACGCCTTCTACCTCTACCTGCGCGACTGCGACGGCCACCGGGTCGAGATCTACACCAGCGACTACTACACCGGCGACCCCGACCACGAGACATATCGCTGGAACGTCAAGGACGACCGCCGCCGGGACTTCTGGGGCAACGCGGTCATCGAGTCCTGGTACAAGGAGGCCACGCCGGTCCTCGACCTGAACGGACGGCCGCAACCCGTCTCCGACGCCCTGCTCGACGAGTCCGCCGTGCAGGTCGGCGCGGACGGACTCGGCTGAGTCACCCGGGGGCCCCGAGCCGCGGGGCCCCCGAGCCGCTGAGGAGACCACCATGCCGTCAATGACGACGCCACGGAACGACACGTCCGCCGGGCGCTTCGAGTTCTGGCGGGAGACCGTCCGACGGAGCTTCGTACCGTTGGAGGCTCTGCCGGGCGAGGCCCGCGACTTCCACGCCTCTCTGCACACCGCACACCTCGGCGCCGTTCAGGTGTCCGTCGTGACCGCACAGCCGCACGGGGTCATCCACACTCCCCGGCACATCGCGGCCGACCAGCCCGACTTCGTCAAAGTGAGCCTTCAACTGGCGGGCCGCTGCCGACTGGCCCAGGCAGACCGTCAAACCGAGCTCGCCCCCGGTGAGCTGGCTGTGTACGACACGCGTCGGCCGTACAGCCTCGACTTCGATCTGCCGTACCGCATGCTCGTGCTGATGTTCCCCCGCGCCCTGCTCCGGCTGAGCGATCAGGAACTGGCACGCCTGAACGCGACCGCCATTTCCTGCCGTGAAGGGCTCGGCCCGGTGGTCCAGCCCTTCCTGCGCGGCCTCGCCAACCAGGTGCGGGAGCTGGAGTGCCTGGGCACCCCCCAGGTCGCCGACAGCGCCGTCGACCTGGTCGGCACCCTGCTCGCACAGCACAGCCGCGCGTCCCACAGTCTGGAGGCCGACGGGCGGGAGGTGCTCCGCCAGCGCATCTTCACGTACATGGAGCAGCGGCTGGCCGACCCCGAACTGGGCCCGGACCGGGTCGCGGCCGCCCACCACATCTCCCGCCGCTACCTGTACAAGCTCCTTGCCGAGCAGGGGCATACCGTCTCCGGCTGGATCCGGGAGCGGCGGCTCACCCAATGCCGACGCGACCTCACCGACCCCGCGCTCGCCCATCTGCCGGTCGGCGCCGTGGGCAGCCGGTGGGGCTATCCCGACCCGGCCCAGTTCAGCCACACCTTCAAGGCGGCATACGGGGTGAGCCCTCGGCAGGCGCGTACCACCGGGTACGTGTAGTCGGCCGGGCGTGGCAGCCATGCCCGGCTTCACAAGAACCCGTGCACACCACGGCAAGCTCGTCGGCTCCGCCGGGCGCACCCTTCCGACAGGAATTCCGCCCGTGACCGTGCGTCTTTCGTCCAGTCGCCGGTCGGCGGTCTTCCGGCACGGGCGCCCCGGCGCACGAAGACAGCGCCGCAGGCCGCTCCGGCGGCGCTGAGGGGCGCGGCGACCGTCCGGCAGCCGCTCTTGCCCTCGACTCCCCCACGAGTCCGGCCGCCCGTGCCATTCAGGGACACCACTCAAGCCCGCAAGCGAGGCAATGATGCTCGACCCGACTCCCCTGCCCGGCTCCGACCGTGGCACGGACCGCACGGCGCGCCGCTACGAGAACAAACTGCTCTTCATCCTCTTCCTCACCTTCGGCTTCGTCTTCTTCGACCGGCAGGCCCTGCTCTTCCTCGTCCCGTTCATCAACGAGGACTTCCACCTGTCCAACACGGCACTGGGCACCCTCTCCGGCATGCTGGCCCTGGCCTGGGCGCTGTCGGGCATGTTCTCGGGCCGGCTGGTGGACCGCCTGGGCAGACGCAAGCCCGTCATCATCGCCGCCGTGCTGCTGTTCTCCGCCTTCTCGGCGGTGGGCGGCCTGGTAGTGGGATTCGCGGCGCTGCTGGTGGCGCGAGCCCTGATGGGAATGGCCGAGGGTGCCGTGCTGCCGTCGGCGCAGTCCCTGATGGTCGAGGCGTCCCAGGAGCACCGGCGCGGGCTGAACATGGGACTGCTCCAGGGTTCCTCGGCCGGCCTGCTCGGCGGGATCCTGTGCCCCCTGGTGGTCGTGTGGGTCGCGGAGCACTACCACTGGCGCACCGCGTTCCTCGTGACCATCGTCCCGGGCCTGCTGCTCGCCCTGTGGATCTGGCGGTCCGTGAAGGAGGTGCCGCCCGGTGGCGTCGTGGCGGCCGCGAAGGCCGCACCGGGCGACGAGGCCGATGCGGCCGGCCGGAAACCGACGATCCGCGAGATCCTCGGGCACCGCAACATCGTCCTGTGCGTGCTGATCTCCTGCGCCTACATGACCTGGTTCTTCGTCATCATCACCTTCACCCCGGTGTACCTCACCACGGTGAAGGGTTTCTCGACGGGCACGATGAGCACGGTCATGACCTGCTTCGGAGTCGCCTGGGTCATCTGGGGCTTCCTCACCCCGGCCGTCTCGGACCGGTTCGGACGGAAGGCCACCCTGATCGCGTTCACCGCCGTCGCCGCCATCTGCCCGCTGGCCGTGATGTACGTGGGCAGCCCGCTGCTGCTCGGCGTGCTCGTCCTCCTCACGTACACGGGCCTGGGCTGCTTCACCCTGTTCATGGCGACGATCCCCGCCGAGACGGTGCCCCGCGGCGCGCTCGCCACCGCGCTGGGACTGGTCATGGGCATCGGTGAACTCGCGGGCGGCTTCCTCGCCCCGGTGATCGCCGGGTGGGCGTCGGACACCTGGGGCCTGCAGGCCGCCATGTACATCTCCGGGGCGGGCGCGGTGGTCGTCGTCCTGCTGTCCCTCGGGCTGCGCGAGACGGCCCCGGCGGTCCTGCGCCGCCGGTCCGGC
>NZ_LRTR01000927.1 GCF_001550375.1 Streptomyces europaeiscabiei | reverse complement strand
GGAGCGTGCGCGTCGTGCGGGTGTGTCGTCGTTCGGTCTGAGCGGCACCAACGCCCACGTCATCCTCGAAGAGGCGCCTGCCGAGAGCGTTGAGCCGACAGAGCCGACAGAGCCGACAGAGCCCGCCGGGCTGCCGGTGATCCCGTGGGTTCTGTCCGGTCGAGGTGCTCACGCTCTGCGTTCCCAGGCCGCCCGCCTGCTGGACGTCGTAAGGTCCGCGCCCGAGGCCGACCCCATGGAGATCGCCTCGGCGCTCGCCACCACGCGCACCGCGTTCGAGCACCGGGCCGTCGTCCGGGGCCGTGACCGTGCTGAACTCGTCTCCGCGCTGGCCGCGTTGGCGGACGGCGAGCCGACCCCTCATGTCGTGAGCGGGATCGCGGGCGAGGGCCGGACGGCGTTCCTGTTCTCCGGGCAGGGTGCGCAGCGGCCCGGGATGGGCCGGGAGTTGTACGAGGCGTTCCCCGTTTTCGCGGATGCCTTCGACGAGGTGTGCGCGCAGGTGGGTTCGGGGCTGCGGGATGTGGTTCTCGGTGATGACGCGGAGCGGTTGAACCGCACCGAGTGGGCGCAGCCGGCGCTGTTCGCGATCGAGGTCGCTCTGTTCCGGCTGGTGGAGTCCTTCGGGGTACGTGCGGACTTCGTGGTGGGTCATTCGATCGGTGAGATCGCTGCCGCGCATGTGGCGGGGGTGTTGTCGCTGGAGGATGCGTGCGTCTTGGTCACCGCGCGTGGCCGGTTGATGCAGGAACTGCCGTCGGGCGGGGTGATGGTGGCGGTGGAGGCGGCCGAGGACGAGGTCGCCCCGCTGCTGGACGCGTCGTTGGTGTCGGTTGCGGCGGTGAACGGGCCGCGGTCGGTGGTGATCGCCGGTGTCGAGGCGGCCGTGAACGAGGTCGCCGAGGCACTGAAGGCG
>NZ_LRTR01000926.1 GCF_001550375.1 Streptomyces europaeiscabiei | reverse complement strand
CTCGTCCAGCCCCTCCAACGGCGGCCCGGCATAAGCCAGCCGCGCCCACCCCGAGCGGCCCGCCAGGGCTGGACGGTCGGACGGCTCAGCGACGGCCAGGGCCGCGCCCAGCGCGATGCCCGAGTCGTCGCAACAGGTCGGGATGGACACCCGGGTGAACTGCCCGGACTCGGCGAGGCGGCTGTTGGCGGTGATGTTGAGTGCGCAACCGCCCGCGTAGCAGAGCGTGGAGTAGCTCGGGAAGCGCTGGCTGAGGCCGGTCGCCAGCCGGGTGAGGTCCCGCTCCACGGCGGACTGCAGGGTGGCGGCGAGATCCCTGCAGATCCGCTCGTCGGGCGAGGTCCCCACCACGGTCGTACGGCCGTCCGGGGTGCGGATCTCATCGGGGAAGACGGACCCGAAGCTGTGCACGACGTCGTCGTCCGAGGAGTCGGCCAGGCCCACGTCCAGATAGCCGCCGCTGACCGGGTCGTACTCCCACCAGGTGTCTGCGTAGCGCAGCGCCGACCCGTTCAGCCGGTCCTCGTCCAGCTCCTCGAACAGGTCGGGCGAGGCGCGGCGGGTGGACTGCGGGACCAGCATGGCGCGCAGCACCGGCAGCAGGGCGTCGTCGCTCTCGCCGGTCGCCGCCAGGCCGAGCAGCTTGCCGGTGTCGAACTGGCTGC
The DNA here is from genome assembly GCF_001550375.1 of Streptomyces europaeiscabiei. Taxonomy (GTDB): domain Bacteria; phylum Actinomycetota; class Actinomycetes; order Streptomycetales; family Streptomycetaceae; genus Streptomyces; species Streptomyces europaeiscabiei. Next base: position 28,395 of record NZ_LRTR01000926.1, on the reverse strand, counting down.
CGTGCACCCGCCGGGCCAGCGCCTCGTAGACCAGGCCGAAGCGCGGGCCGCCGCGGTTGGTGAACGACATCACCGGGGTGAGCTGGTCGCCGTCGCCGAGGCAGACCATGCCGCACTCGGCGTAGTTGCCGGTCCCGTCGAGGGCCAGCACAAGGGCTTTGCGGGCGCCGGAGCCGTAGTACGCGAGCGCGGCGTGTGCGTAGTGGTGGCGTACGGCGACGAGCGTGATGTCGCCGAGCCCTTCGGCGAGCGGCCAGTCCACCGGCTTGATCACCCGGGTCACCGCGTCGGCGAGCCCGATCCCACCCGTGGCCGTCCAGCGCGCGTCCTCGTTGACCAGCTCGACGAGCGCCGGAGGCAGGACCTGGCACACCGGGGTGTACCAGTCGGCCACCGCGACCCGGGTCACCGGGCTCGCCGCCCGCTCCCGCAGCTCCGTCAGCCAACCGGCCGCAGCCTGCGGGAAGCCGCCGTTCCCCCCGCACACGTGGCGCAGCCGCAGCCGGCGTTCCGCCTCGATGACGAGGTAGCCGTCCGTGTCGGTCAGGGCGGCGCCCGCGTCGTGGCCGAAGTGCATTCCGATCGTTGCCATGGAACCAGTCACCTATTCCTCAGCCGGCTGCGGGGGACCCGTGGACCGGTGTCCCGCCGTGGGCGGGACGCCGGGGACATCTGCGGGACCCGCTCACGACAGCGCGGCGAGGCTCTGCACGTGGTGCCGCTCCAGGAGGCCCTGCACCACCTCGCGCATGTAGGCGCAGTAGCCGGACGACATCACCTGGATCGAGCCGTTCTCCTCCTCCAGCGCGCCGGCCGAACCGCCCGAGCAGGTGCCCTGCAGCTCGCAGCCTTGGCAGCCCGGTCCGTTGGTGTAGGCGCGCATGCCGTAGTCCTGGTAGGCGGGGGAGGCGAAGATGCCCTGCCAGTCGTCGATGGTGCCCAGCACGCGGGCGGTGGCCTTGCAGGCGAAGACACTGCCGTTGGGTTCGATGGAGAGCTGTCGGCCGACCGCCGGACACGTCTTGTAGTCGGCCTGCTGAGCCCACTTGGCCTCGTCGATGATCATCTGGAAGGTCTGGTACCAGTAGCCGCTGAGCTGTACCCCGCGCTCGCGCCCGTAGTCGACCGCGGCCAGCAGCCGCTGCGCCACGTCGTGCGGGCTGTGCTGCTGGAAGAACTCCCTGGCCTGGAAGGAGACGATGACATCCAGGGAGTCCAGACCCGCCTCGGCGACGAAGTCGATCAGCGGGTTGCCCCATTTCTCCCAGGTGTACTGGGAGAGGACCGTGGTGATGCTGACCGGGACGCCTGCGGCCTTCATGTCGAGGATCGCCTTGCGGACCACCGGCCACGGGGTGCGCTGTTGCTGTCCGCCGCGGAACTCGCCGGTCTCCGGCACCAGGTAGTCGATGGAGACCGTGGTGTCGACCCGGTGCTCGGCGAGTGCCGCCAGTAGCTCGTCATCGATGCGGGAGCCGTTGCTTGTCAGGTCGTAGGACAGGGTGACCCCGTTGTGGCTGTCGCCGAACGTGCGCAACACGTGCAGGATCGTCCCCCGGGCCAGCGTGGGCTCGCCGCCGAAGAAGGACACGGTCAGATGGCCGCCGCCGTTGGCCTTGCGCAGCGCGATGGCCTCCTTGATCGTCTTCTCGGCCACCTCGCGCGACATGTGCATCGAGGGGTTGCGGCCGGTGTCCGAGCCGTGGTTCCAGTCGCCGCTCGCCAGCGTGGGCCCCGAGTCCTGGCGGGCCGGACCGGAACCGTCCTCCCGGGAGCGGCGCAACTCCACGAGCACAGGGCCGGGCTTCACGGACTCGCCGGACGTGTTGCGCTCCTCCACACCGCCGTCGAAGTTGTACGCGAAGCAGCCTTGGCAGGAGAAGTTGCAGGCGTTGGTGAGCACGAGCTGGATGGAGGAGTGGAACACCCCGGTGCCCAGCACGTCCTGGCGGTTCTCCAGCAGGCTGTCGATCTCCTGGGCCTCGTCGTGGCCCGCCTCGACGAGGAACCGCGCTTCCACGAGGTCCCGCAGCGCATCGTCGTCGATCCGCTCCCGCAGCCGGTCCACGCTGAGGCCCTGCGAGGCGTCCCTCAGGAGTTCGATCACGTCCCTGTCGATGAGCCGCGCATTTCCATACAGCGAATGGAAGGCCATGGTCCGGTCGTCGTCCTCAAAAGAATTGAGGTGTCCTCCGAAAGACGTGAAATCCCGGTCGCCCGCGGTACGCAGGGTGCGGACATAACGCGAGGACTGGTACACCGAATTCTGCATGCTGAAGACTTCTCCCTGCGTCTCACGGCTTTCGGTACGGTGCGTGGCGCGGCCATGTTCCACGGCCCGGCTGCGGAGTGCGGCGGGCGCGCGGCACGGCGTCGGCGGAGGGGATTTCGGGCGTGCTGCCCCTGGGACGCGGACCGACCCCGTCCTGGGGTTCGGTCCGCGCGGCGGCCCGGGGCCCGGCCTGGCGGACGAGCCTCGATCAGCCTCGGCGGCTAGGCGGAGGCGGACTCTTTCCGCTGCTCGGCAGGGGCGGTGTCGACCTCCGCCTGCTTGCGGACGGGCGTGATGGTCGGCGCGTTGCCCTTGTCCGGTGAGACGAACGCGCAGGGCCGCGACGACGCGGTGACCGCAGGTCGGATGACCTTCCTGACTTCGGCCATGTGGCCTCCTCGATAGGTGCGGGACACAACGCGTTCTACTGAAGCAGAAGAATATAGGGGCGATAAGTATTGATCAGGACATGCTCGAATCAATGGGCTGGCGAATAACTTATCGCGCGGAATCGATCTCCGGCTGTCCGGGGGTGGCCGGGCCGGCCTGGTGTTTGCCCGGTATCTTTTCTTGATCGGAATTCCGGCAGGCCGGCAGGTTGATCTTTACTGGTGCCTCCCGTATGGCTCAAGGGCGATACGAATTCCGGCCGGAAGGGGGTGCGCGGCCGGATGGCCTTGGCAAGACCCGGGCGGGGCAGCGGCGCGCGCGACCCTGCGGCCGTTATGTGGACCGGTTGCTCCCAGAGGCCGTTGGGGCAGCGGTGCGCCCGGCTCGGCGACGTGCAGGGCGCCACGACTTGATCACTACGTGCTCCGCTGCGGCGCATCGTCCGCACCGACCACCACGCCGCAGAGCTGCGGGACCGCGCCGACGCCCTCGCCACACAGGCCACGCACGTGCCGCAGCCGATCAGTGAACGGCTACGTGAGCACGCCGAACGTCTGCGGGGCATCGCCGCCCCATGCCGTCACCGCCGTACGTCCGTCGATCGCCATCGTCCAGCGCACCACGCGACAGGAGCCCGGACCTCCTGCGAGCGAAGGGGTTCGGCCCTGGGCTGTCCCCGGGTGGGGCCTCCATCCGTGAGTGGAGGGCGACCCTGAGAGCGAGGGTGAAGACCTGGCCAGGACGATGGCGACCCGGGCGGACGCTGCGCCGGCGGTGAGGTCCGAAGGCGGTGCGCCGGGGCGGGCACGACCGGGGTGTGGGGAGGTAGGCGGGAGGGTGGAGCCCCTGTTGTCGGGCAGGGCGTCGGCTGTCCGTTGGGCGGGTCGGCGTGCCGAAGACCATGGAGCCGGCGTCGGCCCGTGGGGCAGCGCTGGCGCCCAGCAGGTTCGGCGTCCTCCAAGATGGCGGCGGCGGACGCATGCAGGTGGGGGCATGGACGGTCTCGCCCCACTGCGCCATCGCGCCCGGCACCGTGCCCAACTGCTGCCCGAGCAGCGCGAGCTCGTATTCGACGCGCGGTGGCGCCTCGGCGTGGGCGTCCAGGTCGACGGGTCACCCGAGGCGTACGCCGTCGGTGCCGCGCCGTCGTCGGTGTGCAGGAGGAAGGCCTGTGACCGGACCGGTGAGGGACTCGCTGCCGGCTGGGCCGTGGCGGCCGGGTCCGCGGTGATGTTCAGCGTTGTGCGGCCCGGCATCAGGAGGACGCCCCGTACGCCGCGGTCCGCGCGCGCGTCAGGCATGTTCCCGGCCTCCCCGTTCGAGCGCGTACGCCTGGTTGCTGCCCCGCCGACGGCTGAGGCCGCTGGTTTCGCGGCGGATGCCCCCGTCGCCTCGGTAACAGCTGTTACCATGCTGGTATGGCGAAGACACAGTTGGGCGCGCGCGTGGATGAGGACGTTGCCGAACTCGCGAAGCGGCGAGCCGCGGACCTGGGGCTGAGCATCGGGGACTACCTTGCCCGGCTGGTGCAGGACGATGCCAGCGGCCTGCGCGCCCGTGCGGTGGACGCGGCCGCCCGCTTCCTGGCCGAACACCAGACGGTCTTCGACGAGGCCGAGGACGCCCAGCAGACCGCCCGGGGAGTGCGCGCGGCCTGATGGATCTGCACATCGACGTTCCGTGGATCCTCCAGGTCGCCGAGGCTGCCGGGGCGGACGATCCCGCCCCGGACGACTACGGCGTTCCCGTCTCGGCGGTCGCCCGCCATCGCGCCGCACTGTTCGAGCAGTCCGTCTACGACGGCCCCTACGCCAAAGCCGCCGCCCTGGTGCACACGCTGGGCCGCTGCCGCTGGCTGGAGCGCTCCAACATGGCTGTCGCCGCCGCCTGCGGCGTCATGTACCTCGAAGCCGCGGGGGTCCACGTCAAGCCCGCCCGCGAAGACGCCGTCGCCCTCAAGGACCTGCTCCTCGACCCCGCCTGCACCGCCGGGAAGATCGCCGCTCTGCTGCGGACCTGGCCCACCGCCACCTGACGCCCGCGGACGTCACTTCTCGACGATGGTGATGTCCTCGATCGGCCGGGTCATCCTGATGGTGTTGTCGATGATCTCGATGACGTGCTGCAGCCCATGGACGGAGCCTTCCTGCCCGGCAAGGCGGAACTCTTCGTATTCGCCGGCCAGATAGGCGGGGAAGCAGGTCAGGGACGGGCCGAAGAGGCGGATGTAGTCCGCGAGTCGGCGGAACAGCTTCGGCAGGATCACCTGGTGCGCGGTGATGGAAGTGAGGTCCTTGATCTTGGCGCCGTCCTCGAACGTCACGTCCTTGGCCCACACGCTATTGGGGGCCTTGGCGGCGCGTGCCCGTCGCGTGGTCTCGGCCATGTCCTCGCGCAGTTCGTCGGGGAGTTTGCTGTAGAAGGTCGGATAGACCAGGCCGAGTTCGAGCAGTCGGTGGTTGGCGGTCTGGCGCAGGTGGTCGGCGGTCACGATGGTGCGCTTGCCGTTCTTGACGCCCGGCGGCAGGTCGCCGCGGCCGACCAGAGCGATACAGCGGCCGAAGATGTCGGCACCGCTCGCGAGGACGAAGCCGGGCACGGTCTCCGGGGTCGAGGCGGTGACCTTCTCCCTCTCGTCCATGAGGATGTTGTGGAAGCCCAGCCAGGACAGCAGCTCGTCACGGGCTGCGCGCGCTCCGAGGTTCAGTGGCTGGTGTACCTCATCGGGGCCAACTCCCTCGTAGTGGGTCTCCAGCGCGTCGATGGCGTCCATCCGGACCGTGCCGCCGCCGCGGCTGTTGCGCTTGACCCGGTTCCTGCCGGGGACGTCGCACCAGAAGCCCGGATCCTGGGGCAGGAAGGAGACGGTGTCGCCGTCCGGCCGGGTGCTGATGATTCGATACGTCCCTTTGATGGCCAGCATGGGCGTGGGCGTTGGCGTGGGCATGGTTGTCTCCAGTGGCGTGGGGGAGAGGGAGAGCCTCGGACGCCATTGTCATTGCCCAGGTCCATGAAATGCGGGAACGACCAGGGGGCGCGCGAGCGGGAGAGTGGCCGCGCGCGCGAAAGGGTGAGCAGGCTGGTCGCCGCACTCGCACTACCCCGAGGTGTGGCGATCGGCTGAGTGCGGCGGGGTGACTCGGCGCGGGGCAAACGCGAAGCCGCGTCCTTGGAGCACCAGGCTGCGTTCCCACTGGTCCAGCAGGGCCTCGGCCGAGATGTCGCCGGAGTCGGGCGCCGGGCCCTGGGTGGGCTGTTCGGTCCAGATGACCTTGCCTCGGGCCATGTGGCGCGTGCCCCATCGCTGTGAGAACACCGGGCGACGAGGAACAGCCCCGCCCGCCCTCGTCCGTGGTCGCCGCCCGGCGCAGGTGTGGTGACGTGCTGCTGCCGTCGGCGACCTCGCAGATCGGGCTGTCCTGGTCGTGCAGCACGCGCAGCCGTCTCGGCTCGGTGCCGTAGCGGATGGCGTTGGTGACCAACTCGCTGATGATCAACCCGGTGGAGAAGACCAGCTCTGCCAGTCCCCAGGACTCCAGCCGCCGGGTGACGTCGGCCCTGCTTCCGGCCACGACCGCGGGGTCGCCCGGCACGTCCCAGTCGGCGACCTGCGCGGGGTTGCGCAGGCGCGTACTGGCGACGAGCAGGGCGACATCATCGCCGGCACGGGCCGGAAGCAGGGCGTCGAGGACGTCCTGGCAGGTCTTCTGCGAGGTCCGGCCGAGCGCGACAGCGCGTCGCGTAGGGCTGTGAGGCCGGTGCCGATGCCCTGTTCGCGGTCCTCGATCAGGCCGTCGGTGTAAAGGATCAGCCGGGAACCCTCGGGCAGGGTGAGTTGGGCGGTCTCGAAGGGTTCCCCGCCGCCCAGGCCGAGCGGCGGTGATCCCGGCACGTCGAGGTACTCCACGGTCCCGTCGGGATGGACCAGGGCCGGTTCAGAATGCCCGGACCGGGCCAGGGAACATTTCCCGGATGTGGGGTCGTAGATCGCGTAGAGACACGTGGCTCCGGTGACACCCTGGTCGTCCCGGTCCGCGCCTTCCTCGCTGTCGACAAAATCCCCGGACCCACCGAGCCGACGGATTGTCACGAACCGAACGTCAAGCGAGACGCCACAGCCCTGCCCGGGCTGCGTTCAGGACAGGGCGAGGATGGCCGCCGATCGAGTCGACCATGTGGCATCGGGCTTGTTGAGTGAGCAGATTCAGCAGATTCAGGCGATGTGGCGTAGAAGGCTGACGCGGAGCTCGCCGTCGAGGAGATCGTCCATCCGGGCTGCGAAGTCCTGTAGGTGGGCGGTCTGAAGGTTGGCAGCGTGTTCGGCGGGGCTGCGCCAGATTTCGTAGAAGCAGAACGAGGCGGGGTCGTCCACATCGACGTGCAGGTTGTAGGTGACACAGCCTGGCTCACGCGAGGTAGGCGCCACGAGCGCTGTGAGCGCCTGGCGCAGAGCCTGCTCCTTGCCGGACTTGGCTCGCAGCTGGGCGACGACTGTCAATGCGTGAGATTCGATGTCCGTCATCAGGGAGGGTGTTCCTGTTCGTGGCGCGGCGGCTTGTTGCCACCAGCTGCATAGGAACCACGCTAAAGAAGAGTGGTCCGGCTATACAGTCCATTTTTATGGGCTTTCACCGAACCAATCTTGCTACCGGCCTCCTCATCGAGTTGCCCGAGGACGGTGGGTCGCTCAATGAGCGCTTGACGAGTGGGATCAGGACCGCAATCGTGGAGGGCCGCCTGGCACCGGGCCACCTGCTACCCCCGAGCCGCGCGCTGGCCGCCGAACTCGGCTGCTCCCGGTGGGTCGTCAACGAGGCGTACACGCAACTCGCCGCCGAGGGCCAACTGCAGACGCGGCAGGGCTCCGGCACCCGCGTCACGACCCATCCCGCCATGCGCCACCCGGAGCGGACACCAACAATCCGGCGAGCCTCTGCCCCGCTGCCGGTGGTGGCCGACCTTCGGCCGGGCGCGCCGGACGTGGCCGCATTCCCCTCGCCTGCGTGGATCCGGTCCCTGCAGCACGTCCTCACCACCGCCGACTGGGAACCATCGGTCTTCCCGCCGGCGGCAGGAGCGCGGCGGTTGCAGGAGGTCCTCGCTGCCTATCTGAGCCGGGTACGCGGACTGACCGTCGAGGCTGACGAGATACTCATCACCTGCGGTACCTCCCATGGAGTGTCGCTGGTGGCGCGAGTCCTGGCCGCACGCGGGGTGCCGCACTTGGCCGTCGAGGATCCCGGCTGGCCCCGTCTGCACCGGGTCGCGGCCGCCGTCGGCCTGCCCACCGAGCCGGTCGCCGTGGACGCCGAGGGCCTCGACGTCGAGGCGCTGCACCAATCCGGCTCCCAGGCCGTGCTGTGCGCGCCGACCCACCAGTTCCCCACAGGCACGGCTCTGTCCCCCACGCGGCGACTGGCTTTGCTCGCCTGGGCCAAGCAGCACACCTCCGTGATCATCGAGGGCGACTATGACGCGGAGTTCCGCTACGACCGCAGACCCATTGGCGCGTTGGCCGGCCTCGACCGTAGCCGCGTGGTCTACCTGGGCTCGGTCAGCAAGACCCTGCATCCCGGAGTGCGTCTGGGCTGGATGGTCCCACCGCCGGCACTGCGCCAACCGCTGCTTGACGCCCTCGATACCGCAGCCGCCGGCCCAAGCACCCTGGACCAGCTCACCTTCGCCAGGCTGGCCGACACCGGCGGCTACGACAGACACCTACGGCGTGTGCGCAAGGCTTACAGGGCCCGCCGTGACGCCCTCGTGACCGCGCTGGGGAGCCACGCTGTCATCCGCGACTGCGGCCCGGTCCACGGCATCGCCGCAGGCCTGCACTTGCTGGTCCCCTTGCCTCCTGGGCTCCACGACGAAACGGTCGCCGAACACCTCGCAGGCCGTGGCATCGCCACCGCGGCCCTCTCTGGATACGCCATCCGGCGCCACCCGCCGGCCCTGGTCATCGGCTACGGCCGACTCGCCCCGACCCGCGCGCAGTGGGCGGCCGAGCAGATCGCGGAGGTCCTCCTCGAGCTTCGCCCATGAGCGGAAGCCCCGTCCGATTACGGTGGCTCAGTCCTCGCGATATTGGCGCGCAACCCGTCCGCAACCGGCGGACGGTGACAACCTCGGGCGGGAGACGCACGTCCGTACCAAGGCGAACCCAACCGCGGCCACCACCGACGGCATCGTCATCGACACCAGGTCCCGGTCCCTGCCCAGGAGAGGCCGAGGCAATCCGTGAACCGGCGTGCGACGACGTGGTGTTGGCGGCGCAGGTGGCCATCGACTCCCTGCGCCGGTCGGAGATCGCGTTCAAGGCCTTGGGAGAAGCCGAGGCCCGAAGGACCGTGAACCAGGCCCAGTTCCAACAGGCCGGTCTCCATGCGCCCACGCACTGCACAGCCCTCCTCACCGCGGCGATCGCGGCAACCGGCGTCGTCGTGGTCCTCGCCCTCGCCGCCCGGCGTCAGGACACCGGCGATCCCCCGCCCCGGACACCCCACGGAGCCGCCGGGCGGATCCGCCGGACCGCTTGTACTGGATGCCGAAGCGGGTGCGCGACGCCAGGCCCGCGCCCATGCCCACCGACCCACGCGCGGGGGAGGCGGGCGGCGATCGGCGTCGTAGGTGCGTAGGGTGGCGCGGGTGCGAATAGCTGTGTCCTCCGGTCGGCGTGCCGGTTACCGAAGTTGGCCGGGGCGGATCCTGATCTCGGCGCTGGCGCTGTTGTTCCTCTTCTCCGTCTATGAGGACATGCGGGAGCGGATCGTCTTCGACCCGACCTTCGACATGGAGGCCTTCGTCGGGGACTGGGTGCCGGTCTGCTCCGGAGCCCTGGCAGGAGCGATGGCCGTGCTGGCCGCGGTGCGCGATACCCGATGGGTCCCGCGGGCCGCGCTGGTGGCCTGCGCCGGCACCTTCGCGGCCACGGTGGCCTACCACTTGCTGCCGGTGAACATGGTGACCAGCGAGAGCAGCGGCAGCGAACTCATGGGCCTGCTGGTCCTCCTCGCCGTGGCGGTGCGCCGCTGCACGCCCCGGTGGGCCCCGGTGGTCGTGGCGGCCCTGGGCATCAGCGTGTTCTCCGTCCCGGTGCTGCGGGACTCGGATCCCGGCGACTTCTCCGACAGCACCGTGCTGGAACTGGCCCTGGCCTTCGTCTGCGGCCTGGTGCTGCGCCTCTACGACGTCCAACAGGAACGCACCGGACAACTGGTCCGGCAGGAGGAACGGCTTGCCCTCGCCCGTGACCTGCACGACACCGTGGCCCATCAGGTGACCGCGATCGTGGTGCAGCTCCAGGCCGTGCGCCATGTCACCGGCCGGGGCACCCCCGACCCGCGGATGCTGAACGAGATGCTCCAGGCCGTCGAGCACGCGGGCGGCGAGGCGCTGACGTCGATGCGGCGTCTGGTCGGTTCGATGCGCGGTGACGAGACCCCGCGGCATCCGGAGAACCTCGGCGAGGTGCTGACCCGCATCGTGGACGAGGCACGAGCGACGGGACTGCCGATCCGGCTGGACCTCGGACAGGAGCTGCCCAAGGACGTCCCCGCGGAAATCACCGGCGGGCTGAGCCGCGTCCTGCAGGAAGCCCTGACCAACGCCCAGCGCTATGCGCGCGGAGCGCGGACGGTGGACGTGTCCGCCCGGGTCGCGGCACGCCACGCCGAACTGGTCGTCGAGGACGACGGGCAAGGCTCTCCGTCCGGACACCGCGGCAGCCTCGGGCGGCTCGGCGGCGGCTTCGGCATCATGGGCATGCGGGAGCGGATCGAGCTGCTCGGCGGCGCCTTCGAGGCGGGGCGCCGACCCGAAGGCGGGTGGCGTGTCCACGCCTCCGTACCGCTGCACCCCGACGAGGCTTCACGGAACGCCCGTGCACGCGGACGGCACGCCGTACGATCCGGGTTGCCGCTACGGGAGGGCAGGACGGCATGACCATACGCATCCTGGTCGCGGACGATCAGTATCTGGTGCGGGCCGGGTTCCGCATGGTGCTGTCGGCCGAGTCCGACATGGAGGTGGTGGCCGAGGCCGCCGACGGCGCCTCGGCCCTGTCGCTGGCACGCGAGACGAGGCCGGACGTGTGTCTCGTGGACATTCGGATGCCTCCGCCCGACGGTCTGGAGGTCACCCGCCGACTGGCCGGCGGCGGTCATCCCGGAGCACCGAAGGTGGTCGTGGTCACCACCTTCGACCTCGACGAATACGTGTATACGGCGCTGTCGAACGGAGCGTCGGGCTTCCTCCTCAAGGACGCCGGTCCGGCGCTGCTGACCGAGGCCGTCCGGGCGGCCGTCCGCGGGGACGCCATGGTCGCCCCGCAGATCACCCTCCGTCTGCTGCAGCACTTCACCAAGGCGCGGCGACGCGGCGCATCCGAGCCGGCCGAACCGCTGACCGACCGCGAGGAGGACGTCATCCAGGGCATCGCCCGCGGACTGACCAACCCGGAGATCGCCGCCGAGTTGTACATCGCGCCCAGCACCGTCAAGACGCATCTGGGGTCGGTCCAGGCGAAGCTGGGCCTGCGCAACAGGGTCGAGGTCGCGGCCTGGGCCTTCCGTTCGGGGCGTGCCGAATAGCGATCGCGCCGTAAGACCAGTCCGGCCGGAACAGCAGCGGTCCGGCGGTCATCGAGGTCGGGCCGGAACAGCGGTCCGGCCGTCATTGCGGTCGCGCCGGAATGGCGGTCCCGCGGCGATCTCCCCCGATCGGGGGATGCGGTGCCGGACGATCGGGGGATCCGCCGGCGGGTGGCCGAGCGGGAGGCTCATGGAGGTCGCCATCAGCGGCGACACCCTCTGCCACGAGGGGCAATCCATCGAGCGTCCACCGAGGATCGGCATGCACGCATACCTGCCCCCTTCCGCCCCGGAGAGCTACGCGGCCCACGCCACCGACCTGACGAAGGTGTACGGCACGGGAGACACCCGTGTGGTGGCCCTCGACGCGGTCACGGTCGGCTTCGTCCGGAGCCAGTTCACCGCGATCATGGGTCCCTCCGGATCGGGGAAGTCCACCCTGATGCACTGCATGGCCGGTCTCGACTCGCTGTCCTTCGGGTCGGTCCGCCTCGGCGACACGGAGATCGGCTCCCTGAACGACCGTCAGCTCACCCGCCTGCGCCGCGACCGCATCGGCTTCGTCTTCCAGGCGTTCAACCTGCTGCCCACCCTGAGCGCCGTGGAGAACATCACCCTCCCCATGGACATCGCGGGCCGCAAGCCGGAACGGGCCTGGCTGGAGAGCATCATCCAGACCGTCGGCCTGGCCGACCGGCTCGACCACCGGCCCGGTCAGCTCTCCGGCGGCCAGCAGCAGCGCGTCGCCGTCGCCCGCGCGCTGGCCGGGCGGCCCGACATCGTCTTCGCCGACGAGCCCACCGGCAACCTGGACTCCCGCAGCGGGGCCGAGATCCTCGAGTTCCTGCGCGGCTCCACGAGTGCGCTGGGCCAGACCGTCGTCATGGTCACCCACGACCCCGCCGCCGCCTCCTACGCGGACCGCGTTGTCTTCCTCGCCGACGGGCGCATCGTCGACGAACTCCACGCGCCCACCGCCGAGGCCGTCCTGGAGCGCATGGGACGCCTGACACCCGCGCACCAGGTCTGACGCCCACGCCACGCCTGACGTCCGCTCACCACGCCTGACGCGCCTGCGCCCCGCGCCTGACGCGCGTCCCGCTCCCCGAGCACCCCTCACCCGGCACCCCCCGGAAGGCCGCCCGTGTTCCGCACCGCACTGCGCAACGTCCTCGCGCACAAAGCCCGCCTGCTGATGACCATGCTCGCCGTTCTGCTCGGCGTCGCCTTCGTCGTGGGCACTCTGGTCTTCACCGACACCGTCAGCAACGCCTACAAGGAGCGCTACCTCACCACATTGCGCAATGTCTCGGTCCAGGCCACACCGCCGTTCGACGAGAAATCCGGCGAGCCCGGAACCGTGGGGGAGGACACGCTACGGCGCCTGCAACGGCTGCCCGGAGTGGCGTCCGTGACCGGCTCCGTCGAAGGGTTCGCCGCCGTGGCCGCGAAGGACGGCCACCCTCTCGGCGAGGACAACGTGGCCATGGCGGGCAACTACTTCCCCCAGGCCGACGGCAAGGACGACCGCCACCCGCTGACCACCGGACGCGCCCCCACCGGGCCCGACGAGGTGCTGGTGGACACCAGCACCGCCGACCAGGGCGGCTACAAGGTGGGCGACACCGTTCGGCTGGCCATCGACGGACCGGTGCTGCACAAGAAACTCGTCGGCATCGTCCGCACCGACAGCGCCTCCGGCTCCGGCGGCACCGCGGTGTTCTTCGACGACGCCACCGCGCAGAAACTGTTGCTGAAGCCGGGTCAGTACGACGGTTTCCTTCTCGAGGCGGAGCGCGGCGCATCCGAGCAGCGACTCGCGGCCGAGGCGCGCGACCTGCTGCCCAAGGGCTCCGAGATCAGCACGGGAGCGCAGCTGCGCGAGCAGCAGCGGGCCGAGGCCGCCGAGGGGGCGGATGGGCTCAGCCAGGTACTGCTCGTCTTCGCGGCCATCGCCCTGTTCGTCGGCATCTTCGTCATCGGCAACACCTTCACCATGCTGGTCACCCAGCGTTCGCAGGAGGTGGCCCTGATGCGGGCCGTCGGCGCCGAACGCCGCCAGGTGACCCGTTCCGTCCTCATCGAGGCCGCCCTGCTGGGGCTGTGCGCAGGGGCCGCGGGGTTCCTCCTCGGTATCGGCGTGGCCATGAGCATGCGGCAACTGTTCGCGTCCACCGGATCCGGCTTCCCCGACGGGCCGTTGGTCGTCGCTCCGGGCACCGTGCTGGTCTCGTTCGTGGTGGGTGTCGTCGTCACCATGCTCGCCGCCTACCTGCCGGCCCGCCGCGCCGCCGCCGTGCCTCCCGTGGCCGCCATGTCCGCGCTCCACACACCCCCGCCGGTCCGCAGCCTCCGCAGGCGCAACGCCATCGGTGTCGTCCTGATCGTGATCGGTGTGCTCGGCGTGGTGTTCACGGCGTCCAGCGGCGAGCAGGGCCGCACCATCGTCCTCTTCCCGTCCGCCCTGCTGCTCATCGGCATCATCGTGGTGACCCCGGCGCTCTCCGGCCCGGCCATCGCCCTGGCGGGGCCCCTCCTGCGCCGCTTCGGTGTCCCGGGCACGCTGGCCGCGCGCAACGCCCGGCGCAATCCCCGGCGCACCGCTTCCACGGCCTCGGCCCTGATGATCGGGCTGTCCATGGTCACCGGCCTCACGGTGGTCGCGGTGTCCGCCACGACATCGCTGCACCAGCGGGCCGAGAACACCGTCACGGCCGACTTCGAGATCTCGTCGAGGAGAGGCGACCACCTGCCCGCGTCGGTCCATGACACCCTGGCGAAGTCCACGGCCGTGACCTCCTCGAGCCCGCAGCGCCAGAGCGCCGTCCGGATCGGAGGCGACGAGGTGAACCTGACCGGTGTGGACGCCCGGAGCATCGGCGACCTCCTCGACCCGAGCTTCGCATCGGGGTCGCTCGCGGCACTGGGCGCGAGCGGCGGCAAGAACCTGCTGATCGACACCGCAACGGCCGACCTCTACGGATGGACCATGGGTCAGCGGGTTCGGGTGGTCTATGGCGACGGCAGCCGGGGCACCCTGCGGATCGGCGGCATCTACCACGACGACGAATTCCTCCCGGCCACCATGATGCCGCTCGCCACCCTCCAGCCCCATCTCAAGGAGATCGAGGACATCTCGGTCCTGGTGCACACCAAGGACGGCGACAGCGAGACAGTACGGCGGTCCCTGCAGCGCGCCCTCGACCAGAACCCGCTCATCCGGCTGCGGAACACCGACGACCTGGCCGATTCCGCCGGTGGCGGGGACATCACGCTGCTCCTCAACATGCTGTACGGGCTGCTGGCCATGGCCGTGGTGATCGCCGTCCTGGGAGTCGTCAACACCCTCGCGATGTCCGTGTTCGAGCGCACCCGTGAGATCGGGATGCTGCGCGCGGTGGGGCTGCAGCCCGAGCAGACCAAGCGGATGATCCACCTGGAGTCCGTCCTCATCTCGCTGTTCGGGGCCCTTCTGGGCATCGGCGCGGGCATCTTCCTCGGCTGGGCCGCGGGCAGGCTCGCCTCCGACAGCATCCAGGGGTACGAGATGGTCATCCCCTGGGGCCGCATCGCCGTGGCCCTCGCGGGCGCCGCACTGGTCGGCGTGGTGGCGGGACTCTGGCCCGCCCGCCGGGCGGCCCGGCTGAACGTCCTCACCGCCCTCAAGGCGGACTGAGGCGCGCGGGACGGCTTGGTACCCGGGCGGCGGTCGGACCGGTTCCACCTCCGCCACGCGTGCCACCCGGCGCATTCCCGTCACAGGGAAGCCTCACGGATGCCTGGGTGGTCGTTAGCCCGCCCTGTTTGGCTTCGAGTGACTGAGCGGGTCTGAGCGGGGTGAAGCGGTGGTTTCGGTTGCTCGTGGCTGGTGGGCATGGCTGGGGCCCGAAGCGCGGTTCGGGTTCTCCAGGGTTCCTCGGGTCGTAGGTGGTCAGGGGCGGTGCCGCGGTTCAGGTGGCCGGCCGTGGCAGGGTCGTGAGGCGTGCGAACGCGCTGGTCAGCTCGTTTCGCCAGGGCCAGGTTGCGGAGATCCGCAGGTGCAGGCGGCGACCGCCGCGGGTGATGCGGCCAGCTGCGTGCAGCAGCCGGTAGCGGAGCTTCTTCGGCTCGGCGGTGGCCAGTTCGCCTTCCAGCAGCAGAGTGCGTATCCGGGCCAGCAGGTCGAGGGCGGTCAGGGACAACTCCAGCCAGGCGGTGTTGATGGTGAAGTGTCGCGAGGGGAAGCGGCCGAAGCCGGTGTTCTTGCCGCAGCGGATGCGGTCCTCGACTCGGGCGTGCGCCCGGTGGCGTACTTCCAGATGCTTCAATGAGCCCTCGCCGTAGGGGGTGTCGGTGAGGAAGACCTGGTGGCGCATGCCCTCGTCGAGGTCGAACAGGGACAGTTGGGCACCGGGATGCGGGCGCTCACGCCGCACGCTGATCCGCGTGCCTTCGGGGTAGTCGTCCAGGTCCACAAGGCCGGTCAGCTCGGCGACCTCCGCGCCGGTGCGCAGGGAGCCTTCCTTCTCCGGCGCAGGATGCCAGACGTGCTCGGGCAGGGCGCGGATCGCGCGGCGGACCGGTTCGGTGACGGGATACCCGACCGAGAAGAACGTGTTGATGCCGCGCGAGCGCAGGCGGCGCAGGTGGGTCAGGAATGCCTTGGCGCCTCCGGCGCTGTCGGTGCGGATGAGGATGGGGGGCCGTGGCGGTGGGCATCGGGGATCTGGGCCAGGGCCTGCTCGAGGACGGCGATATGGTCGGCGGCGGTGTTGGCCCCGGCGTTGCCCGGCCGCACCACTCCGGCCAGGGCTTCTCCGGTGTTGTCCGGGAAGCACAGCAGAGGGTGGTAGCCGAAGCCGCGTTCATAGGTGGCCGCCGCCTGCTCCTTCTCGGAGTGGCAGGTGACGAGTGTGGCGTCGATGTCCAGGACCAGGCCCGCAAGGTCGCGTCCGCCCGCGCGGGGGGCGGGAATGCCGCTGCCGGTCGCGGCGGCCTGGAGTCAGGCGGCCTCCCGCGCTGCCGCTCGGGCCGTTCGCATGGCCGCCAGCGCCGTGGGGTCGATGCCGGCCGGTAGCCGCCAGGCAGTCGCAGTGGAGGCCACCGGGCCGAACACCTCGGCCTGGTAGCGCAGTAGAGCCAGCTCGGCGATGGCCTCGCCGCCGTCGGCGAGCATCACGGCCAGACCCACCGCGATCCTGCCAGGGTTGTGTCCCGTGCCGCGTGGCCGCAGTCGGCGCAGCGCGTTGGTGAACGCGACGGTCAGGCCGGTGGCATCAGCGAGATCGGCCGGCAGACGGGACCCGGCATGGCTGACCACCCAGCGCCCGTCCGACGAGACGACGAGCTTTGGGTGCGACCCGGCGATGTGCACGCAGAAAGTGCCTTCCCGCTGTGGTGACAGAGACCTTGGACAAGCCTCATCGTCCCAGCTCAGAAGGAACTTTCGCGTTTGCTTTCAAGATCCGGGCACTGTGGCAAGTGAAAAGAGCAGGTTAATGGTTTGCTGCGTTGCTTGGCGATCGGAAGACTTCTGCCCATGCCGACAACTGCACGTGACCTGACCCTTGAACACTTCCGGTGGATCGGTGGTCACGCGGATGTGTGGGCGATCTTTCGGGATGCCAGGGCACTGACCGCAGTGGTCGCTGGTCTCGTTGAGCCGTTCCGTGATGAGCGGATCACAGCCGTCTGCGGGATCGAGTCGCGGGGATTCCTTCTGGGCGGTGCCGCGGCCGTCGAGCTCGGCGTCGGCTTCGTTCCCATCCGGAAGGGCGAGGGCCTCTTCCCGGGCGAGAAGGTCGTGCGACAGTCGTCTCCCGACTACCGTCGCCTTCGTCACACATTGCGCCTCCAGCGATCCTCGCTGGGGTCGGATGACCGCGTTCTGCTGGTTGATGACTGGATTGAGACCGGAAGCCAGGCTGCGGCCGTCAGGAGCATGGTCGAGGAGTGCGGGTCCACCTGGGTGGGATGCAGCGTCATCGTTGATCAGCTCACCGATGCGCCAAAGAACGCTCTCGGCACCATTCGACGACTGTTGTCCGCGCAAGAACTCCCGCCATGCGAGTCCTGAGTTCAGCCTCCCAATTTCGAACCGATCTCGAACTTGAGGCAGGGGTGCGCAGTTCAGCAGAGGTGGGGGCGGCCTTCGTCTGATCATGTGCTCCGACCAAGGTGCACGGGACCAAGCACGAACCGGGATGTCCACCCCAACTCCCCGCCAGTAAGGCGCTCCGTACGGATCGCGATCATGCAACGGCCCCCGGGGATCGGTCTGCCCGCTTCCGCTGAACGCCTAAGCTGCGGCGAGGTGATGGGAGACACGTATGTGTAAGCCCGGCAGTCGGATACTGACCTGGGGTTCGGCGTCAGTGTGGGTGATGACGGCGGTGGTGGCATGTGGTCACCCGGACTCGGCGGCGGACGACGCCTCCCGGGGCGCCTCCCCGGATTCCTCGAAGTACACCTCCGAGCTGCGGAAGAGCGACCTCCCCTGGAGTGGCGGTCGCAGTCCGTACAACGCCGAGGCGAAACTCGACGACGGTCGCCGGGTGGCCATGTACTACCTGCGGAACAAAGGGCTCGTCGAGCAGCACTACAGTCCTCGCGCGAAGGCGTGGACCGAAGCGACGGTCATCCACCGCACCGAGGCCGACGCGTGCCAGGGCATCGAGCTCCGGGCAAAGCATGGGACCGTCGCGGCGATCGCGGACTTCGGCCCCTACTGCAACGACGGAGAACCCCCGGCGGAGTCCATCGCGGCCGTCGGGGTGGACAGCCTGACCGAGTGGGACATCAACGTCACGAAGGATTTCGACGGTTGGGAGCGGGCCTCCGTCTCCGACGACGGGAGTGAGGTCGTCTTCAAGAGGAACACCACCCTGCGATGGAGCCGTGCCGATGGGTTCGACGATCAGTGACCGGCTTTGGGCCCAGGGGCCATGGTCGGCCGGTCGACGTGGCGTGCGACGCGGCAGGAACCCGGTGATCGGGCGTTCGGCCGTGAGGTAGCGCGTCTTCCGGTTCACCCTGCCCAGCGCTCTGGTGCAGGGTGTCGCCGTAGTCGTGCTGGTGGCGCTGTTCACTCCGGCCGGATTGCCGTGGGGGCGGCTGCATGTGCACCGTTCGTGACGCCGAGGTCTTGATGTTGGCGCCCTCGGTGGGGTCGTTGCTGTACGGGAGTGTGAGACCGGCGCCGACGGGTTCAGTCCCTACCGAACCCGCGACGTTTCATCTGGGCGTCCACCGGCCCGGACGCATGCCGTACACGCCGCCGGGACCCGGCCTGCGGATGTGTGGTGTCAGCGGGAGTGGCCGAGTTGGGCGAGGGCCAGGTCGAGCATGGCGGCGAAGAAGTCGGCCGCGGCGGTGTCGAGGCACAGCGGTGGCTTGATCTTGAGGATGTTGAGGTGGTCCCCGGTGGGCTGGACGATCACGCCGAGGTCGAGCATGCGGTCGCAGAGTTCGGCGGTCTCTTCTGTGGCGGGTTCCAGGCCGGCGCGGTCCCGGACGAGTTCGAGTCCGAGGTAGAGGCCCGAGCCGTGGACGGCGCCGATGATGTCGTAGCGGTCGGCCAGTGCTCCGAGGCGGCTTCTCAGATGCTCGCCGACGCGCGCCGCGTTGCCCTGGAGATCCTCGTCGCGCAGGGCGTTCAGGACGGTGAGCCCCACAATGCTGGAGACGGGGCTGCCGCCGGTGGAGGAGAAGAAGTAGCCCTGGTCGCGGTACCGGTCCGCGACCGCTCGAGACGTGATGACGGCGCCGAGGGGGTGTCCGTTGCCCATGGCCTTGGCGACACAGACGATGTCGGGGACGACCTGCTGCTGCTCGAAGCCCCAGAACCAGTGTCCCAGGCGGCCGTATCCGACCTGGACCTCGTCGGCGACGGCCAGGCCGCCGTGACGCCGTACCGCCGCGTACACCTGAGCGAGATAACCGTCGGGAAGGGAGACTCCTCCGGCGTTGCCGTAGAAGGTCTCGCCGATGAATGCTCCCGCCGGACGGCCGGCGGCGGCCAGCGCGTCGATCACCGCGACGGCCTCGGGCGCGTAGCGCACGGCATCCGCCCCGCGGTGGCGGCCGCGGTAGGAGTTGGGCGAGTCCACGGTATGCACCCAGCTCGGGCGGGTGGCCAGGGCGTTGGGGTTGTCCTGGAGCGAGGTGGAGACCGCATCGGAGGCGTACGTCCAGCCGTGGTACGCCTCGCGCAGCGCGACGACGTCGTGCCTGCCGGAGGCTCCGATGGCCAGGCGAAGGCCCAGATCCACCGCCTCCGAACCGGAGTTGACGAGGAACACCGTGTCCAGAGGATCGGGGAGAAGGGCGGCGAGGCGCTCGGTGAACTCCACCACGGAGGCGTAGTGGAAGCGCGAGTTGGTGTTGAGCCGCCGCAACTGCCGCGAGACCGCCTGCTCGACGAGGGGGTGGGCGTGGCCCAACGGGGTGACGTTGTTGACGATGTCGAGGTACGACCGGCAGTCGGTCGACAGGAGATGGTGACGCCAACCACGTTCGATGCGGGGAGGGTTGGCGTAGTAGTGCTCCTGCACGGTGGCGAACGAGGCGTCACGCCGGTCGAGCAGGTCGCTCTCGCGCGTACGGTCGCAGGCGGCCGGGAGGCCGAGGAGCGGGGCGGGGTCGGCGGTGAGCGCGAGCCAGCCGGCTGCGTACTCGGGGCGGACCAGGCGTGGCGCGGCGGGGCCGTCGGCCTCGCGCAGGGAAACGTGGACCGTGGCGCCGGAGCTGAGGTGGGTGATGTCCTCGCCCGCCCGCACCGTCGCACCGGTGGTGACCACGGGCTGGATCGCGCGAGGAAAGGTCAGCGACAGCGTCTGCGTGCCGTAGGTGAGTTCCACGTGGCCCGGCGCCGCAGCGAGGACCTTTCCCGTGGCGGGCATCTGCACCACGGCATACCGGCCGAGCCAGAGATCCATTCCGGTGGGCACCGTGGCCGTGGACACCGCCGACAGCGCCGATGTCCGAGTGAGTCGCGCATGGGCGTACCGGGTGGCGACGGCGGCCGCTCCGTCGGCCAGCGTGGAGGCCACCAGCCGGTCCTCGGTGCCGGCGTCCATCCAGGATCCGTGGTCCATGGAATCGGCGTCGGTGGACAGGTCGAGGAGGGTGATGTCGTCGGCGACGAGGTCCCGCAGGAGGGGGCGCACCGGCGCATCTGTCCGGGCAGGCACGTCGGCCGTGCCGGTCGCGTCCCTGATGAGGCGGATCATCACGGGCATGGGCAGCCAGGTGGCCTGTTCGAAGACGCGCCATTCGCGGTCGAGCGCGGCCCTGGCATAGGCGTTGTCCTCGTCGACGGCGGCCTGGTGCCGCCCGCTGGCCACCAGGACGGCGGCGCGCAGGACCACGAGCGGCCACACCGCCTCGGCTTCCTCGGGGGAGAGCGGCCGAACGGCGTGGAAGGCGCGGACGGCCGGCAGCACGTGGTGAGGCTCGATACCGTCGTGGTGGAGTATCGAGGACAGTGACACGGCGAGTTCGCCGACCGCCCAGCTCGTGGTCACGTCACCGAAGTCGATGACCCCGTCCGGCATGGGCGGACGGCTGTCGGGAGAGCGGATCAGATTGTCGTCGGTGAGGTCCAGGTGCACGGCCTGCGACGGCAGCGCGGCGGCGAGCTTCTGGACATGTGCCCAGGCTTCGGCGGTCGATGTCTGGACGGCGGTGCGCCGGTCGGGTTCGTCGATGTGCCCGGCGAGCTTGGCGACGACGCGATCGGCGTGCCGCGGGTCCCACTGGAGTACTCGGTCGAGGCCCGGGTGCCGGAAGTCGCGCAGAGCGGTGCTGACCTTTCCGGCGATCGTGCCCATGCTCGCCACGGTGCCGGGGGACAGGTGCCTTGGCCCCGAGAGCGTGCCGCCGGGCAGGTAGCGCAGCAGGCGCGCGACCGCCGGACCGTTCTCGGTGTCCACCGTCGTACGCCGCGGGGCGCCGTCAGGGCTGCGCAAGACCGTGGCGACGCGCAGTTCCGGGCGGGCCGATGCGATCAGGTCGGCTGCCGCGTCCTGGGCTTCGATCTCCACCGTGCCGAAGGCCGGGTTGGCGATCTTCAGAATCGTCGCGGGTGTCCCGTCGTCGGCGTGCAGCAGGAAGTTGGCGTCCTGCTGGCTGCCCAGCGCCTGCGCGCGAGCAGTGATGCCGAGGTGTTCGGCGGCGATGAGCTCAGCCTCGGCCGCCGTCGTGCGAGGCGCGGGAAGGGCGTCCTCGGTGAAGAAGTCGATCGTGCGGTACTCGTCGGGCAGCATGTGGGTTCCTCGGCTGGTGCGGGCAGACAGGGCTCGGACGCTCGGATGCCTCAGTCGACGTGCCACAGGAAGCGGTGCGTGTGAATCGCGAAGTAGGGGAAGTTCTCCACGGACGCGACACCCTCGACGGGCCGCACGACGTCGTTGATGAAGTCCAGAAGATCCCGAGGCTGAGGGCACACCACCTCCACGAACAGATCGAAGCCGCCGGCCGTCAGGACCGTGTACACGACCTCGTCGTGCCGGGACAGTTCATCGGCGACCGTCCGGGGATCGCCGTCGATGCGCAGGCCCAGCAGTGCCATTGTCTGCTGGCCCATGGTCATCGGGTCGGTCACTCCGACGACCTGTACCGCATGGGTGTCGATCAGTCGCTGCAGCCGGTGCCTCGCGGCCGAGGGTGACAGCCCCACCTTCGGACCCAGATCGGCGTAAGGGATCCGGCCGTCGACCTGCAGTTCTCGCAGGATGGCCCGGTCGATGTCGTCCATGAGGCACCTCTCCCTCCTGCGTGAACGGCAGGTGCTGTGCTTGTTTCAAGCACGATGCCGGATTCTTGTGCTCGATTCAAGTGTGATGACGATGGAATCGAGCGAATCGCGCGTGCGGCTCTCGAATCAACTGCCTCGCCTTCAATTTCCGCGAAGTGTCAGGGACAGGCAGCTGGACCGCCTTCTGTCCCCGACTCGTCCGCGACCGCGCTTCCCCCCTCTGCTGTCGAGACAGTGACCGGAAGGGACGGCCGGTGGCCATGGCCACCCCGGTGGCCGGGCCCTGGGCGATCCGCGCGACATCAGTCGCATAGGCTGGTGCCTTGTCGCCGGTAAGGAGACGCAGGTTGCGGCAGCGTGTGCGCTCGCCGTCCGTCCTAGGGAGGCGTTCGCGTGGCGGTTGCTGGGGGGCGGTCGCCGAAGCGGCTCCAGCGGGGCACTCTTTCCCAGGGGCTCATCGTGGAGACCGCGCTGCGGATCCTCGACGAGGACGGGCCGGACGCGCTGACCTTCCAGCGACTCGGCAAGGAGCTGTCCTCCTCCGCGACCGCGGTCTACCGGTACTTCGCGAGTCGCGACCACATCATGGTCGCCGTCGCGGATGAGCTGGACAGGATCTCCCTGGAGGGGTACGAGCCGCACGAGTCGTGGGCCGAGTCGCTGCGGGACCTGGCGGTCCGTGCCTGGCACACCGCGCTGGACCACCCGGCGGCAGCCGCGCTCTGCATGGGGAGAGTCACCCGGGGCGTTCACGAGTTGCGTGCCGTCGACGCCTGCCTGGAAGCGTTCCACCGCGGCGGGTGGCGCGGCCGGGCGGCCGTCCTGCACTACCAGGCGTTCTCGAACTTCCTCCTCGCCGTCGCGAGCAACAACGCCTGGCGACTCGTCAACCAGCGGTTCGGCGCGGAGACGAACTGGGTGCAGGAGTACCAGCCGGCGGATCCTGACGCGTACCCCTACGCCGAGGCGGCGAAGGAGCACCTGCGCAGCATCGACATGACCGACGTCTTCCACCGGCAGGTCGACATCCTCCTCGCGGCCCTCGAGGCAGAGGCGGCGGCGCTCCCGCGCGACTGACGCGCGACGCTCCCGCTCGACTGACACGCGTCAGTCTTCGCGGCCATCACCCAGTAGCGATCGCGCCGCCGAAATCGGCGGCAGGACTGGCACGCGCAAAGTTAGTTAACGCTATTGACTACGTCGTTCACTTGGCGGCATCCTCTCCACACCGAGTGCTCCACGGCTCGTTCACATGCGGCGTCCACCGAGCGCCGCGCGCACCGCCTCCGCCCCGAACTGCTCGCGCTCGCCCCGCCCGATCCCGTGCGACCTGCGCTGAGCGCGACATCCTCTCCAGGAGCACCCATGCGCCAGACCCGTACCCGCGCGGTCCCTGTGACCGCAGCCGTCGCCATGACGGCCGTACTCGCCGGCTGTACCACCACGGGATCGACGCCCGGAGATCCGAGCGGCGGTGGTGCCGCCGCGGCGGCGAAGATCCGGACGACGATCGACGTGCCGGCCGGCTTCGACCCGGCCAAGGCCCTGTCCCTGCCGGACTACCAGATCGCCCGGAACAGTTACGACACCCTCGTGCGCAAGGACGACGCCGGGCTCGTCGGCGGGCTCGCCACCAAGTGGAAGAACACACCGACCTCGGCCACGTTCACCCTGCGCGCCGACGCGACCTGCGCCGACGGGACGCCGATCACGCCGACGGTCGTCAAGGGCTCCCTCGACCGCTACGTCGACCCGAAGACAGCGGCGCCCGATCTCCCCACGGTCTTCGGCCCCGGCAACACGGTGAAAGTGACCGCCGACGACGCGGCGCGCACGGTGAAGATCACGCTCACCAGGCCGTGGGGCGACATGGTCACCGGCCTGTCGGTCGCGAGCACGGGCATCGTCTGCCCGGCGGGACTCAAGGACCTCAAGGCCCTTGCCGCCGGTAAGGCCAAGGGCTCCCAGTCCGGCCCGTACCTTCTTGAGAAGTCCCAGTCCGGCGTCTCGTACTCCTACACGCTTCGCCCGGAGTACAAGGCATGGCCGGCCTGGCGCACGAAGATCCCCGGCAAGGTCGCCTCGACGCTGGAGTACCTGGTCTCGCCCGACCCGACCGCGACCGGCAACCTCGTGACGAGCGGCCAGCTGGACATCGGCAAGATCGACGCCTCCGGCATCCCGCGCTTCGACGGCGTGGGCGGCCTCAGCGTGAGCGTCAGCCGGTTCTCCGACTTCTACCTGCTCTTCAACGAACGACCCGGGACGGTCTTCGCGGACGTCGCCACCCGCCGGGCCGTCGCCCAGGCCGTCGACCGCGCCGCCTTCACCAAGGTCGTCTCGAAGGACACGGGTGAGCCGTCGACGATGTTCGTGCAGAAGGGCGTCCCGTGCAACGACCCCGGCACCTCCTTCCTCGTACCGAAGGACAAGGCCGCGGCGGCCGACGTGCTCAAGGGCAAGAAGATCCGCCTCGTCGGCCCCCAGGTCGTCGGGCCGGCCGGCGCCGGAAACCAGTACGTCCAGGAGGCCCTGCGGGCCGCGGGCGCGGACGTCACCCTCGCCAACGTCGACGTCGGGGCCTGGGTCGGGACCGTGTTCGGCAAGCCCGACGCCTGGGACCTGACGGTCTTCGCCGACCTCAACTTCCTCGGCAGCCTCGCTAGCCCGCTCGCCCACTTCGTGGGCCCGACCGTCCCCGAAGGCGGCGGCAACCTCGGCGCGGTGAAGAACCCGGCGTTGAACAAGGCCTTCGCCCAGGGCACCGAGGCGACGACCGACAAGGCCCGCTGCGCCGCCTACCAGAAGGCCGCCAAGGCCGTGATCTCGCAGGTGGACGCGGTGCCGCTGGTCAACGATCCGTTCATCTACGCGCTGCGCAAGGGCTTCAGCGCACAGATGCTCGGCGGCTCGCTCGACGACCCCATCCTGCGCATCACCGGCTGACGGACGGGCCGCCCGCACGCGTCGGGGGCCCACGAGTGCCGGACCGGCCGTCCGGCACGCCAAATCCCCGCGCTGATCCGGCGCCCCGCACCGAGCCCCTTGCACTTTCTGACAGGAGCCCCCCTGGTGATCGACCCTTTCAGCACCGCCCAGCAGATCGCCGACCTCGTGCGCACCAAAGAGGTCAGCCCGGTGGAGGTGGCCGAGTTCTACCTCGACCGCATCGAGCGGATCAACCCCGCCGTCAACGCCGTCGTCTGGCTCGACACCGACGCCGTGCGCGCGGCGGCCGTCAAGGCCGAGAGCGCGGTGCTGAGCGGCGCACCGCTCGGCCCGCTGCACGGCGTCCCCATCCCCATCAAGGACCTCAGCTCCCTCGCGGGACAACCCAACACGATGTCCTCACTGGCGATCCGGGACACCCCGCAGACCGTCACGGACCCCGACGTCCAGCTCCTCCTCGACGCAGGCGCGATCCCCCTCGGCCGGACGAACTCGCCGGAGTTCGGGGCGCTGACCGTCTCCGAGAACGCCCGGCACGGCAAGACGCGCAACCCGTGGAACCTGGCGCACACCTCCGGCGGGTCGAGCGGAGGCGCGTCGGCGGCCGTCGCGGCCGGGCTCGCCCCGGTGGCACACGCCGGCGACGGCGGCGGATCGATCCGGGTGCCGGCGTCCGTCACCGGCCTCGTGGGCCTCAAGCCGAGCCGGGGACGCGTGCCCGAGTTCGTCCGGGGCTGGGAACACTCGACGACCGGAGGAGCGATCACCCGCACCGTGCGCGACGCGGCCCTCATGCTCGACGTCATGGGCCGTGCCGACCGGCTCGCCTGGTACAGCGCGCCCGAACCGGACCGCCCGTACATCGAGGAGGTCGGCGCCGATCCCGGACGGCTGAGGATCGGCCTGCTCCTCGACGCGCCGACCGGGCTGCCGGTCGACGAGGAGTGCCGCACGGCGGCGCTGACGGCAGCGCAGGCACTGCGCGATCTGGGGCACGAGGTCGTCGAGGCCCGTCCGAAGATGTTCTCGTACGAGGCGATCATGGGCTTCACCTGGACGATCATCAGTGCCTCCACCTACGCCATCGAGGTCGACGATCCCGACGCGGTGGACCCCTACATCCGGCGCCGCCGGGAGACCGCCCTCGAGGTCAGCGCGGGCGACTACGCCCGGACGGCGGCGCTCCTGCAGGCCGAGTCGCGCGGCGTGGTCGCCCAGTGGGGCAGGGACTTCGACGTTCTCCTCACCCCGACCACGGCGGTCGTGGCGCCACTGGTCGGCCCCGTGTACGACGAGGCGAACTCCGACCCGGACGGCCCGCGGGCCACAGAGACCCGGATGGTCTCGTTCACCGCGTTCGTCAACATCGCCGGGCTGCCCGCCATCTCACTGCCCGTCCATACGACCCCGGACGGACTGCCGGTCGGCGCGCAACTCATCGGCGCACCCTACGACGAGGCGACGCTGTTGCGCCTGTCCGCCCAGCTCGAACCGCGGTTCCGCTGGCACGAGCGGCACCCGGACGCCGCGGCACTCGCGGGGGCGCTGTGAGCGCCGGGTCAGCGGTCCCGACCGGACCGCTGACGGCCGCACCCGTCAGGCGCGCTCCCCGACGGCGGCTGCGCGGTGGCTGGGCCGGGTTCGCCGTCCGCCGGGCGGGCGGACTGCTGATGTCCATGCTGCTGCTCGTCCTCGTGACGTTCCTCATCGTGCCCCTGCTGCCCGGGGATCCGGCCCGCGCGATCGCCGGCACCAGCTCGTCCCCGGCCACGCTCGCGGCGATACGCGAACGACTGGGCCTCGACGAGCCGCTGGCGACACGGTTCGTCCACTACCTCGGCGACATCGCGTCCGGACGGCTCGGCACCTCGTTCCGGTTCGACACCCCGGTCGCGGACATCATCGCGACCCGGTTGCCGTACACCATCCAGCTCGTCATCCCGGCCGTCCTGCTCTCCCTGGCCATCGCCGTCCCGCTGGGCATGACCGTCGGTGTCCTCACCCGTGACGGACGCCGCCGCCGGCTCGGCGTCGGATTCGGCACGCTCGCCGGACTCCTCGCGTCCGCGCCGGTCTACGTCGTCGCGACCCTCCTCATCGTCCTGTTCTCGATCAGCCTCGGGCTGCTGCCGTCAGGCGGCGCCACCACACCGAGCGCGCTCGTCCTGCCGATCGCCGCGCTCTGCATCGGCCCGGCCTTCGCCATCGCCCGGGTCGTCCGGCAGGAGACGGCCTCCGTGCTCGCCCAGGACTACATGAGGACCGCCCGCGGCCACCGCCTGGGACCCGTGCGTCTCCACCTGCGCCACGCGCTGCCCAACCTGGTGACGAGTGTCCTCACCCTGAGCGGCCTCGTCCTCACGTCCCTGCTCGGCGGGACGATCATCCTGGAGAACGTCTTCACCTACCCAGGACTCGGCACCGAGGTCGTCCAGGCGATCATCTACAAGGACTATCCGGTGATCCAGGGCATCATCCTCGTCGTCGGCATGCTCGCCCTGCTCGTCAACCTCCTCGTCGACGTCGTCCTCGGGATCGTCGACCCCCGCACACTCGCGGGAGGTCGTCGTGGCCACTGACACGACCGCGCGCCGATGGCGCCGCAACCCGTCGCTGCTGTCCGGCGCCGTGATCCTCGGACTGCTCCTCCTCGTCGCCCTCGTGGCCCCGCCGCTGCTGAGCGGCTCCGCCGAGACGCTCACCGGCGACACCCGGCTGGGCCCCGGTGCCCAGCATCTCCTCGGCACCGACGCCTTCGGCCGTGACGTCCTCGCCCGGGCGCTCGTCGCGACCCGGCTCACGCTGCTCATGGCCGCCGCCGCCACCGCCGCCTCGTTCGTCCTCGGCGTCGCGATCGGCGCGCTGGTCCACCTCGCACCCGGGTGGCTGCGCGAGACCTGTCTTCGTCTCATCGACTCGGCCGTGGCCTTCCCCTCGCTCGTCCTCGCTCTCGTCATCGCGGCGGTGCTCGGACCGGGCATGGGCTCCGCGATCGTCGCGATCGCCGTCGCCGGCGTCCCCGGGTTCGCACGCCTGACGGCGAATCTCGCCGCGACCGTCGCGGACAAGGACTACGTCCTCACCGCGCGCCTGCTCGGCGTTCCCGGCCTGCGCATCCTGGGTCGGCATGTCCTGCCGAACATCAGCGGGCCGCTGCTGGTGCTCCTCAGTTCGAGCTTCACCCTGTCCCTGCTCGACATCAGCAGCCTGTCGTTCGTCGGCCTCGGTGTGCAGAACCCACAGTACGACTGGGGCCGGCTGCTCAACGAGGCGCTGCCGTCGATCTTCGCCCAGCCGTCGCTCGTCCTCGCTCCGTCGATCATGCTCATCGTCACCGGTGTCGGCGCCATGCTCCTCGGAGACGGCGTGGCCTCACTCGTCGACCCGCGAACCCGCGGCACGGCGCCCGCACCGGCCAGGACGGCGGACCCCGCGGGACCGGGCGCCCCGGCACAGGACGG
>NZ_LRTR01000925.1 GCF_001550375.1 Streptomyces europaeiscabiei | reverse complement strand
GACTTCTCCGCCGTCGCCGCGGCCGCCGCCGGTGCCGGGGCGCCCCGGGTCTTCGCCGAGATCGAGGTCGCCCTCGACACCGCACACGCCACGGCCGAGGAACGCGTCGTCGACCTCGAACACCACGCGCCCTGGGCCGATCGAGGACGGCTGCGCCACATCGGCTCCGCCGCCGGACTCGCCGCGCTGCTGGAGCGGCTGCGGGGCGTCGTGGACGGCGTACGGCTGCATCCGCTCGTGCTGGACGAGGATCTTCCGGAGCTGTCCCGGCTCGTGCTGCCGCACCTCTTCGAACGGCGGCACGCGGTCCGCCCGCTGCCCGGCGCTTCCCTGCGCACCCACCTGGGCCTGGTCCGGCCCGCCAACCGCTACGCCACGGCGGCGGTCCCGGCCGGGGAGGAGACCCGATGACCCGCACCGATCCCCTCGACGCCCCCCGGCCCGACGCACACCTCCACCTCGGGGTCTTCTTCCAGGGCGTCAACCACTGGACCATCTGGTCCGACCCGGCGAGCGGCAGCCAGATCGATCCCGCCAGCTTCCGGCAGGTGGCCCGGACCGCCGAACGGGGCCTGTTCGACGCCTTCTTCCTCGGGGAGGGGCTGCGGCTGCGCGAGGTGGACGGGAAGATCCACGATCTCGACGTCGCCGGACGACCCGACGCCATCACCCAGCTCGCCGCCCTGGCCGCCGTCACCGACCGGATCGGCCTGGTCTCCACCTCCAACACCACGTTCAACGAGGCCCCCGACCTCGCCCGCCGCCTGTCCGGCCTCGACCTGCTCTCCGAGGGCCGCGCCGGCTGGAACGTGGTGACCACCGACAACGCGTGGACCGGGGAGAACTTCCGCCGTGGTGGCTACCTCGACCATGCCGACCGGTACACGCGCGCCGAGGAGTTCCTCACCGTGGCCCGTGCCCTCTGGGACGGCTGGAAGGACGGCGCCGCCTCCGGCTCCCCGGGCGCCTCCACCTGGGCGGCGTCCGGAGCCGTCCGCCGAGTCCGTCACCAGGGACCGCAGTTCGACGTCGACCTCGCGCCGACCCTGCCGCGCTCCGCCCAGGGTCACCCGGTGATCTTCCAGGCCGGCGACTCGGGCGAGGGCCGGGACTTCGCCGCCCGCAACGCCGACGTCATCTTCTCCGCGCACGGCAACGACTTCGACGACGCGCTGGCGTTCGCCGACGACGTCCGGCGCCGCCTGTTGTCCGCCGGACGGCCCGAGGACGACCTGCGCATCCTCCCCGGTACGGAGATCATCATCGGGGCCACGGAGGAGGAGGCCCTGGAGAAGAAGCGCTGGATCCGCCTCCAACAGGTCACCCCTGCCACGGCGTTGGGCATCGCCGGGCTCCTGTGGAACCGGGACCTGTCCGACCGGGACGCCGACGGGCCGCTGCCGAAGGAGGACCCGGTCGTCGTCGAGAACGACGGCTCCTTCGGTGCCCGGCGCACCGCCGACCCGCACAAGGTGGTCGCCGAGTGGAGGGAGAAGGCCGAGGCGGGCGGCTGGTCGCTGCGCGAGACCGTCATCGCCCTCGGCCCGCAGCGAGGCCACGTCGGCACCCCGGCGGGCCTCGCCGACAGGTTCGCCCACTGGGTGCGGCACGGCGCGGTCGACGGCTTCAACGTCACGCCGTACCTGATCCCCGACGGCCTCGACGACATCGTCGACCTGCTCGTCCCCGCACTGCAGGAACGCGGCGTCTACCGCACCGAGTACACGGGCACGACGCTGCGCGAGCACCTGGGTCTGCGCGAACCTCTCACCCACCGCTCCACGACGGACGGTCGGCGAGCCGGCTGACCCACCGCTGTTCCGCGCTTCCGTTTCCACGGCGACGGCCCACCCCGACCGCGGGACGGGCCGTCGCCGGTCGCCGCCACGGGCCCCGAGGGCCGGGCTGGTGTCGCCCTCGACCTCGTCCCCGGCTCGGAGCGCGGCTTCGGTCGGCGTGAACGGTGGCACGGCGCACGACGGAGCCGTCCGGGTCTCCGACAGGGCCCGGGGACACCGCCCCGCATCCCCGTGCGTCGGAACGGCTGATCTTCGACAACGGAACTCGCCCTCGTGCTCCGGGTCGGCGGGCATCACGTTCCGTGACGGGCCGTGTCGAATTCTCGTGACCGCCCTTGACGGAATTCGTGCGCTCCGAGCAACGCAAGAGCGTCGATATCGATCCGGTAGCCCCATGTGAATACGCGGGTCGGGCTTCGGACGTGGGGAAGGCCCGTGTCGTTGCCGAAAGCGCCCGCCGGACCGGTGAAATGGTGTCGAATGTCAAATTCGATTCTTCGCCGACGGGCGGCGGAGTCGTGTCGAATCGCACCCCTCCCGCGCCCGTCCATTCCTCGGTCAATGGGGCAACCCCGATGTCGATGTGATCAGGTTTTTTCGCCCGCGGTCGCCATCCGCCGGAAGACCACCGGCCGCGACCTCCGCTCCACGGACGGGGACCAGTACCGAGTGCCGGAATCCGGTCAGTGGCATACACCTCCGGCGATCGTGGACCGGCCCCTCGCGGAGGGTGAAGGTGCCCGCATCCGGCTCCTGGCGCCCGTCGTGCGCGACCGCGAGAGTCGGCACGCCGCACGATCCGCGCCCCCGTCCGTGGGCGGCTTGGGCGACTTGCCGAGCAGATACGGGGTAGGGGTATCCTCACGTACCCGCTGTATACCCCTGGAGGGTATCAGGGGTGAGCTGTCGACGTCGCTTGACTCGATACCCCCTAGGGGTATTGTGAACTGTGTGGGGATCCCGAACCCCGAAGGAGACGGCCATGAACACCGGACTGAGGATCACCGCCTTCGCCGCCGTGCTGGCCGCGACGTTCGGCACCGCCTACGGCGTGGGCAAGGGCGTCGAGCCCGTCCTGTCGGACACCACGGAGAGCACGGAGGGCACGCCCGCGCGCCACGACAGCCACGCCGAGGAGTCACCGGATCCCGGAGACGGCGAGGGGGAGGGCGGGCAGGCATCGGCCCCGGCCGGCGGGCTGCAGATCTCCGAGGGCGGCTACACCCTCGACCTGCGGACCCCGGGCGTCACCGCCGGGCAGCGCACCGACCTGCGCTTCGTCATCCGGGACGAGGACGGCCGCGCCGTCACCGCGTTCCAGCGCGAGCACGACAAGGAACTCCACCTCATCGTCGCCTCACGCGACCTGGTCACCTACCGCCACCTGCACCCCACCCGCGCCGCCGACGGCACCTGGAGCACCCCCGTCGACCTGCCCGGGGCGGGCGACTACCGCGTCTTCGCCGACTTCACCCCCGCCGGGAAGGACGCCGAGAACCTCACGCTCGGCGCCGACCTCGCGGCCGCGGGCACCTACAAGCCGGAGAAGCTCCCGGCACCGAGCGGCACCGCCGAGGTCAACGGCTACGAGGTCGAGCTGACCGGCGGCCTGCGCCCGGGCGCCGCGAGCGAACTCAAGCTGAAGGTCTCCCGGGACGGCAGGCCCGTCACCGACCTCCAGCCCTACCTCGGCGCGTACGGCCACCTGGTCGCCCTGCGCTCCGGCGACCTCGCCTACTTGCATGTGCATCCCAACGGCGAGCCCGGCGACGGCAGGACCGCACCCGGGCCGGACATCTCCTTCGCGGCCACCGCGCCCAGCGACGGCGCCTACCGCCTGTTCCTCGACTTCAAGCACGAGGGCAAGGTCCACACGGCGGCGTTCACGGTCCGGACGGGCGCGGCGACCACACCGCAGGAGCCGCACGAGACGTCGACCGGCCACTCCCACTGACGAGCGGCGACGCGCCGTCCCGCACCCGCTGGCACCTACACGCCCTCGACCATCACCACCGGCGGTCGCCGCTCGCCGACCCGCGTCACCCGTTCGAAGGCGTGGCCGGCCTTCAGAACCGACCAGTCCCGCCGGTGCGGGCCCACGATCTGCAGCCCGACCGGCAGGCCCTGCGGGGTGAACCCGGCCGGGACGGACAGGGCGGGGCAGCCCGTGACGGAGATCAGGTACGCCGAGCGCATCCAGTCGAGATAGGTCTCCATGGGGGTGCCGTCGACCACCGTCGGGTACGCCAGCCCGATGTCGAAGGGCGCGACCTGGCTGACCGGCAGCAGCAGCAGGTCGTACCGCCCGAAGAACTCGCGGACCCGGTGGAAGAGGGCGCCGTGCAGCGCCTGCGCGCGCCCGAGGTCGGGTCCGCCGAGGCTGCGGCCCTCCTCGATGTTCCAGATCACGTCCGGGGCCAGTCGGTCGCGGTGCTCGTCCAGCAGCATTCCGTAGGAGAGCTCCAACTGCCAGGCACGCTGGGCGAGGAACACCTCGTCCGCGCCGGAGAGATCCGGGCAGGCCTCCTCGACGTCGCAGCCCAGCGCGGAGAACGTCTCGGCCGCCGGGCGCAGCACGTCCCGTACCTCCGGGTCGACGGGCACCTGCCCGCCGAGATCGGGGGACCAGGCGACCCGCAACCCCTTCAGCCCGCCGTCGAGTTGCCAGGCGAAGGTGGAACCGGGCGTCTGCAGGGAACGCGGGTCGCGGGGGTCGGGTCCGGCCAGCACGGACAGGGTCAGGGCGACATCCGCCACGGTCCGGGCCATCGGCCCCTTCACCGACAACTGGCCCCACGGTGCCCTGTCGGGCCAGGACGGCACCCGGCCCGGGGAGGGGCGCAGACCGACGACGTTGTTGAAGGAGGCGGGATTGCGCAGGGACCCGCCGGTGTCGCTGCCGTCGGCGATGGGCTGCATCCCGCAGGCGAGGGCCGCCCCCGCCCCTCCGCTGCTGCCGCCGGCGCTGCGGGAGAGGTCGTAGGGGTTGCGAGTGGCCCCGAAGACGGGATTGACGGTGTGCGAACCCAGGCCCAGTTCGGGGACGTTGGTCTTGCCCAGGGTGATCGCCCCCGCCTTCCGCAGCCGCTCGACGACCAGATGGTCGTGGTCGGGCACCCGGTCGGCGAAGATCGGCGAACCGGACGTCGTCCGGATGCCCGCCGTGTCGTGCAGGTCCTTGTGCGCGACGGGCAGCCCGTGCAGCGGGCCCACCGGCTCCCCGGCCGCCATCCTGTCGTCCGCCTCGGCCGCCTGCTCCAGCGCCCGGTCGGCCACCAGCGTCACGATCGCGTTCACCGCCGGATTGACCCGCTCGATCCGCTCCAGGTGGGCGGTCACCACCTCCCGCGCGGACACCTCGCCGCGCGCCAGCGCGACGGAGAGTTCGTACGCGGTCCGGAAGCACAGATCGTCCGTCGGGTCCGCGTCGCCCGTCGGGTTCACGGGGTAGCGCGCGGGGTCTTCGACGAGATGGTTCACGGGGTGGTTCACGCCCCTCCCAGGGAGTTCTTGAGCTGGACGACCGCGAGGACTCCGAAGAGCACGAAGGACCCGCCCAGCAGCACGTTCGAGGTGATGTTGTTGCGAAGCGAGGGCTCCACGCTCCGGCGGTTGAGCAGCACCAGCAGCGCGCCCGCGAGCAGCGGCAGGATCAGCGAGCCGACGGCGGCGTAGGTGAGGACGAGCGGGACCGGCCGGCCCAGGAAGGTGACGGCGACCGCGGTGACGGCGCAGTAGAGGACGAACAGGCGGAACGGGCGGCTGCGCTGCGCGATGTGGGGCTCCGCCTCGGCGTCGGGGATGCCGCGCAGTGCCCGCAGCGAGTCGGCGAGCAGGTAGCACAGGCCGTTGAAACCGCCGACGAGCGCGCTCAGGGTCACCAGGAAGAACGTCCCCAGGAACAGCACCCGCGCCACCGACCCCAGATCGGCGCCGAGCGGATCCGCGAGCGCGGCCAGCCCGTCGCTGCCGGTGATGCTCCCGCCCGTGCCGTGGAGCAGGCCCGTCCCCACCACCGTGGTGCACAGCACGAACAGCAGGGTGACGCCGTAACTCACCGCCGAGTCCGCCCGCATGATCCGCAGACGGTTCCGGCCCGCCCAGCCCTTCTCCCGCACCCAGTAGCTGTACGAAGCGATCCCGGCCGTCCCGCCCACCCCGCCGACCAGTGCGAGCACCGTCACCACGTCACCCTCCGGCAGCCTGGGGCGCAGCGTGCCGAGGAGACCGGGAAGGTCGTCCGCGGTGGCGAGCGTGGCCACCGCCAGGACGGCCATGCCGAGGAACTTGGCGAGCATGAAGACGCTCATCACCCGCTCGAACACCGTGTACCGCCCGACGTACACGACCGCGGCCGCCGCCAGCGCGATCACCACACCGACGGGCCTGACCGGCAGTACGGGGAACAGCGTGGACAGTGCCAGGGACGCCACCGAGCTGAGCGCCGCCCCGTACAGCAGGCCGATCACCAGGACGAACAGCATGAACGCCGCCGGGAGCCAGCGGGCGGCCGACTTCAGGCTCGCGATCACGGTCTGTCCGGTGGCCAGGTACAGGCGGCCCACCGCCTCGGTGAGCGCGTACTTGAGGACGACACCGATGACGATGGCCCACATCAGCGCCATCCCGTACCCGGCGGCACCCGCGAGGGACGTCACCATGTCTCCCGCGCCCACGCTCGCGGCGGCCAGCACCAGCCCGGGACCCAGGAGGGCCCATCGGCCGCGCCGGGTGCCGACGGACCGGAGAGGCGTCGGCGCGGTGGAGTCGGTGGCGGGGGAACGTGGGGGACTGCCGGGAGTCACGGTCACGTCAACCATCTCCGTGCATCGGGGAGTTACGGGAGTCATGGGTTCGTGCGGCTCGTACGGGCCATGGGGGACGGCGGACAGAGGGGACAGTGGCCAGAGGCCAGAGAAGGCCGGAGGCCGAGAGGGACGGTGGACGCGCCCGCACGGCGGGGAGACCGTGCGGGACCATGCGATTCCACTTCACGGCAGGCTGGGCCACGGCGACGGAAGGGAACAAGAACCCCTGCGGAGTTGACGGAATCCGCCATAGGCTGGGGCCGATGGACGCACCGCAGACCGGCCCCGTGACGGATTCGCTGGACCGGCGCATCATCAGCGCGCTGCAGATCGACGGCCGGGCCGCCTGGCACCGCATCGCGGCGGCCCTCGGCGAGCCCGAACGGACCGTCGCCCGCCGGGGCACCCGGCTGCTGGAGGCCGGCCTGGTGCGGATCGGGGCGATGGCGATGCGCGGCCGCAGCGTGGTGGTCGGTGTCCGGTGCACCCCCGGCCGGGCCCGCGTCACCGCCACCGCGCTGGCCCGCCGCCCCGACTGCGTCTTCGCCCACGTCCTCACCGGCACCCCGGACTGCCTCGCGGAACTGCGCTGGCCGCGCGAACGGCTGGCGGGCCTCGTCCTGGACGAACTCGCCGGCCTGCCGGGCGTGGTGGAGACCCGTACCCTTCCGGTGCTGCGCCACGTCCGCACGATCCGGGAGTGGCACGCGGGCCTCCTCACCGAGGCCGAGATGACCGCGCTGAAGTGCGAGGACCCCTCCGGCACCGCGTCGCCGCCCGTCACCGATCCCCTGCCGACCGGCGGTGCCTCACCCGAACTCTCCCGCGTCGACCGGCTGTTGCTGCACGCCCTCGCCGAGGACGGGCGCCGCACCTACGACGAACTCGCGCGTGTCTCGGGCGTGTCGGAGGCCACCGCGAGACGCCGCCTCGGCGCGTTACGGCGCGAGGGCAAGGTCCGCATCCGCGCCGTGATCGAACCCACCGTGCTCGGGCTGCCGGTCGAGGCCGTCCTCCGGGCCCGCACACCCCCGGCCAAGGTGGACTCCGTGACGACGGCCCTCGCCGAGTCCGCCCACGTCCGCTACACCAGCGTCGTCACCGGCGAACGCCAACTGCTCATCCTCACCGCGTTCCCCGACGAAACCGCCCTCCACGACTTCGTCACCCGCTCCCCCTGGCTCCGTGAGGTGGCGTCGATCGACGTCGCCCTCGTCCTCACCACCCTGAAGCGGGGCGGCCTGCTGGCCCCCTGGCTGCAGGACTGACCCGAGGCCCTGCCGGGCCCCAGGCGGGACACGACGCGGCGGGACATGGGCCCTCCTCCTGCCGATCTCTTGCTTGAAGATGCTTGAAAGGTGAATATATCTTGCAGAAGCAAGCATGAGTCCGTGTCTCCTGGGGAGGGTGGCCGCATGACCCACGTCGAGGACGAGCTGAACAGCCAGCCCGAGTGCTGGGCCCGGGTGGCCGCCGAGGCGGTGGAACACGCCGGGGTCCTGCCGGCGCCGGGGGAGCGGGTGGCGCTCGTCGGCTGTGGGACGTCGTACTTCATGGCGCAGGCCGCCGCCGTGCTGCGTGAACGGATCGGTCTGGGGCAGACGGACGCCTTCGCGGCCTCGGAGTTCCCCCTGGGGCGGGCCTACGACCGCGTCGTCGCCCTCACCCGCTCCGGCACCACCACCGAGGTGCTGGAACTGCTGGGCGCGCTGCGGGGCCGCACCCGTACGACGGCGATCACCGCCGATCCGGGCACCCCCGTGATGGCGGCAGCGGACGATGTCGTCGTCCTGGGCTTTGCCGACGAGAAGTCCGTCGTGCAGACCCGCTTCGCCACGACCGCCTTCACTCTCCTGCGTGCCAACCTGGGCCGGCACACCGAGGCGGCCGTCGCCGACGCGCGCACCGCGCTGGACGCGCCCCTGCCCGAAGACCTCCTCGGCAACACCCAGTTCACCTTTCTCGGCCGGGGCTGGACCGTGGGCCTCGCCAACGAGGCCGCGCTGAAGTTGCGCGAGGCCGCGCTGGCGTGGAGCGAGGCCTACCCGGCGATGGAGTACCGGCACGGCCCGATCAGCGTCACCACCCGGGGGACGGCGACCTGGATGCTCGGCGAGGCGCCCGAGGGGCTGGCCGAGCAGGTGCGGGCGACCGGCGGGGTGTGGGTGGCCGGCGGGCTCGATCCGCTCGCCGAACTGGTCCGCGCCCAGCGCCTCGCCGTCGCCCTGGCCGCCGCCCGCGGCCTCGACCCCGACCGGCCGCGCCACCTCACGCGTTCGGTGATCCTCGATTCGAACGACCGCTGAACCAGGAGGAGTTGTGCCGCTCACGACGACCGGTGAACTGATCACCGGGGCCGCCGCCACGCACTGTGCGGTGGCCGCGTTCAACGTCATCACCCTGGAGCACGTCGAGGCTGTCGTCGCGGGCGCCGAGGCCGCCGCCGCGCCGGTCGTCCTCCAGGTCAGCGAGAACGCGGTCAGGTTCCACGACGGGGACCTGCTCCCGCTGGCCCGCGCCGCGTCCGCCGCCGCCGAGCGGGCGGCCGTGCCCGTCGCCCTCCACCTCGACCACGTCCGGAGCGACGACCTGCTGCGCCGGGCAGCCGACGCCGGGTTCAGCTCCGTGATGTACGACGCCTCGCGCCTGCCCTACCTGGACAACCTGGCCGCGACGCACACCGCCGTGCAGTGGGCGCATGGCCAAGGACTGTGGATCGAGGCAGAGCTGGGCCGGGTGGGCGGGAAGGGCACAGGGCAGGTGGGAGGCGACAACGGCGCACCGCCGCTCGACGCGCACGCCCCCGGCGCCCGTACCGACCCCGACGAGGCGCGGGCCTTCGTGGCCGACTCGGGCGTGGACGCGCTCGCCGTCGCCATCGGCAGCTCGCACGCGATGACCACCCGCACCGCGTCCCTCGACCACGTCCTCCTGAAACGGCTGGCCGGTGCCCTGGACGTCCCTCTCGTCCTGCACGGCTCCTCCGGCGTCCCGGACGACGAACTGCGCACGGCCGTCGCGGGCGGCATCGCGAAGGTCAACATCGGCACCGCGCTCAACATCGCGCTGACCGGCGCGATCCGGGAGTACCTCGCCGCCCGCCCCGAGGTGGTGGACCCGCGCAAGTACCTCACGGCGGGCCGGGCGGCGATGGCGGACACGGTGGCCCGCCTCATCGGCGTCCTGCGGACGGTAGAGGCCGCTCCACCCGCGTAGGCAGCCCGTACGAGCCGAGCGCCCGAGCCCGCGGCAGCCCACGAGCCGAGCGCCCGAGCCCGAGTGGCAGCCCGTACGAGCCTGTGCGGCAGCCCGTACGGGTCCGTTCCGCGTGGGAATGTGACCGACTTGCGAAGTGCGACCTCCGGGGTCGGAGTGTGACGCCCGTCACTGCTATTTTTCCGGTCATGCGGGAGACGGAGATCCACCTCGGTGAGCCGCCGGTCGTCGCCCTCATCGGCGTCGGTGTGCACGGTGTAGCGAACCGCACGGACGTGTTCCGGCTGCCGGAGCTGTGGCAACTGCACCTCTATCAGTACGAGGCCGAACTGACCGTCGACGGCACGGCCCACAGCATCCGCCCCGGGCGGGTCAGCCTCGTACCGCCCGGCACCACGGTCCGCTACCGCTACCGGGGCCGCTCCGAACACCTCTTCGCCCATCTGCGCATCGCCCCGACCGGACCCTCCCGCACGGTTCCGGTCGTACAGGACGCCGGCCCCGAACTCCCCACCCTCACCGGTCTGTTGCTCCAGGCCGTGGCCGCCGCCCCGAGCGAGCCCGACCGTACCCGGGCCGAGATCTGGACCACCCTGTGGCGCGTCGCCCATCTGACCGCGCCCATCACCGCGGGCACCGGCCCGCACCCGGCGGTCACCACCGCCATCGCCCACATCGAGGCCCACCTGGCCGCCCCGCTCACCATCCCGGAGGTGGCCCGGGTGGCCGGTGTCTCCCACAACCACCTGACCCGACTGTTCCACGCCGAGACGGGCGGCACCGTCGTCGCCTACATCCGCCGCCGCAGACTCGAACGCGCCCACCATCTGCTCCGGGCCACGACCCTCTCCATCCCCGCCGTGGCCGCCTCCGTCGGCATCCCCGACCTGCAGGCGTTCAACAAGGCCTGCCGCCGGGAGCTGGGCGCCTCACCGCGCGCCCTGAGAGGGGCCACGTTCCCGGCAGGAGCCGCTAACCCCGCCTGACCGCCTTCAGCACCACGAACCTGGCGTCGCTCGCGACGACTTCACTGTTGCCGAAGATCCGTCGCAGCGTCACGTGATAGGCCAGATGGCGATTGCCGACCACCCACAGTTCACCGCCCGGCCGCAGCGCCCGCCGCGCCCCGGCGAACATCCGCCGGGCCGTGGCGTCGGTCGTCGCCTGGTGGGAGTGGAACGGCGGGTTGTTGAGGACGAGATCGACACTCCCCGGCGGGAACGTCTCCAGCCCGTCGCCGACGAGGAACTCGGCTCGGTCGTCGGTGTCCGGCCGGTTCGCCCGGTACGTCGCCTCCGCCGAGGCCACCGCCTGGTACGACTCGTCGACGAACACCACCTCGGCGTCCGGATCGGCCAGCGCGACCGCCGTACCGACCACACCGTTGCCGCACCCCAGATCGACGACCCGGCCGCCACCCGGGTCCTTCGGCAGATGCCGCAGGAAGAAGCGCGTGCCGATGTCCAGCCGGTCGGCGCAGAACACGCCCGCGTGGTTGACGACGGTCCGCCCCGCCAACAGGCCGATGTCGTCCGGCAGTTGATAGCTGTAAGGCCACGGATCCTTGCCTCGCGCCGCAAGGATCCTCGTGTCCGGGGTGCAGAAGATCAGCCGCGCCTTCTGCTGGGCGAGCGAGGTGCGGGTGGGGCCGAGGATCCGTTCGAAGAGCTTGAGCGTGGAGGTGTGGATCTCCTTGACCATCCCGGTGCCGATCACGACCGTGCCCTCGTGCACGGCGGGCGCGAGCCGGTGCAGCTGGTCCTCCAGGAGCGCGAGGCTCTTGGGGACCCGGACGAGCAGCACGTCGACGCGGCCTGGGGGTGTGTCCCGGGTGGTGAGCAGCCGTACCGTGTCGGCCGCGACACCGCTCCGCTCCAGGTTCGCCCGCGTCGCCTCCCGGCTCAGGAGCGAGTCGGTGATCTGCGTCGGCCCGTACGCGGCCAGCGCGGTGGTCAGCGCACCCCAGCGGTCCCCGACGACCACGACCGTGCCGTCCAACGGCGTCCCGCTCTCCGCGAGACGGCGCAGCAGATAGGCGTCGGACGCGTCCCAGGCGCGCAGCTGGTCACGGGGGTCCTCGGGGAAGCGGGCCAGGGTGTACTCGCCCCAGGGCGCGGTCATACGGTCGCTCATCGTGTGCCCAGGCTAACCGAGCCACGGCTCAGGCCTCTTCCCCGAGTGGCCGTGCGGGATGATGGCCCCATGGACGCCGAGCTGTTCCCCCGCGGCCGCACGGAGATCGTGCCCGGCGCGGTCCACGTCCCGGACTGGCTGGACGCGGAACAGCAGGGGCGGCTCCTGGACGCCTGCCGCGACTGGGCCAGGCCGCCCGC
>NZ_LRTR01000924.1 GCF_001550375.1 Streptomyces europaeiscabiei | reverse complement strand
CGTACGCCGCCGGATGCCGCACTCCCCCCACCCCGGCGGGCACGGCCGGCGCCGCGCCCGCCGGAGGCGCGCACGCCCACCCCACCCGGAACCGGGCGATATCCGCAGGTCGGGCAGTACTCCCCGGACGGAGTGAAGATCGGTGGCGGATCTGGAGCAGCCTGCTCCACATCTCGCCCCGCCAGACTGCGCGATACCGCTAGAAATTAAACCGGTTGGTATGTATCTTCTTGCTTGCTCGGGGGACCACCACTCATCAGTGCACGCCATGGCGACTCAAGGGGATCAGACATGTCCGCGATCACGTTCCGCACAGAACGCGCGATACCCAGCACTTCGCCCACCGCTTCGGACACCCCGGCACCGGCCGGGACCGGCGTCCTGCGCTACCCGTCCCTGACCACCACGGTCCCCAAGGAGTTCGTCCACCGCGCCAGCGTCGCCGAGGTCATGCTCACCGACTGGGAGCGCACCGGCACGGACCGCTTCACGGTGAGCGCCCAGTGGCCCCGCGGGCACAGCTTCTTCAC
The DNA here is from genome assembly GCF_001550375.1 of Streptomyces europaeiscabiei. Classification (GTDB taxonomy): domain Bacteria; phylum Actinomycetota; class Actinomycetes; order Streptomycetales; family Streptomycetaceae; genus Streptomyces; species Streptomyces europaeiscabiei. Next base: position 839 of record NZ_LRTR01000924.1, on the reverse strand, counting down.
CCCCCTCGAAGGCCACCACGACCCGCTCATCGCGGCCGAGACCGTCCGCCAGGCCGGCGCGCTCCTGGCGCACGCCGAATTCGGTGTCCCGCTCGGCCACCACTTCCTGATGTGGGACCTCGCCGTCGACGTGCGCCCCGAGCACCTCCTCGTCGGCGGCGCGCCGGCGTCCCTGGAACTCGACATCAGCTGCCCGCGGATCAAGCGGCGCGGCCACAGCCTGGCAGGCCTGCGCTACGAGGCGGTGATCCGGCGCGACGGCCGGCCCGTCGCGGCCGGCGCCGCCTCCTTCTCCTGCATGTCCCCGGCCGTCTACCGCCGCGTGCGCGCCCACCGCCCGCCCGCCGGCGAGTACGCCAGACCCCTGCTCACCGCCCCGGTGGCGCCGCAGAGCGTCGGGCGGATGTCCCCCATGGACGTCGTGCTCTCCCCCCTGGCCGAAAGCCACCGCTGGCAGCTCAGGGTGGACAGCCGCCACCCCGTGCTCTTCGACCACCCGGTCGACCACGTGCCCGGCATGGTGCTGATGGAGGCCGCCCGCCAGGCCACGGCCACGGTCCTGGGCCGCTCCTTCGTACCCCTGTCCCTCACCGGCAGCTTCCAGCGCTACGCCGAACTCGACACCCCCTGCATCATCGAGGCGCACCCCGCCACCGCCGGCTCCCCGGGCCCGGGCAGGTCCGTACTGGTCAGCGGCCACCAGGACGGCGAGAGCGTGTTCCGCTGCACGGTGACCGCACCACCCCCCGCCCCCTGAGACAGGGCCACCGCAGGCCTCCCGCCCGCCCGCGGCACACCGCACGCCTGCGGCCTCCCCCGCGGGCCGCCCCTCCACGGCC
>NZ_LRTR01000923.1 GCF_001550375.1 Streptomyces europaeiscabiei | reverse complement strand
GAGGGACGCGCCGGGCACCGGGCGCAGCAGCAGGGAGCCGATGGCCAGGACGGGTTCGCCGACCGCGTCGGCGGCGGTGAGGGCGAGGGTGTCGGGGCCGGTGCGCTCCAGACGGACGCGCAGGGTGGTGGCGCCGGTGGCGAACAGTCGCACCGGGCCGGCGGAGAACAGCATGCGCCCGTCGCCGAGGCCGTCGAACGCGCCGAGGCCCAGCGGGTGCAGGGCGGCGTCCAGGAGCGCCGGGTGCAGGTCGTGGCGGGCGGCATCGGCGGCTGCGGACTCGGGGAGCGCGACCTCGGCGTACACGGCGGTGTCGTCCCGCCAGGCGGCCAGCAGGCCCTGGAAGACGGGCCCGTAGTCGAGTCCGGCCTCGCGCAGGCGGACGTAGAGGCCGTCGGTGGCGAGTTCCTCCGCACCCGGCGGCGGCCAGGCGGTCAGGTCGTGGGCCGGGTCCGGTCCGGTCTCGGCGGTGAGGACGCCGGCGGCGTGCCGGGTCCACTCGGCG
>NZ_LRTR01000922.1 GCF_001550375.1 Streptomyces europaeiscabiei | reverse complement strand
CGGTCGGCACCAGCAGGAAGTCGGCCAGGCCGCCGTCGCGCCCGAGTCCGGCGCCGGGCCCGCTACGGGCCGCGTCCCGCGCGGCGCGTCGGTCGCAGCAATTCTCCGCATCGGCCGTGTAGTGCCCGCACGGCCCACAACGGCGTAGCCTGCGGCGGCATGAACACCGGCCTGCGCGGTGTCACCGGTTCCTGCGTACTGCTCGCCTCCCGTTTCCAGAGCGGTCCGATCACAGGGCACGCGATCGACGGCGACGGAGGCGTCGGCGAACGAAGGCTCGCCGGTGCCGCCGGAGGTGACCACTTCGACGCTCGATCTTTGACACTCGAACTCTGCCGCTCGAAACCTGTTGCTCGATGAGGAGCCGCTCGTGACCACACCTGAAGCGACGAGACCGCACCCACGTAACTCGGGCCTGCGGGTCGACCTCAACCCGGCCGCCGCCGTCGCGCGCAACGCCCGTTACCAGGGCGACTCCGTCGCCGTCCGCTACGCGGGCGGCGACCTCACCTACGCCGAACTCGACGACAGGGCCGCCCGTCTGGCCACCGTCCTGGCCGACGGCGGCATCGGGGACGGGGACCGGGTCGCCCACCTCGGCCTCAACAGCAGCTCGTTCCTCGTCACCCTGCTGGCCGCCCACCGGCTGGGTGCCGTTTTCGTCCCGGTCAACTTCCGCCTGGCAGAGGCCGAGTTGGAGGCCGTTCTCGTCCGCAGCGGTGCCACCGTCCTGGTCTGCGAGGAGGGGCACCGGAAGAGCGTCGACGAGGTACGCGACAGGACGGCTCTCGCGCGTTTCCTCCTGGTGGACGACGACTCCGAGGTGCCGACCGGTGGCGCGGCGGGCTGGGAGCCCTGGGCGCCCCTGCTGGCCGCGGCCGTACCCAGCTCCTGCGTCGCCGCCAAGTCCGCCGACGACCCGGCCGTCCTGATGTTCACCTCCGGCACGACCGGCACGCCCAAGGGCGTCGTCCTCACCCATGGCAACGTCTTCTGGAACGCGGTGAACGTCGAGCTCCGACTCGACACCCGCCGCGGCGATGTCACCTACGCCGCCGCTCCGCTGTTCCACATCGGCACCCTGAACAGCTTCGTGATCCGCACCCTGGTGCGCGGGGGCACGGTGGTCGTCAGGCGCGGGTTCGACCCGCGGACGTGTCTCGACGATCTGGTCACCCACCGGGTCAACTCCATGTTCGCCGTCCCCCAGATGTTCGCCGCCCTGGCGAGACAACCCGGCCTGTTCGACCAGGACCTGAGCCACCTGCGGTCGATCGTGGTCGCGGGCGCCCCGGTGCCGCCCGCTCTCATCGAGCTGTACGCCGGGCACGGCGTCCTGCTCCAGCAGGCCTGGGGCCTGACGGAGACCGCCCCGTTCGCCACTCATCTGCCCGTCGAACACACCCTGGCCAAGCTCGGCTCCGCCGGCATTCCCATGCCGTTCACCGAGGTCAGGGTCGTCGGCACGGTCACCAACGTGCCCCTGCAGCCGGGGGAGCCGGGGGAGATCGTCGTCCGAGGCCCCAACGTCACAGCCGGCTACTGGAACGATCCGGAGGCCAACCGGGCGGCCTTCGACGAGGAGGGCTGGTTCCACTCGGGCGACATCGGTCACCTCGACGAGGACGGCTGCCTGTACATCGTCGACCGGCTCAAGGACATGATCATCAGCGGCGGCGAGAACGTCTATCCGGCGGAGGTCGAGCGAGCGCTTGCCCCCATGCCGGGCGTGGTCGACGTCGCGGTCGTCGGCATCCCCGACGAGCAGTGGGGCGAGACTGTACAGGCCGTCATGAGCGTGGACGGCACGACGGACATCACCCTGGAGGCCGTCCACGCGTACGTGGAGGGGAAGCTGGCCCGCTACAAGCTGCCCGAACGCCTGACGATCGTGCCGACCGTCCCGAGGAACGCCTCCGGAAAGCTGGACAAGGCCGGTGTCCGGCGGCTCGTCGACGAGGGAAAGCACTGACCATGATCACGGTCCGGCCGGCTGACCGCTCCGCGACCGTCGGCGGGCCCCTTCACAGCACGCGGCTCAACAGGTGCTCTCGGCCGCTCAGTCGGTGTTCGAGCACCAGGACGACGTGCGCCGTGAGGGCCGCGTAGAAGACGGTTTGGGGCGTGATGTGGAGGACGAGCAGGTCGGCGCCCAGGAGCACCAGGGCCACGCCGGTGAACCGGGACGGCGAATGTGGCCGCGTACAAGGTGGTCTCGGCGCCGTGAGCGAGGCGTCGCTCCACAGCGGTGAGGGGCGGGGCCCACGGGGGCAGCGGCGTGGCCGCCCGCCGGACGATACGGGCGACACCGAGCAGGAGCACGGTGGCGCCCGGCACCACGTGCACGGTGAGGAGCGCGTCGTCACCGAAGGGCTCGTGCGCGCCCTCACCGGCCCTGCCACGGCCCCGTCCTCAGCCCGAGCCCGAGCCCGAGCCCGCACCACGTCCGCGGCCCCGCCCCTGGCCACTGTCGTCCACGTTGAGCAGGTATCCCATGGCGAACTGCACGGCGATGGCCACGAACACCACCCAGTGGAGCGTCTTCGCGACGAGCCCATAGCCGTGCGGACCGTTGAGCAGAGGGGACACATTCCTCCGAAGTTCCCCATGGCTGTGTTTCCCCCACCTCGACACGACACCGCGGCGGCGGCGCCTGCGCGGTCCCGCCGACTGGAGCGACACATCCCCCTTGGCCGAGATCACTATCGTGCCCACCGCACGGAGACCGTGCTCCGCCCGCGACAGCGTCCTCGGGGCCGGCGGGCAGCTGCATCATGCCGCCTGCAGAGATGGTCCGAGCAGTAGACTTGATCTTTATGAGTGCCACGTCACGACGAGTCCCTGGGGAAATGGCCCTGGGGCCGTTGATGCGCTGCTACGGGTATCGCTTCACTCGGGCCGGAACGGTCAAAGGAGCTGAGCCGTCTGGCGATCCCGCAGACGTTGCGGGAGCTCACGGCGCGGGGTGGCCGGTGCATGAGCGCGAACAGTGGGCTGCGCCTGAGATCGTCGAGCGTGCGGTCTCAGCGGCCGCGGTGCTGAACAGGGATACGGTGCTTCCGGCGTTCGTCGCCGGGTTGGGGTCCGCCCCGCGCGGGCGGCAGACGGTGATCTCCTACGGATGGGCGCGCTACCTCAGCACGGCACCGCGAGACGAAGACGGTGTCCCTGATTGCGGTTTGAAGCCGGTGTCCGAGGTCGACGTCACAGAAGTGCTGCTGCGTCTCGCACTCGGCTGGGCGTGGAACGAGATGCCGGAGCAGTATCTGCCGGACCTGGAAGCCGCCGCGGCAGAAGGGCTGCCTCGACCGGAAGAGGACGACCGCGAGCGGATGCGCGCGTTGCTCGGTCTCATCCGCTCAGCGCCGGCGGGGATGAGACCGAGCGAGTTGGAGAAGGAGGTCGCGCGGGCGAAGATCGTGCCCGGTACTGACAAGTATCAGCGGTACGGCATCCTCATCGGACTTGCCGAGATCGGGGTGCTTCCCAGCCCGGCCCTGCCGCCGATGTGGGACCGGTTCATCCCCACCGCCGAGAGGCACACCGCGTCCCGCAGGCTACGCGGCGCACCACGCTCGGACATCACGGTGCCACTCGCAGGATGGCGTGGAGGTGTCGACGAACAACGGGCCTCATGGCTGCTGGATGCTTGAGAGCAGCAGGACGTCGCACGGAACGTCGTGGGCACCACCAGGACGCCCGGCGTCGCGTCAGCGGCGGGCGTCCCTGGGCGCCAGCAGACTGGTGACCTCGGCACGAATGTTCGCCGGGTTTCCTCGTCGACTACGGTGACACGATGCAAGAAGCCACCGAGAAGCTTCAGGACCACTCGGGGCCCGGTGCGTTCGGGCTGGTCGGAGCCTTGATCGTCAGCAGGTGATCGTCCGTCAGCGGGCAATTCTGCCGACGCCCGGATCGTGCTCGTCTTCCGTGTGTCCTACCAGAGTGTGGACGGTCCCGCGACGACCCAGCCAGCGTCGGTTGGCTTGATCCAAAAGCCCAACGACACCTCGATTACCTGCGCGCGGTAGGTGACCTCGGCGTAGAAATGGCTGCCAGTGTGGCCCCAGTTGAAGTCCCCGAGATCGAGCTCGCAGAGCCAGGACAGGTCCCGCTCCCACGCATCGGCAGCAGGGCTGCAACTCGCCTCCTCCGCATCGGCGCTCGCTCCGACCGAGCCGGTCCACAGCGACTTGAGTACATGCAGGACTGATGAGTGATCGACGAGCTGTTCGGCCTCAGGGACCTTCCCAGCTCGGAGCAGGCTGAAGTAGCGGCAAACGACCGCTTCGACGTCGGTCTTGGCAGGGCGCTCCGTCCAGATCCTCACCGCGAGATCGTAAAGGAATTGGATGACGCCCCTGAGCGGTTTCACCCCGTGACCTGCAAGCAGGATGAAAGCAACTCACTGACTCCGGCTTGGCCGAGGACCGATCGTGTCGATCCACTGCCAGGGACTGGGGAGTTCTCATGTCGGCCATCTGGGCGTTGTTGATATCCGTCGCCGCTCTCGTATGGCGTCGCCTGGTCGTTGCTGCACCTGATCGAGACCAGCTCAGGACCACTGCCAGCCGTGACACGCCCGGGACCCGACGCCGACGACTGGCATCGCACGCTCTGGAAACGCTGGGGAAACCACGGACTCACCGACGAGGACTTGACGCGTCAGAACCCTTCGGTGTCCATGCGGTCACAGCAACTGGCCGGATGGGCGAGTGCGCCCGTGACGGGTGCGACTGCGGGAGGCCGCCTCGGCGCTGTTCGCCGAGCGCGCTTCGAGGCGGCTTCCACTCGTGTGCAGCTCGAGGACTCCGGTGTGGTGTTCTCGTTCTGGCCCGGACCGGTCAGCGGCTCAGGCAGCCGCCAGCTTCCGGATGCGCGGATGATTCTCCAACGCCCAGCGCACGGTCTTCGGCGCGCGTCCGAGGAGAGCTTCAAGTTGGTCGGTGGCGCCGCGGTAGCCCCCGCCGCCCATCAGTCGGGTCAGGGTCTTCAGGTGCTCCGCCGTGTGCGGGAACGCGGCCAGGGCGGTGTCGACGTAGGTCTCGTTCCACGTTTCCACGTCCTCGGGGACGTAGGTGACCGGGCGTCCCAGTACGGCCGCGTAGTCCTCGGCGAACCCGTGCATGTCCTTCAGTTCGGGGCCGTTGAGGTCGTAGGACTTCGAGATGTGCGGCACCGGGTCGGTCAGGATCTTCGCGCACAGCTCCGCCACGTCGTACCCCGCGATGGGCGCGAGTCGGTGGTCGCCGAAGGGCAGGCGCAGTTCACCCTTGCTCAGCGGCTCCAGTGCCAGCCAGGTCATCAGCGGGTTCTCGACGAACATGGCTCCCCGGATGTTGACGGTCGGGAGGCCGGACCAGTCCAGCACCTGCTCGGCGACCCAGTGGGCACGCTGCTGCGGCGACCAGTTGGCGATGAGTCCGCCGAGCCACGCGCGCCGTTCCTCCTCCGGCGCGGTCATCTTGTCGAACGTCATGAACGACTGCTCGTACTCGGAGATGTTGACGAACACCTCGATGTCGCCCTGGGCCCGCGCCGCCGCGGCCATCAGGCTGACGGCGTCGGTGTAGTACGGCGACAGGCTCATGCTGAAGTAGATGCGCCGGACGCCCTTCAGCGCGGCGGTCACGTCGGCGATGGTGAGCAGGTCACCGACGAAGACCTCGGCCCCTGCCTGGCGGAGCGAGTGGGCGCGTTCGTCGTCCTGGCGCACGAATGCCCGTACCGGGTGCCCTTGTTCAAGCAGCATGTCGACCATCGTCCGGCTCACACCACCGATCTCGCCGGCGGCACCGGTGATCAGGATGGGATTGCGCTCTGGCATCAAGGCGTCCTCTGTCTGGTGGGGGTGGGGCAACTGTTCGGAAAGCCCAGGCAGCGCCTGCGCGTCAGCCGGCCAGCTGGTTCATCTTGCGGATCTGCTTGTCGAAGACCCCGGCGGGAGCGAGGCGGCGCAGTACGCGTGCGCGTCCGGCCAGAGGGCCGGCGGTGTAGCGCGGCTTCGGCCTGGTGTCGGTCGCTGCCGCGACGACCGCCTTGGCGACGACGGCCGGGGCGGCGCCACCCCTGATCGCCTCCGTCATCACGCGGTCGACGGTCTGTCGCTGCTTCGCGTACGCATGAAGGGGGGTGTCGGGCTTCGCGCTGTTGGCCTCGAATCCGGTCCTGGTGTAGGCGGGTTCGACGATGAGCGCCCGGACGCCGTGGTCACGGACCTCGTGGTCCAGGGATTCGGTGTAGCCCTCGACCGCGTGCTTGGAGGCGGCGTAGGCGGCCATGTAGGGCTGGGGCAGGAACCCGAGCACGGACGAGATGTTGATGACGCGCCCGCGTCGTTGAGCACGCATGTGCGGCAGGACCTCGTTCACCATGCGCATGACCCCGAAGACGTTGGTGTCGAACATGGCCTGGGTCTGCGCGAGAGGGGTTTCCTCGGCAGCGCCCATCGAGCCGACGCCGGCGTTGTTGACCAGGACGTCGATCCGCCCGAACCGCTCGCTCACCTCCTGGACCGCTGCGGTGACCGAGGTGTCGCTGACCACGTCGAGGTCGAGGAACGTCACACCGCCGAGCGGGGTGACGCGGGAGGTGTCGCGGCTTGTGCCGACCACGTTGAATCCGGCGTCGACCAGGGCGAGCGCGGTTTCCTTCCCGATGCCGGATGACGCACCCGTCACGAGGGCCACCGGCCGATCTGTCGCCATCATGGACTCCCACACTCACTCGAAACCGATCAGTTTCCGCTACAGTAAACCGATCGGTTTCTGCATGCAAGTTCAAGCAGGGAGAATGACGTCATGAGCAGGACCGGTGCGCTGGAGAGGCGTGAGAGCGTCATCCGCGCGGCGATCACTGAGTTCGCGATCGCCGGCTACCACGGCACCATCACCGCGGCAATCGCCAAGCGGGTCGGCGTCACGCAGCCGTATCTCTTCCGGCTCTTTGCGGACAAGAAGACGATCTTCGTCGCCGTTTTGATGCGGAGTACGGAAGACGCCCGAGAGGGCGGCCGACGGTGTGGAGGGCGGCGAGCGGGTTCTTCAGGCCATCACGAACGCTTACGCGCAGCTGATCTCGACGCGCCCCGAAACGCTCCTGATGCAGATGCAGGGGTACGTCACCGTGGCGGCCGCCGAGGCGTAGGGCGTGACGTGATCGGGGAGGTCGTCCGGGCCGGCTGGATGAGGATCCGGGAAACCGTGCACCAGCCGCCGGGTGCTGATGCCGACAAGACCGCAAGCTTCTTCGCCTGCGGCATGCTCGGCAACACGCTTGCGGCCATCGGGCTTCCCTCGGCCATCGGGCGGTGAGGGAGTGTTCTGGGCGAGTGGTGCGTCAGCGCACCCCTGCCGCGCCGAGCAGGGTGGTCACCGTGGGAGCGACGAGCCCGGTCAGTTTGTCGGCCTGAATTCCCGCGCGGGCGCTTGCGCCGTCGAAGACCAGGATGAGCTGCCGGGCCAGCAGGTCGGGATCGCTCGCGCCGCCCTGTTCGGCCTCGGCACGGAAGAAGGCCGTCAGATTCGCTTTGATCTGATGGGCCACCCGGCTGGCGGGGTGGGTCTGATCCTTGAGCTCGATCTGCACGGCCAGGTACCGGCAGCCTCGGAAGTCGGGCGTCCCTGCCTGCGATTCCACCTGCGCGAAGACGTGCAGGATCCGCTCGCGGGGTGACCGGCCGTCGTCCGCCGGGGGCAGGAGGCTCGCCACGAAGGCGGCTGCACGCTCCTTCAGGCTCGCCGCAAGCAGTTCGTCCTTGCTCTCGAACAGTTGGTACATGGAGCGCTTGGACACCCCTGCCGCCTTGCACAGTGCCTCGACGCCGATGCCGACACCGTCCCGGTAGGTGAGCGTGGCCGCAGCCTCCAGTAGTCGCTCCCTGGGGCTTGGTTTCATTTCGGTGGTCATATCGCGAGGTTAACCTGAAGCGGACGAAATGAAAACCGATCGGTTTCTAGGGGGGTTCCGGGTAGAGGCATGGGCATGGGCTCGGCGACGGCCTGGGGTAAGACGTCACCGAGCCATGATGGTGTGCGCGTCTGTCGTCCCCGGCAGGGCGACACACACCGGGGCCACTCCGAGTAGTGGCCCGTCCTGGGTGACCTGCCGTTACGCCGGGACGGCGGTCTTCTCGGGCTTCGTCTCCGCCGGGATGCGGTGCAGTCCCTTGCGGTCGTACCACCCCAGTACGCCGAAGCCGAACAGGCCGGCCGCGACGAGGCCGACCGCCATCATGACCCAGCCCCGTGTCAGACCCGCGTCGCCCTGGGCGTCGTAGTAGAGGATCGAGCGGATGCCGCCGGTGATCTGCCGCAGGGGCTCGAACTCCGCGAGGAAGCGGTAGAAGCCGGGCAGCGCCTCGATCGGGGTGGTGGCGCCGGACGTGGGCACCGCCATCCCGATGAAGACCAGCGTGACCACCAGCATGCCGGGCGTGCCGAAGACCGCGAGGAGGGCGAGCGCACCGACCCCGGAGACGGCGATGGCGCACACCGAGTACAGCCACAGCAGCGGCAGGTGGGAGGCGTCCATGCCCATGAGGCCGATCGCGCCGGCCATGACCAGGGTGCCCATCAGCAGGGACAGGGCGGCCATGAGGGTGCTGCTGATGGTGAGCGTCTGGACCCGGGTCGCCCGGATCAGCGGGCGGTGCAGGCGCAGCGGGCCCATGTCGTTGTGGGTGTAGCCGAGGGCGTGGTCGACCTGGCCGCTGATGATGTTGGCGGAGAGCATGCCGACGACCACGAGGGTGAGTGCGTAGTAGAACGCCGTCATGCCCAGGCCGCTGTGTGAGTCGAGGGGGTGGCCGTCCTCGACCGTGACGGCGGCCGGGTCGGCGAGCAGGACGCGTGCCGCGGCGGGCAGCTTCGCCTGCGCGGGTCCGATCTGGGAGGCCAGTTCCCTGCCCACCTGGAGCGAGGCGTTCTCGGCCGCCTGGGTCGTCGCCGTTCGGGCCAGGCCGGAGCCCAGGCTGCCGGCGGACTGGTTGGTCAGCACCGTCAGTGTCGGGCGGGTCGGGGTCCCGGTGGGCGCGGCGCCGGTCAGTGCGGTGGTGGAGGAGGTGAAGTCGGCGGGCACGACGAGCGCGCCGAACAGCTTGCCCTTGCCGAGCTCGTCCTTCATCTCCTTCTCGTCCAGCACCTTCCAGTCGATCCTGTCCCCGCTCGCGGTCGACTTCTTGATCGACCCGGTGATCTGCGCCCCGAGGTTGACCTGCTCGCCGCCTACAGCGGCTCCCTTGTCGGCGTTGACCAGGCCGACGGGCAGGCTCTTCATGTGATCTACGGGATCGATGTTCGCGCCGACGTAGAACACGGCGAACAGCAGCGCGAGTACGCCTGTGATGACGCCGTTCGCGATCCACAGAGGCTTGGCGCGCAGGACACGGAAGGGGTGAGTGCCACTCATGACGTACGTGTCTCTCGGTCGGTGGACGCGGGGCGTTTCGCCGGAGGCTGCCAGCCGCCGGTGACTTCCCTGACGGGCTTGTGGGGGAAGCGGCGCCGGGCGTACTCCTGGGCGTGTGAGCCCGGCAGGACGTAGAGGGTTTCCTTCTTGTCCTGGAGGGGGCGCAGGACGGTGTCCATGAAGTTCTTGCGGTCGTCCAGATAGGGGCCCAGGACGTCCTCGCCGGCGGGGCAGACGGCGAGGCAGTAGCCGGACCTGTAGCCGGGGGGTGAGGACAGGCTCTGCCACATGGAGGCGCTCTCGGAGCCGGTGACCCGGGAGCGGTAGTCGGCGGCGTCCTCGCTGTCCGCCACGGTCTGCGCCCAGTCGGTGAACCCGCTCATGAACTCGCGGTAGTTGTGCGTGGTGCAGGCCAGCCCGTCGAACGAGCCGTCCTTGGCGATGGCACCGACCGGACAGGCGGCGACGCACAACCTGCAGTCGATGCAGGGGCTGTAGTCCAGCGCCTGCCCGTACTCGCTCACCTCCGCGTCCACCAGGACGGTGGCCAGCAGAACGAAGCTGCCGAACTTTGGATGGATGACGTTGCGGTGCAGGCCCATCACACCGAGCCCGGCGGCCACCGCGACCGTCTTGTGCGCCACGACCCAGATCCGCCCGGGGAAGCGGTCCATCTCCTGGGGGAAGGCGACCGACGGATTGAGCGCGCGGTGACCGGCGTCCTGGAGGGCCCGGGTGACGCTGCGGGCGGCGTGGTTGGCCTGTTCGTCGGTCTGGTGGAACTCCTGGTTGGCCACGCTGCGGGCCGGGGTGCGGCAGTTGTCGCGGTTCAGCCGGAACGCCATCGCGATCAGGGTGCGGGTGCCGGGCAGCGCGGACTGAGCGTGCTCGCGCTCGCCGACCAGGTCGGGGTGGTCCAGGCTGACCGCGGCGGCGTCGTCCGCACCGGCCGCCAGGCACAGCTCGCGCAGCCATTCCGCGTCGATCACCGTCGGCGGGCTCACCGTGTCACCGGTCCCGCGCCGGGCGAGTACGGCCTGTACCGAGGGGTGGGCGGCCAGCTTCGCCGGAAGCCTGGGAGTCGGGGCGGGGACCGTCGGTTGCCCCTCGGCGTCGCGCGCGGCAGTCATCCGTACTCCTGGGGACTCGGGTTCGGGACTCGCCCTCACAGCGAGAAACCGATCAGTTTCGTCACTGTAAACTGATCGGTTTCCGCGCGCAAGCCCGATTCGAGGAGTGCGTGTCCCGGATGCGGGAGCAGTACGACAAGCAGGGCGACAGCACGGAAGCCGTGGCGACGGGGCTGCAGTCCATCGGCCGCCTGGTCGTGAGCGCGGCGTTGCTGATGTGCGTGCCGCTCGCGGCGATCGGGATGAGCGAGGTGCTGACCATCAAGCTCTTCGGCGTCGGCATGGTGTTCGCGGTCCTGACGGACGTGCTGGTGGTGCGCATCCTGCTGGGAACGGCCGTCATGAGACTGCTGGGCAGAGCGGCCTGGTGGGCTCCGGCCCCGCTGGCCCGCTTCTACGACCGGTTCGGTATCAAGGAGGCCGACATGCCGACGGAGACCGACAAGCGGGTCCCCGTCACTGTGGGCTGAACCCTGCGAGAGGAAGGTAACGGCCCTGGGTCGCCGTCCGGTGCGGAAAGCTCCTTAAGGGATGCGGGCCCGTGTGATCAGGGCTGATCGCTGATTGCTCGGTAGGCCGCGATGAACAGGGTGTGGCACAGGTCGATCAGTTCTTCGACGGTGGCGTTCTGGTGGCCGAGTGTCCAGTCCACGAGGAGTTCGTTGACTCCGCCGACCAGGCTCATCGCGGTCATGGTGAGCCGGCTGGAGGAGGCTTCCGGGCCAGGGGGCGGTCCGACGACGGCGGCGACCATGGCGGCGAATTCGTGCAGGACCTCACGGCGGCGCACTTCGAGGCGGGGGCTGGCGCCCACGACCTCGATGAGCACCAGGCGGGCCTTGCGGGCGTCGCCGGCCAGTGTGCGGATGAACACCTCGAGGCCGGCACGCAGTTGGGCGTCGACATCGGGTGCGGCAGCGGCGGCGGCCTGCGCGGTTTCGGCGCTGATCGTGGCGATCAGCTCGTTGTAGACCCCGGCGAGAAGGTCTTCGCGGTCGCGGAACGACTCGTAGAAGTAGCGCTCGGTCAGTCCGGCATGCGAGCAGACCTGCTTGACGGAGACCGAGGCGTATCCGGCCGTGCCGAACAGGTCGAGGCCGGCCTGGACGAGGCGGGTGCGGCGCTCCTGCTGTCGTTGCGCCGCGTCGCGTCCGCCGTAGCGACGCCCGGCGGTCTGTGTGCCGGTCATTTTTCCCCTTCGCAGAGGTGTTGACACCGGTGTGCTCCGAACTGACACTCTAGCTTGTCAGTTCATCTGACATGGTCTCGTGTCAGAAATGCGTGGGGGCCGCCTGCCGCTCGGCGGTCCGCTCGTGCTCAGGGCAAGGAAGGGGCTCGACCGTGGCAGCACCGCCCAAATCCCCGTACACGTTCAGCCGGAGAGACCGCGACAGGCTCTCCGGCACACAACCGCTGACCGGCCGGGTGATCGCGGTCACCGGGGCGGGCCGCGGCATCGGGCGTGCTGTCGCAGCCCGGCTCGCCGCGGCCGGAGCCGCCGTGGCGATCGGCGATCTCGACGCGGAGCTCGCCAGGGAGACGGCCGGCGCCATCTGCGCGCGTCCCGGTGGCCGACTGCTCGGGCTGTCTCTCGACGTCACCGACACACCCTCCTTCGAAGACTTCCTGCGCACCGTCGAGACCGAGCTGGGGCCGATCGACGTACTGATCAACAACGCCGGAATCATGTGGGTGGGCCCCTTCGAGGAGGAACCGGAGGAAGCCGCCCTGCGCCAGTTCGACGTCAACGTCCACGGCGTACTGCGCGGGATGAAACTCGTGATCCCGCGCATGTGGAAACGCGGTCGCGGCCACGTGGTGAACATCGCCTCCGCCGCCAGCAAGGTCGCCCCGGCCGGCGAGGCGACCTACGCGGCGACGAAGCACGCCCTCCACGGCTACAGCACAGCCGTCCGCGCCGAACTGCGCGGCACCGGCGTGCACGTGTCCCTGGTGATGCCCGGCGTCGTGGAGACCGAGCTGGCCGTGGGCACCGCGACCGGCCCCACCCGACGCCTGACGACGGATCAGGTGGCCGACGCGGTGCTCGACATCGTGCTGCGCCCGCGGTTCGAGGTCTTCGTTCCACGCCGGATAGCCGCCCTGACCCGGTTGGACGCGCTGCTGCCGGGCCGTGCCCGCGACGCCCTGCATCACCTCCTTGTCCCCGATCAGCTCGCCGCCCTGTCCGACCGGTCGGTCCGCGCGGCCTACGAGCAGCGCACCCGGACCGTCCGCCTGCCCGAAGGATGAGCCCGTGACCACCACGCCCAAGCCGGTGCCCAGTGCGAAGAATGCCCAGGACATGGCTCAGGACAAGCTCCAGGACGCCGCCGCTCCGCGTCCCATCCCCGAATTCGAGGGTGTCCACGACGTATGGCCCCGCGGCGACCGGCTGCGCGCCGTGCGCGGCGCCGCGGCCACCTACCGTGAGCGGTTCGTCCGGCAGGGCCGCATCCACGCCGTCCGCAGTTTCGACATCGCCGCCGCCCCGTACCCGACCCGGTTCGGCTTCCACGGCGCCGCGCTCGCCGTCAACCCGTTGGTGAGCATCGTCAACCGGATGCTCGTCGTGCAGTTCGACGGCTTCGACGGTGAGCCGAAAACACTGGTGTGGGAGCCGACCGTCGCCGCCGGAACGGCTCAAGCGCCGTTCTACTCCCAGCTCAAGCGGCTGGCGGGGGACTTTCTCACCGACCACGTGTTCGCCCGCTTCTACCAGGACCCGAACACCGTCCTGCCCTCCTGCGGTCTGCGGCCCGAGGACGTGGACTTCGTCAGCTTCGACCATCTGCACGTCCAGGACGTGCGCATGATCATGGGAAGTACCAGCACCATTCCCGGCGAACGGGCGCCCCGCGAAGCCCTGTTCCCACGCGCCCGGCTGCTGGTGCACCGCAGGGAGCTGGGCACCTTCGAATCGACGCATCCGATGCAGTGGGCCTGGTACGTCGACGGAGGCATGGACGGCGTACCGGCCGAGCGCGTCACCGCCTTCGACGCCGATGTCGAACTCGGCGTCGGCGTCAGCCTGCTGTGGACCCCCGGCCACACGGACGGCAACCACTCCCTGGTGCTGAACACCCCCGACGGGGTGTGGGTCTCCTCCGAGAACGGCATCTCGGCCGACAACTGGCAGCCCGAGCTCTCCCGCATCCCCGGGGTACGCCGCCACGCCGCGTTCTACGGCCATGAGGTGGTGCCCAACGCCAACACCCTGGAGGACTCCCTCGACCAGTACGACTCCATGGTCAAGGAGAAGACCCTCGCCGACCCCAGCCGGCGCGATCCGCGCTGGCTGCAGATCCTGCCCTCCTCCGAGCTGGCCCCCTTCAAGCGGCACTGGCCGGTGCTGCCCAGCTTCCTCCACGGCGGCCTGAACTACGGCGAGTTGACCCCTTCCGGTGGTGGCCGGTGACCGGCCCGGCCGCCCGCCGAATCGCCGTGGACGGCGCGGACGGCGTGGAGTTGGCCGCCTACCAATGGGGAGCGTCCACGGCTCCTCCGGTGGTGCTGGTCCACGGCTATCCGGACACCAGCGACGTGTGGCGCCCGGTCGCCGAGCGACTGGCCGACCGCTTCCACGTCACCGCCTTCGACGTGCGGGGAGCCGGTGCCTCTTACCGGCCCAGAGGTCTGCGCGCCTACCGGATGTCCCGTCTGGAAGCCGACCTGGAGGCGGTGCTCGACGCAGTGAGCCCCGACCGCCCGGTGCACCTGGTCGGACACGACTGGGGATCGATCCACTCCTGGGAGTCCGTCACCGGCACCCGCCTGGCCGGGCGTATCGCCTCGTTCACCTCCATCTCCGGACCCTGTCTGGACCACGTCGGCCACCTGATCCGGGCGCGACTCCGACCGGGGCACCCGGATCTGCCGAAGATGCTGCGGCAGGCCGCACGGTCCTGGTACATCGCCTACTTCCATGTCCCGCTCCTGCCCTCCCTGACCTGGCGAGCGCTGGGACACCGCTGGCGCGCCTTCCTCACCGGCTCCCAAGGTGTGCCCGGGCACACCTCCTACCCCGCGTCGACGCTGGCCCGCGACGCCGTGTCCGGCACCGCGCTGTACCGCGCCAACATGCTGCCCCGCCTGCTGCGCCCCCGGGACCGGCGGACCACCGTCCCGGTCCAACTCATCATCCCCACGCGCGACTTCTGCGTGACCCCGGTGCTGTCGTACGGAGTGGAGCACTGGACGGGCCGGATACAGCGGCGCCCGATCGAAGCCGGGCACTGGGTACAGCTCAGCCATCCCGAGGAGATCGCGTCCCGGATCGCGGAATTCGCCGACCGCGTCGAGGAGGGCTCCCGCCGCACTCACACTCCGGACCACACCGCGCACCCGATCTGACGGACCGGCAGTACTGGACGACTGCCTGACCGTCTCTTCCCACACCCCGATCGCGATCACCGACGGAGGAGGAACCTGCCATGTTCCGAGCCGCACATACCCATCCGGAGCGTCCGTCCGAGCCCCTCGACCACCACGACCTGGTGCTGCAACCCCGGGACGTCACCTTCGACTGGAGCGCCACCCCGCTGCACTGGGTGCCGGGTGAGCCCTTCGCGACCCACACCTTCGACGTGCTCCACCTCATGCTCCCCGAGCTCGAACGCTGGTTCGTGCGCACCTTCGAGCAGGCACTGCCACTGATCACCGACGACCGGCTGCGCGAGGACGTACGTGGCTTCATCGGCCAGGAAGCGATGCACGCCGAGGCGCACCAGGAGGTCCTGGAGCACCTGCTCGCCAAGGGGCTGGACCCGACTCCGTACACCCTGCAGTCCGAATGGATCTTCCGAAGGGTGCTCGGAGACAGGCCGGAGCTGACGCCGGCCGCCGCACACGCGCACCTCCTCCAACGGCTCGCCCTCATAGCGGCCTTCGAGCACTTCACCGCGTACATGGGCCACTGGATTCTCAGCAACGGGGACCTGGACCACACCGGCGTGGACCCCGCGATGCTCGATCTGTTCCGCTGGCACGGCGCGGAGGAGGTCGAACACCGTTCGGTCGCGTTCGACCTGCTGGTGCACCTCGATCCCCGGTACCGGCGCCGAGTGGTCGGCATGCTCGTCACCGCTCCGGTGCTGACCCGGCTGTGGATCCGCGGAGTCCGCTTCCTGATGAGCGCGGACCCCGAACTCGACGACCGGGTCGAGGTCCGCTTCCGCGACTACCTGGCCGCGGCCCGCAAGGACCTGTTGCCCCCGCCGGGCGCGTTCGCCCGCTCGGTGCTGCGCTACTTCCGCCCCGGCTACCACCCGACCCAGGAGGGCTCGACCCAGCTGGCGGTCGCCTACCTGGCGGTGTCTCCTGCTGCCCGAGCGGCCGCCCGATGACCCGGCAAGCTGTGAGGCATCCCATGGACATCGACACACCCGTCACCCGGCCGCCGGACCTGTACGGCAGGCCGCGCGGCGACTCCTTCATGCAGAACCTGGCGGCTTTCAGCGACCACGCGGTCACGCGCCTGGCGCGGCGCAGCAAGCCCCCTGGGCGCCTGCCGGCCACCGGGATGCCCGTGATCCGGGAACTGGTGGTCGCCGCCAAGCACCAAGAGGCCGAGGATGTCGTCTCCCTGCGGTTGGCAGCGTCTGACGGGGGAGTACTCCCGCCCTGGCAGCCCGGCGCCCACATCGAGCTGCACCTGCCCTCGGGCCGCAGACGTCAGTACTCCCTGTGCGGCGACCCCGCCGACCGGTACCGGTACCGCATCGCGGTACGCCGCGTCGCCGACGGCAGAGGCGGCTCGGCCGAGGTGCACGACGTCCTCGGAGACGGTGTGCGGGTCGCCGTCACCGGGCGGCCCCGGAACGCCTTTCCCTTCGCCGCCGAGGCATCCGTCCTGCTCGTCGCGGGCGGCATCGGAATCACCCCGATCCTGCCGATGGCTCGGGAAGCAGCCCGGCGCGGGCTGGACTGGAGGCTCGTGCACACCGGCCGCAGCCGCGGCTCGATGCCCTTCGCGGCAGAGCTGGCCGAACTCGCGGCCGCAGCCCCTGGCCGGGTATCCGTCCGCCCTGATGACGAGTCCGGCGTGCCCGAAGCAGCCGATCTGCTGAGCTCGATCCCGGCGGCGGGTGCGGTGTACTGCTGCGGGCCCGCGCCCATGCTCGACGGCGTTCGGCGCGCGTTCGGTGACAGCCGCGCGTCCGCCCTGCACTTCGAGCGTTTCGCCCCGCCCCCGATCACGGACGGCCGTCCCTTCGAACTCCAACTGGGCGACACCGGACGGGTTCTGCCGGTGCCGTACGACCGCTCGGCCCTGGACGTTCTCCACGAGGCCCTGCCGGACCTGTCGTTCTCCTGCCGTCAGGGGTTCTGCGGCACCTGCCGGGTACGGGTGGCCCAGGGCCGTGTCGATCACCGTGACCGTCGGCTCACCGCCACCGAACGTGCGGCCGGTGCCATGCTGCCCTGCGTCTCGCGTGCACCGGAAGGAGAGCGGCTGGTGCTGGAGGTGTGAGCCGGCCAAGTGCCCGTCAATCCGGTCCTCGGCCCGGGCCCGCAACCGGTGACGGAGCTCCAACTCGGCGATCGGCCGGGCAGGGGTGTCGGTCGCGAAGTAGGTGATCCGAATGCCGTCCGCGTCTGTGAACCTCAACTGGGCGCCAGGGCAGGTCCGTTCCTTTCGGATGATCAGTCGCGTGCCCTTGCGTCGGCCGTCCAGGAGCTTGCCGGTGAGCTCGGCGACCCAGGCCCCGTCACGGACCTCACCGTCGGTCTCGACGGCCGGGGCCACGGCTGAGGCGGGGACCTTCAGCACGTGTTCGTGGATCGCTTCGGTGATCACCATGCCGACCGAGTAGGACAGCCATCGTCCTCGCCTGGCGAGCCTTCTGGATCCACTTCTTGGAGGGGCGGTCAGCCAAGACCTCCCCTGACGCGCCATCAGCCGACCACACTCCGGGAGATGCCTCCTGACCAGGCCGGATAGCGGAAACGCTGCTGGAGCACCAACGGGACCGCTGAGCCTCCAACGGAGTCCGCGCTTGCCGGAGGCGTCCTTCGCCAGCCGACGACTCGTCAGCTGGCTCATCCTGCTCCGTAGCGATGCGGGTCCTAAGGCTTGAGCACCGCCAGTACATCGTCGAGCGAAACGTCGGCGGGGTCACTCATATCGGTCATGGCGAGCCGGAGCCCACCTGGACGGCGAGTACCTCCCGCATTCCTGCGACCCGAAGCTGTCCGCCGAGGCATCGCCTGCGGCTACCGCCAATTCCTGGAAGGGGAACGGGGCCAAACGGCCGGTGGACCTGGTGCTCTCAGGTCCGCGGGGCTGTCGGCCGGGTCAGCGGGACCAAGCGGCGGTCCCCGAAGGTGACCATGGCGTGCACGGGCGCGGCGCTGGCGCGCATGAGCGCCGCGACGCCCCGGCGGCCCTGCCTGCGGGCGAGCTCCGACCCCGCACTGATCATCAGGGCGGTGAGGGCCGGCATCGGACGCCCGAAGAGCGTGATCTGCTGGATGCGTGCCTCGTCGTCGAGCCGCAGCAGTTGCGCTTCCTCGAATGACTGGGATCCCACCCTCGCCCGGTAGAACAGTGCGTACGCGTCGCCCTCGCCGGTCTGGGTGTGGAAGCGGATGTCCTCGACCGCCGTGAACGCCGAGGTCAGGAAATCGCGCAGCTGGGCCGGTCCCTCGAAGCGGAACTGCTCGGTGAGCGGCGAGCTGAGCACGACGTCCCGGCTCAGGCACGCGGCCGCGGCGTCGACGTCACCGCGTTCTGAGGCGGCGCGCCAGCTCGCGACGGTTGCGGCGGCGGAGTGCGGGGTCTCGGACATGGGTCTCTCCCGGTATCAACGGCGCGACGGAGTGCGTGGGGTGGCGGGGGTCAGCCGGCCAGCTTGTTCATCGTGCGGATCTGCTTGTCCAGGACCCAGGCAGGAACGAAGCGGAGCATGCGTGCGCGTCCGGCCATGGGGCCGGCGGCGTAGCGAAGTTTCGGCTTCTTGTCGGTGGCGGCCGTGACGATCGCCTTGGCGACCACGGCGGGGTCGTCACCGCTCCTGATCGCCTCCGTCATCAGGCGGTCGAAGACGTGCCGCTGGTCCGCGTAGACCTGCAGGGGCGTGTCGGGCTTCGCGCTGTTGGCCTCGAATCCGGTCCTGGTGTAGGCGGGTTCGACGAGGAGCGACCGGACGCCGTACTGCCGCACCTCGTGGTCCAGGGACTGGGAGTAGCCCTCGATCGCGTGCTTGGACGCGCCGTAGACGGCCATGTAGGGAGCGGGGATGAACCCCTGCACCGACGAGAGGTTGATGATGCGCCCGCGTCCCCGGGAGCGCATGTGCGGCAGGACCTCCTGCACCATGCGCATGACACCGAAGACGTTGATGTCGAAGACGCCCTGGGCCTGCGCGAGGGAGGTTTCCTCGGCCGCGCCTATCGAGCCGATGCCGGCGTTGTTGACCAGGACGTCGATCCGCCCGAACCGGTCGACCACCTGCTGGACCACGGTGGTGACCGACTTGTCACTGACCACGTCGAGGTCGAAGAACGTCACCCCAGCGAGCGGGGTGACACGCGAGGTGTCGCGGCCTGTGCCGACCACCTCGAAACCCGCCGCGACCAGCGCTGGCGCGGTTTCCCTGCCGATGCCGGATGACGCCCCCGTCACCAGGGCTACCGGCCGATTTGTCGTCATCATGCACTCCCGAACCCGTAGTGGAAACCGATCGGTTTCCGTCTGGCCTCACTGTAAACCGATCGGTTTCCATGCGCAAGCTCAACGAGGGGAACTGATCCCGGGCCGCGTCACCGGCTGCCTTCGGACTGAGCTGACCGGCACCCGCCGGAATGGCGGCACTGGCCGGGTGGGCAGGCAGGAAAGGCGCGAGGGTGCCATCCCCGTGCTGCGATCGCCCAGTTCGCGCTCAAGGGCTGGTGCGGCACCTCTGTCGAGGCGAAGGGCAAGCGTGCCGGTGTCACGCAGCCGCACCTCTCCCGACCCTTCCCGACCAAGAAGGCGATCGTCGCCGCCGCTTTGACGCGGAGCAGGGAAGACGCCCACCAGGCTTGTGAGAGCGTGCCAAAGGGATGACGGGGCGTGAGCGGACCCTCCCACGCGATGGGCGGCCCCATGGTGATCGCTTACACGCGGCCGGTCTCGACGTACCACGAAACGCTCCAGAGGCTGGTGCGGCAGGGATACGCCGTCGCGGCAGCCACCGACGCGCGGGGCGATGGCCAGATCGGCGAGCGTCCACGTCGGCTGGATGAGGCTCCGGGAAGCCATTCGTGCCGCTGGGCGCAGATGCCGAGAAGACCGCAGCGGCCACCTTCGCCGGCGGTGTCTTCCCCACCCAGAAGACGGCATCCCCCAGCCCGTCCACCCTCTCCGTCCGCTCCGCATGCGCCCTGAACCGCGACCACGTCGCCCTCCGGGCGGGCTGCTTGATCCACGCGAACAGGCTCTGGTACTCGTCCTCCACGACCTCCAGCATGCTCACGACCCGCTCCCGCGCCGCATCACTCATCCGCGCGACGATGGCCTTGTACTGCGAGGCCTCCACCCCGGAGCGGACTCGGGAAGCCATCCGGTCCAGGGTGGAGAACGCCGGCATCTCCAGCCGTCCCTTGTGCCGGACCAGTTCCTCCAGCGCCACGTTCACCAAGTCCGCGGTATGCGCCTTCACCGGCGCAGCCACCCACATCGCCGCCTCCGTGACCGCCCGGGCCTCGCCCGGCTTGTGCCTCAGCCCCAGGCGTTCACGTACGGCGGACGGGCAGCGCTCCTCGCTCCGCCCGGAGTCCGCCTCTGGCACCGTCCCCGCAGCGAGTCCAGCCTGATCACGCAGGTGAGCCACGACCACCTCGCGTGTCTCCCCAACCTTGGGGACACGGCCCAGCCGTGCCGCGGACTTCAACATCACCAACAGCGCCAAGACCCGGCCCGGGCGGTCACGCGTACGCTCACGCGCCCACACCGCATCCTCCGCCGACGGCGTGAAGAACTCCCGCAACTCCCGTTCCGAGATCAGCTTCCTGAACCTCGGATACGCCGTCCGCTCCGGCGACGCCACACCAACCGCCCCACGCCCGACAGCGGCCACCAAAAACAGCGACGATCCCTGGAGCGGGGCCAGGGCCAGAACACGCAGCGTATGCGCACTCCCCGTGTTGAACGTCACGCTCTGCTACGAAGTGGCGGCTATTGCGCGTATCTCCTCCGTCCTCGCCGGTGGGGCGGTGAGCGGCTCCCCTCGCATCTTTCGTCCACGGTCAGAAGTCGTCCGGCGTCCTCATACGGTCGCGGATCCAGACGCCCGCGGGCTTGAGGGAGGACGTGCCGGTCCACGAACCGTTGTCGGCGCACGTCCCCGGCTTGAAGACGGCGCCGGTGCGTCCGTCGTCGGAGAAGTTCCAGTTGACCCAGCTGATCTTCTTGGCCGCCAGCAGATCGAGATAGCGCTGCGACATGGCGAAGTCGTTCGCGCCCTCACCCGCGTAGTTCTGGGTGCCGAACTCCGTGACGAAGACGGGTAGGCGGTCGGCGGCGCGGGCCAGGGTCCGGAGGTACTCGTCCCGGTGCGAGTACGCGTAGAAGTGGAACGTGTACATGATGTTGGCCGCGTTCACCTGGTTGTCGACCACCTCGGACTCGCCGGAGCCCTCCGACACGCCGAGGGAGGACCATGCGCGGGTGCCGACCAGGATCGGGGTGTTCGGGTCCTTGGCCCTGATGACAGGGATGAGCTGTTCGGCGTAGCTCTTGATGCGGGACCAGCTCACTCCGCTGGGCTCGTTCGCGATCTCGTACAGCAGGTTGTTCTTGTCGCGATGGCGCTGGGCGATCTCGGAGAAGAAGGTCCTGGCGCGGGCGAGGTTGTGGTGCGGGTCGCCCGGGTCGAGCATGTGCCAGTCGACGATGGCGTACATGCCGTGGGCCGTGGCCTGCTCGATGGCGGAGTGGACCAGGTCGGTGAAGCGACGCGGATCGGTCTCGTAGCCGCCCTCCTGGACGTACATGGAGATCCGCAGTACGTCGGCCCGCCAGTCGGTGGCGAGGGCGTTGAGCGAGCCGTTGGTGACGCACTGGCTGTACCACTGCAGTCCGTGCGTGCTCATCCCACGGAGCTGGATCGTTTTTCCTCGTTGGTTGCAGAGCCTGGTGCCGCAGACGACGAGCTGTCCGTTGGCAGCGACCGGGGTGACTGCCGACGGGGCCTTGGTCGTGGTCGTGGTCGCGGGCAGGGGGGTGGGGGCCGTGCGGCCGGCCTGTGCGGTTCCTGGCGTCAGGACGAGGCCGAGAAGGAGCAGCACGGCGACGAGCGGAACGGGTCGTGCCGGTCTCATGGGGGACTCCTGGCGGTCAGTGAAATCGATCGGCGGTCGCCGATCGGTCCATGGGGGACACCGACTGGTAGGAAACTTTCCTAATAGAAAGGGAATTAGCAGTTGGTCCGGACCTTTGCAAGAGATATGACAGGACCGCCAATGCCACGCCGGGATGTTCGCCGCTGCCCTGGAAGGCGAAGTCGACGTCTTTCTGGGCCAGTTGGGCGCTACGCCAGCAGGGCGACGCGCGTCTGACATCCGGCCTCACCGTGCGGGGCGCTCGCCCCTTCGCCGTCCCTTCGCCGGCTCATCGCCGACGGGCATCCGTCCTCCGGTGCACGCACAGCGCCGCGTCCGACTCGGGCGCCGACCGAGAGGCACGATGACGGCGATGACGCCGATCACTCGAAGCGTTCTGCGGCCAGGGGGTCCCCGTCCGGGAGGAGCTGGCGCCGGCTCCGGCTCGCAGAGGGGCCAAGGCCCGGCCCAGGCTTTTGCCCTGGCCTAGTCCGCGGCGGCGTCGAGGCCGTTGACCAGGCCGCGCACGAGGGGGCCGTACTCCGGGTGGGCGAGGGCGAAGGCCATCTGGGCGACCAGGTAGTCGGCCGGGTTGCCGGTGTCGTACCAGCGGCCCTTGATGACCTGCCCGTACACCGCGCGGGTGGTGGCGTAGGCGTTGATGGCGTCGGTCAGGTAGACCTCGCCGGTCCTGTGTTCGTACCAGCGCCGGGTCTGCTCGCGCAGTTCGTCGATGATGCCGGGGGTGACGACGTAACCGCCGATGGCCGCGTACGCCGAGGGCGCGGCGGCGGGCTCGGGCTTCTCGACCAGGCCGGTGATGCGCAGCTGGCCGTCGCCGAGGTCCTCCTTGACGATGGGCACGCCGTAGCGCTGGGATTCGGTGGGGTCCATCGGCAGGAGGGCCAGCACCGGGCAGCCGGTCTGCTCGTACGCGCGGATCAGCTGCTGGGCGCGGGGCACCTCGGCCACGAAGACGTCGTCGGGCCAGAGCACCAGCACCGGCTCGTCGCCGAAGGCGCGGGCGGCGTTGAGCACCGGGGTGCCGTTGCCGTACGGGCCGTACTGGTCGAGGTAGGTGATGTGGCCCCGGCGGGCCAGCTCCGCGACCTCCTCCACCGCGTCCGCGTAGGCTGTCTTGCCGTCTTCGCGCAGCTGGGCGACGAGGGCGGGGTTGGGGCGGAAGTGGTCCTGGATGAGGCTCTTGCCGCCGGAGACGACGATGGTGATGTCGGTGATGCCGGAGTCAACCAGCTCGCGCACGGTGTGCTCGATGACCGGCTTGTCGCCGACCGGGAGCATCTCCTTGGGCGTCGCCTTCGTCAGGGGCAGCAGACGGGAACCGAGGCCGGCGGCGGGGATCACAGCCCTGCGAATCGTCGGTGACATCACGTCTCTCCTGGTCGAGCGGCACACCGTACCGGTTGGCACGGTGACCCGGACGCACACGGTGGCGCGGCTCCGGGAGAAAGCCTACCCAGGCACTTCCCGGCCGCCACGCGCCCGTCCCTGATCGAGCCGGCGCAGGACGTCAGGGCCGGCCCCACCCGTTCGTCGAGGTCCTCGGGGTCCAGGGTGGCCGGGCCCGCGTTGATCCCTCCGGCGGTGAGGGCCGTACGGGTGTCCTTCTTGGGGCGCTTTCCGACCGAGAGGACATCGACGTCGGCCTCGGCGGCTTCGATCCCGCGCAGCCCATCGCCTCCCCGTGCCGGTCACGCCCCTCGGTGACGAAGACGGCTATGACGTGCTTCTCATCGGCGGTTCGATGTCGACGAAGACAGGGCCACGACCGGGGCGGGGCCGTCCGTCGCCGGCCGTGTTGTGCAGCAGGGCCCCGGCCACGGCCTGCGCTTTGGCGACCGCCCGGTCGGACACCGGACCCGCGTGCCGCCGACCTACGGTTGCGGTCCACAGCTCCAGCCAGCGTTCGAAGTACTCGGCGCGCAGCGGGCTCTTGGCGTGCAGGTCGCGGTGCGAGCGGAGGGCGTTGCGGCGGTAGACGCCCGGGGTGAGGAGGGCGCTCTCCCAGAAGTCGGCCATGACGGGCAGATGGGTGGCCATGTCGACACGCGCCACCTCTGTGAACAGCCGACCGATGAGGGGGTCGCCGAGGACCTCGTCGTAGAACGATTTCACCAGTCCCTCCACGTCCTGGCGGTCGCGGATGTCGGGAAGCTGCCCCGGTGCGGCGGGCGACTGCCGCCGGTCGTCGTGGGTCATGCGGATCCTCCGCGTCGTCCGGCAACGAATGCGGCCCCCACCGGCGCCGCCGGATGCGGGACTTCTCCGACGGCGTACATGGCGACGGACGATGTCGTCAGCACCGTTCCCCGCCTACTTGTCGAGCCAGAGGTCGGGCCCGAAGACCTCGTAGTGGATGGCGGAAGGGTGCAGCCCCTTGGCCAGCAACTCGCCCCGCACCAGGCGCATGAAGGGCAACGGTCCGCAGAGGTAGGCGGTGGTGTCGGGGGCAGGGGTGAGGTGGTCGAGTGTGGCGCGGCCGGCGAGGACGCGGGTGCCGGGGGAGCGGTGGGCGTCGTTCTCGTACCACAGGTGAAGATCTGCCCTGGTCAGACGACTGACGAGGTCCGCCTGTTCGTCACGGTGGACGTGGTCGTGGGGCGAGCGGTCTGCATGGACGACGGTGACGGGACGCGAGGAGGACGTGAGGGCGAGATGGTCGAGCATCGAGAGCATGGGGGTGATACCGATGCCCGCGGAGGCGAGCAGGAGGGGGGTGTCGGCCTCGGGCAGCACGAGGTCACCGGCGGGCAGCGAGACGTCAAGGATGTCACCCACCTCCGCATGGGCGTGCAGCCACGACGAGACCTCCCCGTCGGGGACCGTGCCGTCGGCGGCCGTCTCGCGCTTGACGGTGATGCGCCAGGTCTTGAGATCCGGTGCGGTGGACAGGCTGTACTGGCGGATCTGATGGGCGCCGTCGGGTAGTTCCACGCGAACGCTGACGTACTGTCCGGGCCGGAAGGGAGCGGTGGGCCGGCCGTCGGTCCGGCACAGGACCAGGGAGACGGCCTCGGCGGACTCCTGGTGCCGCTCGGCGATCTCCATGCGCCGCCACACGTCACCGTTCTCCACGCCGGCCTCGGCGTACAGCCGGGCCTCCATGGCGATCAGGGCGTTGGCCATCAGCCAGTAGACCTCGTCCCAGGCGGCGCAGACCTCGGGGGTGACGGCATCACCGAGGACCTCGGCGACCGCTGCGAGCAGGTGGCGTCCGACCAGCGGGTACTTGTCGGCGGTGATACCGAGCGAGACGTGTTTGTGGGCGATGCGCGCGAGGACGGCGTCGGGGCGTTCGTCGGGCCGTTCGACCAGCAGGGTGGCGAAGGCCGCCACCGAGCCGGCCAACGCCTCGCGCTGGGCGCCGGTGGCCTGGTTGGTCCGGTTGAACAGATTCCGCAGCAGCTCCGGACGCTCCTCGAACATCCGCCGGTAGAACAGCTCCGTGATGGTGGTCAGTGAGGCTCCCACCACGGGAAGCGTCGCCCGTACGACGGGGGCTGACTGCGCAGAAAGCATCAGACACACTCCTGGATCGATGTTCGGTTGAATTAGTATTCTGGATGCGAATTTTTGGTCGCAGCCTCTGCTCGATGCTCGATGGTCGCGATCCAACAGTGTGAAGCGGTGAGGGTGTTGCGGCCCGCGCTGTAGCCGAACGGTGGGTGGTCAGCCCGGGGGAGCGCCCAGTGTCAGCAGGATCGGCCCCGTCGGGGACCTCACCAGATCGGCCGCGGTCACGCCGTTCAGCGAGGAGTAGAACGCCTCCTGTGCCTCCCGCAGTGCCCGCCGCAGCCGGCAGGCGCCTGCGAGGGGGCAGGGGGTGTCGCCCTCGCACGTCACGGCTTCCCGGTCCCCCTCCAGTGTCCTGACCAGGTCCCCCACCGGGGTGCGCCGGCCCGCGTCGGTGAGGGTCAGCCCACCGTTGCGCCCACGCCGCGCCTCGATCACCCCCAGGTGCTGCAACTGTGCGATGGCCTTCGCCATGTGTGTATAGGGGACGTTCATGGGCGCGGCGATCTGCCTCGTGGTCAGCAACTCCTCGCTGTCCACGACGGCCAGGCGCATCACTGCACGAAGTGCGAGATCCGTGTATCTGGTCAGCCTCACGGAGGCAGTCTAGCAATGTTGCATCAAGGATGCGTATTTAGGGAAAGGTGGCGTACGTCTCGTCGTCACGTCACCGAACGGCTGCCGCCGCTGGTGAACTCAGGCCTTACGGACAGAAGTTGACCGCAAGGTTCCCTACGGTCGTGTCATGACACAGACGCGGAAGATACTTGTCACCGGTGCCACCGGAACCGTGGGCCGTCAGGTCGTCGCCGAACTTCTCGCCCGTGGCCACGCGGTCCGTGCCCTCACCCGGGACGCGTCGAAGGCGGCTCTCCCGCCCGAAGCAGAGGTCGTCCAGGGCGACCTGGCCGAACCCGACAGCCTGATCCCGGCACTGGAAGGCGTCACCGGCGTCCACCTGATCACCTTCGGCGGGGCCTACTTCGCCCCGCTGGAAACCGGCCCGCACATCCTGAAGCTGGCCCGCGCGGCCGGCGTACGCCGGATCACGGTGCTGCACGGCGGCGGGCCGTCCCCGCTGGAGGACGCGGTGCGCGCCGACGACGGTGTGGACTGGACCGTGCTCATGCCGGTCGAGTTCATGGCGAACGCCCTTGAGTGGGCGGACGGGATCGTGGCCTCGGGCGAAGTCCGCGAACCGTTCGTCTCCCGGCTGAGCGCCATGGTCCACGAAGGCGACATCGGTGCCGTCGCCGCGGTCGCGCTCACCGAGGACGGCCACGCGGGTCAGGAGTACGTGATCACCGGCCCGGAGCTGCTGACCGTCGGCGACAAGGTGGCGGCGATCGCTGCCGCCCGGGGCCAGGAGATCGCCCTGACCGAACTCGCCGAGGACGAGGCCGTCGCGCAATGGCGGGCGGCGGGACACCCGGATGCCGTCATCGGCTTTCTCCTGGAGACGTACGGGAACACTCCGGAGGTGGGCCGTACCGTCGTCGACACCGTGGAGAAGGTCACCGGCAACCCGGCCCGCACTTTCGCCCAGTGGACTGCGCGGCACGCGGACGCCTTCACGGCTGCAGCGCCCGCGTAGCACGGGGTACGGCGACGGATCGCGGGGCGGCGATGGCCCACCACCGGCCGAGCCCTGACCGCGTCACGAGCCAGCCGAACGCAGGGCCCAGCGGGACTCGGCCGAGACCGACGGAGGCAGAGTCCTCGAATGTGGGCCGGGCCCGGGAGGGTGTATGGGGAGGGGCGCTGCCGGCCGTAGGGGCCCGCCGGTGACGGCAGGAGACAGTGCTCCCCCGACCACGGCGCCGATGAGAGCGGATGGGCGGAGGTGAACCAGCGGCCTGCCGTCGAACAGGGTGCCTGTCCGCTACCTGACGCGCCCGGACAGGCGTTTAACCTCCCGGGCGGCCTCGCGGGCTGCCTGTTCAGCTCTGGACGCGGCGTCGGCGGCCGTCTCGCGCTGTTTCTCCGCTTCCTGCTGATCCTGGTCCGCCCGCTGAAGGTCCTCGCGTGCCTGCCGCAGCTGCCGCTCGGCGGCGGACACGTCTCTTCCGGCCCGGTCGTGCCGGTCGCGCGCCCGCTCCAGCAGCGTGTCCGCGTCCGCCTGCGCGGCGCGCAGCTCGCGCAGCTGCTGGTCGGCGGCCTGTGCCGCCTCACGGGCCCGACCGAGCTGCTCCTGCTTCTGGCGGCGTCGCTCGGCGACCTCGTCCTTGGCGCGAGACCGCGTCGGAGTAGGCGCGGCCGGCGCGTGGGTGGGCTCGCGGGGTGTGCCGGCCGTCGCGGTCGTACCGCTGGGAAAGTCCACCGGCGGGGTGAGGGCGCTCTCCAGACGGCCGGTGGCCCACCGGTCGGCAGCGTCCTGGTCGGCGAGCACGGCACGCAGGGTGGACTCGACGTCTCGCTGCACCGTGTCCGACAGCCGGTGTCCGGCCTCGGCGGCGAGCTCGGCAGCCTGCCGCGACATCGCGTGGACGATTCTCCGCCGCTGCTCGGACAGCTCCTTGATCCCGTCGGCATCCAGGGTTTCGTAGGCCTCCCGCAGTGCACGCCCCAGTTCCAGGAACCGTCGGCTCTCCGCGGGCTGGGAGTGCAGCAGCAGGTTCGCTGTCCAGGCGGCGAGGGAGGGGCGGCGGGCGGCGTGGATCCGATGTGCGTCCTCCACGCGTCCGTCCGCCTTGGCCCGAGCGGTCAGCTCCTCGCGGCGGGAGACGAATTCCGGTGGCGGCGTGGCGTAGAGCTCGTCGAGAGCCTTCTCCACGTCGTGGCCTCCACCGCCGAGCGCACCCTTACGCCGCACGATCATCAGAATCGCACGGGCCGGGCTGCCGCGCCGCCCGTGGATGTGGTGCTGTCCGGGTGGGCGCCCGGGCCGAGCAGGCCCGTCTGGTGCAGAGGGGGGGCTCGGTTTCGAGGCGGGGAAGTCTGCTGCGGGTGGTGCGCAGGACGAGGGGTGGGATCGCGACTCGGGTTATCCGGGTCAGGCGCAGCCAGCGGGGGACATGGACGGCGGTCTGCCGTTGCTCCATGCTCCATCCGGAGCCGGCGAGCAGGTTGGCGGCCACCGGCTCGTTGGGGCCGGCTCCGGTCACCATCGCGTCAGGCATGCCCGCCGGTGCCGTGGGCTGCCGCCCTGCGCCGCCCGTGAAGACTCGGAGGTGCTTCGACCTCGGTCTCGGCCAGGGTCTCGCAGAGCCGGGCGAGCCGGGCGAGCATCGCGCGATGCCGCAGCTGGATCAGCGCCTCCATGCCCACGTTGTGGAGCGCTCCGCCCACTCCCTGCAGCGGGTGTTCGTCCGCGATCACCAGGCAGTACCGTCCCCAGGGGCGGAGCCGAATGGAGATCCGCGCCGTCCCCAGCACACCGGCCCGCGCCTCCAGGCCCAGCTCGGCCTCCTCCTCGCAGTACCGGACGACCGTCTCGTTGCTCAACCGCAGAGGGCCCACGCGGATCTCGTACTCGATCGTCGAGTCCACCTCCGGCCACCGCCCCCGCACCGGCTCGGAGGCCGACGTTCCCACCACCCACTCCGCGTACCGGGAGCCGTCCGCGAGGACGGCCCACACTGCCTGCGGACTCACCTTGATCAGACGATGCCGTACCGCCATGCCGCACCTCCAGCCCGTCCAAGCCCGTCCCGTCTCGGTCGACTGCCGAGTGCCCGGCGCGATGAGATCCACACCACATCGTGCGGCGGGCCGGAGGGGCGTCCCCGCGGCGCGCGAAGGGGCGTCCCGCAAGGGCCGGTCAGCCGCTGGGCGGGCCGGGCGTGGTCGGGGCGTACGCCGGATGCGGATTCCAGGAACGCAGGGCTCCGTTGTTGCCCGAACGGATGCCGAGGTCTGCCCCTGTGGACCTCCTCGAACAGGCCGACTCCGGTGTAGCAAGGAATGTCCAGCAGTTGGTCATGGGAGAGGGCTGTCAGTGCGGAAACGCGGTAACGACAAGGCAGGCGACGAGAGGAAGACCGACCGGGCTTCCGCCGTCACGGCGGCGGGATCGCCCGCGCGGCGGCAACCGGATCTGTCGTCGCCCCAGGGGCTGCTCGCACTGCAGGGCACCACGGGCAATGCCGCGGTCGTCCAGTTGCTCCGCCGAGCCGGCCATTCCTGGGCCCAGGAGGAGCACCGGCACAGCGCCGACTGCGGTCACCAGAGCCCCGCGGAGCCCACCGTGCAGCGCTCGGCCGTCCACGACGTCCTGCGCGCCCCCGGACAGCCCCTGGACAGCGCCACCCGCACGGACATGGAGGCGCGCCTCGACGCCGACTTCTCGGACGTCCGCATTCACAACGACAGCGTGGCGAGGGCTTCCGCCGCCGAGGTCGGCGCCCGTGCCTACACCTCCGGCAGTCACGTGGTCATCGGCGACGGCGGTGCGGACAAGCACACTCTCGCCCACGAACTCACTCATGTCATCCAGCAGCGTCAGGGGCCGGTCGCGGGCACCGACAACGGCGGCGGACTCAAGGTCTCCGACCCGTCGGACCGGTTCGAGCAGGCCGCTGAGGCCAACGCGCACAGGGTGATGTCGGGCCCGGCCCGGCCCGCCGTGCAGCGGGCGGCCGACTCCCGTCGGACGTCGACGGACTCTCACGGCGTTCACTTTGGAGCGGTGGTTCAGCGGGCACCCGGCGACCCGCAGGAATTGCTCCATGAGAAACACTGGAAAGACAAGATGACGGAGGCGGGATTCCCGCTGCTTCCGCCTAAGGCGCCGAAGAAGAAGGGCAAGGCGTCCGCAGCTCCGAAGCGGAAACTGGAAGACGTTCTGAAGACTGTCGGGCCCGGGCTCCTGGCCCAACTGGCGGAGAAGAGCGGAAAAGGCACGGAGCGCCTGAAGCTGTATCGGTCGATGTTCACGAGCGAGGCCGTCGCCATCATGGAATGGAAGGGAAAGGCCGCGGAGACGGAAGCGTGGATGCAGACGGAGAGCAAGGACGGCAGCGGGATCGCGAAGCGGTACCGTGAGACGGTGGATGAAGGCCGCGGCCCCATCGGAGCCATGCCCGTGAAGAATCACCTGGGTGACGTGGGTCAGGCCGAGGAGTATTTCGCTGATGAAGATGCTCAGGTGTTGATGGAGTTCACACTCAAAGAGGGTGCGGAGGAACTCCTGTTCCATCCGGAATACATGGCGATATCCGGAGACAAGGGAACTCCTTATCATATCAGGAAAACCCGCGAGGCTGAGACCGGCAGTGAATTCCCGCAAGCCGCGGCCGGTGAAGGGACGCTTCCGGGCTACATCGGCCTGAAGCCCGAGAAGAAGGAGCCGTTCAGTCTTTCCATCGGCGACACCGACATCACGCGTCTTCTCTTCCAGCTGTTCGTGGAGGACGTGCGAGCCGTGAAGGGCGAAAAGAACCTGTGACCACTACTGACTGAGGTTTTCTCAGTGGCGAGATTCTTCCCGTCCCGTTTGGCGCTGATCGCCGCGATGACAGCTCCGTCGCTGACTGGGAGCGACATGTCAACGAGCAGCACCCCTGCCATCGGGCAGACCGTTGCGCGAGATGGTCTGTTTCAGGATGCCTCTTGGTCGGCGGACTTCTCGATCTCGGTGGTCACCCGTGCCCCTCGGAAGAGCACCGGGAGCCACAGGAGACATGCCAGCAGGGGGACCGCAGCATAGGTGGCCATGCCCACACTGGAGCCCAACCCGTCCATGAGCGCGCCGAGGACGAGATAGCCGATGCCGATGAGCGCCGACTCCACGAATGCGATCATCGACAGCAGGCTCGCCCGGTGGCGCGACGGCACTGCCTCGTTGAACACGTTGTCCACGATCACTGCGGTGATCTCGGGAATCCCGGCCAGCACCAGGAACGCGGCGATGGTGACCCAGACGAGGCCGAGGCCGCTCAGGCCGAGCGCCACGGCGAGCGTCAGGAGAGACACCGGGACGATGACCCGATACCCGATGCGCCGGTCCGCGCGGTCCGACAGCAATGGAGTGAGCCCGCCGGCGAAGAATCCCGCCGCTATGACCCCGCTGACCAATGCGGTGCCGGCTCCCTGATCGGAGAGGGTTTTCTGCGTAAAAATGATGTACGGCGTCAAAGTCGCATGCATCAATCCGGACACCACGACAAGCGTCACGAGC
Source organism: Streptomyces europaeiscabiei (assembly GCF_001550375.1). Taxonomy (GTDB): domain Bacteria; phylum Actinomycetota; class Actinomycetes; order Streptomycetales; family Streptomycetaceae; genus Streptomyces; species Streptomyces europaeiscabiei. Next base: position 4,562 of record NZ_LRTR01000922.1, on the reverse strand, counting down.
GTCGGCGTGGCGACCCGAAGCATCGCCCGCCATGCTGTGGTGTCGCCGTGCTCCTCGGCTCCGTCCTGCTCGTCCACCGCGTCCGCGCCGCGGATCTCGGGCACCCCTGACATCAGCACCACCATGGCCAGGACGAGGCACGCCGCCGAACCGGCGTAGACGACTCCCCAGGAAATCTGCTGCAGTTGGCCGCCGAGGGCGATGGCGGCTCCCGAGGTGACCGTCCCGAGCATGGTGAACCGGGATTTGATCTCGACGTAGCCGGCCGTTGCACCACACCGCACGAGCAGGTCGTACAGCAGGGCGGTGTCCGAACCGGACACACATGCCATGCCCACGCCCTGCCCGATGAACAGCGCCAGGAACACCCCGTAGTTGGAGAACGCCACCTGACCGAGCAGACATCCAGCTATCAGCAGCTGGCCGATCACGATGCTGGCACGCCTGCCGATTCGGTCGGCGATGACTCCCGTCGGCAACTCCGCAAGTCCACTGACCAGGTAGAGCAGTGTCTGCAGTAGGGCCACTTGCCCGACGGAGAAGCCGCGCTGATAAAGGAAGAGGACGAATACGCCGCGCTGGAACAGCGTGTTGGCGAGCACGGCGTATACGTAGAACGGGCGCGTGACACTTCGTGCCGCATCGTCGACTGCAGCCGACCCGCCAAGGGCCTCCGTGGTGCCGGTCATGCTGCGGGCTCCCCCTGGTGACTCCGGTGATCATTAGTGTTGGGTCTCCGCCGCTGACAGGAACCTCCAGTCCCTACGTCGCGCAGGCTATTCCGGCCGGCAATCCGGGAACCGTTGCCAGCGCCGCGGCCCTCCTCGGTGGAGGTGTCACATGCTGGGAGCAGTAGCGTGCATGTTCTGGAATCGGTTGCGTACATCTTGGAGCCAGCGTGGAGGTGAAGTCAGGGAAATCCCAGGCCTCGTCACGGTGGGGCAGGTGGGCCCCATCGCCGTCGTCTGGGCACCCCGCGGGGCTCGCGCGCACTGGGCACGTTCCGGCAGGCGGTCCTCGTGGTGCACTGGTTCCGCGAGCGGGGCTGCGTGCACTGCCTGGCCAGGGTGCCGGCATCTCCCAGGCCGCCAGCTGTCGCTACCTGCACGAGGGCATCGACATCCTCGCCGCCCAAGCACCCGATCTGCACGAGGTGTTGGACCGCTGCCGTGAGGAGGAGATGAGTCACGTGATTCTCGACGGCATGCTCATCGAGAGCGACCGTCTTGCCGACACTCGGGACAACGGCATTGACCTGTGGTTCAGCCAGAAACACAAGAGCTTCGGCGGCAACGTCCAGTTTTTGTCCGCCCCGGACGGCACCCCGCTGTGGGTCTCCGATGTCGAGCCGGGCTCCCCCCGGACATCGCCGCCGCCCGGCTGCACGTCCTGCCCGCGTTGTACAAGGACGCCGCAGACGGCCGCTAACGCGCCACGCGGTGGTGGAGGTAGATGACTCCCGAGTCGAAGGTGCGGGTCTGGACGAGTTCGAGATCCACCCGGCGCTCGCGTTGGGGAAAGAACGGAATGCCACCGCCGACCAGCACCGGGTAGATCATGGCCCGGTACTCGTCGATCAGACCCGACGCGGCCGCCTCGGCGGCGAGAGTCGCGCCGCCGATCGCGATATCGCCCTCCCCCGGCTCGGCTCGCAAGCGCTCGATCTCCTCCGCCACGCCGCCGGAGACCAAGCGGGCATTGCCCTGCACGGCGGACAGCGTGGTGGAGAACACCACCTTGGGCAGCGGCTTCCAGAGCGCGGCCCACTCGAGCTCGGCGTCGTCGAGCGAGCCATCCTGGTCGGCGGTCTCCCAGTACAGCATCGTCTCGTACAGCCGTCGTCCCAACAGGTGGACGCCGACCCCTCGAATCTCGTCGATCCAGAAGCGAAAGACATCCTTGTCGGGCACAGTCCAGTCGAAGCCGCCGTCCGGCCCGACGATGTAGCCGTCAAGTGAGACACTCATCGAATAGGTCACGCTGCGCATCAGAAGCCCTCCTCGGTAACGGGTTCGACAGTACGACCGCCGGATGCCTCAGGACTCATCGCGACTCGCGGGATCCCTGGGCCCGAATCACCTCACGAGATCATCTCGTTGAGAAAACCTCACTGCCTGGGAAGAGCCGGGTGATGGGCCCCTCACGGCTCCTTTGCGCGGGGGGAGTGGACCCGCCACCCCGCTGGAACCGATCGTAGGGGCATGAACGATCACCCCATGGCACCTGTCACCCCTGCCGATTCGCCGCCGCCCCCGCCCCCGCCCTCGGGTTCGGGTTCGGGTTCGGGTTCGGGTTCGGGTTCGCGAGGGACGCTGAGTGACGTGCCCGTGCCCGTGGCCGGGGAAGCGGGAGAGATCCGCCGGTTCTGGGAGTCGCTCGGTCTCCCCGGACTGGTCGACGTCCACACGCACTTCATGCCCGAACGCGTCCTGCGCAAGGTGTGGGAGTACTTCGACGCGCTGGGACCGCTGACCGGTGGAATGGAGTGGCCGATCACGTACCGGAAGGAGGAGGCGGAACGGGCTGCCCTGCTGCGGGCGTTCGGCGTCCGGGCGTTCACCGCGATGCTCTACCCGCACAAGCCGGGTATGGCCCGGTGGCTGAACGGCTGGGCTGTCGACTTCGCCCGCCGCACCCCCGACTGCCTGCACACCGCCACTCTCTATCCCGAGCCGGACGTCGAAGCGTACGTGGGGGAGGCCGTCGAGGCGGGGGCGCGCGTCTTCAAGGCGCATGTGCAGGTGGGGGCGTACGACCCGGCCGACGAACTCCTCCAGCAGGCATGGGGGTTGCTGGCCGAGGCCGGTATCCCTGTGGTGATCCATTGCGGCTCCGGGCCCGCGCCCGGCAAGTACACGGGCCCCGAGCCGATCGCGCGGGTACTGGCGCGACATCCCCGGCTGCGGCTGGTCGTCGCGCACATGGGTATGCCCGAGTACGAGGAGTTCCTCGGTTTCGCCGAGCGGTACGGGGAAGTGCGGCTGGACACGACGATGGCGTTCACCGACTTCAGTGAGGGGTTCATGCCGTTCCCCAGCCGGGCCCTGCCCCGGCTGGCCGCCCTCGGCGACCGTATCCTCCTCGGCTCCGACTTCCCCAGCATCCCTTACCCGTACGTGCACCAGCTCCACGCCCTGGAGCGACTGGGCCTGGGAGAGGAATGGCTACGGGCGGTCTGCCACGACAACGCGGCAGAGCTGTTCGGGTTGTGAGAGCCCGTTCGTGAGAGCGTGTTCCTGAGGGCCCGTTGGCGACCTCCGCACCGAGCGCCACCGGCCCGATCCGCTCTTCGCCCTCCCGCAGGGGTGCCCGGAGGGTCCCGGGGGAATCCCCGAGGGCATGATTCCCCACAGTTCCCGCGCGGGGAATCCTGCCCCTCCATGTCGTGCGTCCTGGCCCGGTCGGTAAGGTCTGCGCCTGTCGATCATCGACTGCGTGCGGCCGGGGGGCCGTCGGGGGAGGGACTGGTTGTGGGCAAGCTGCCCGGAGTACTTACGTTGCCTCGGATGCTGCGGCATCTGGCGGCCACCGGCGAGGGACTGCCCCCGGACGGGGCGGTCGAGGTGGACGGGCCGGACTCCGCTCTGCGGGCGGCGCTCGCAGCCGCCCGGTCGGGAGCCTGGGAACCCGCGGCGGAACTGCTGGCGCGGACGCGCACCACCCTGGACTGGGACCGGCGCGGCGAGTACAGCGCAACCCTGGCCGAACTCGCACTGCACCACACCGGATGGCTCGACGACTGGCGGCGGGATCGGCCCGGCGATCCCGATCTCGCCCTGGTGGCAGCCGAGTTGCAGATCGACCGCGCCTGGGAGATACGCACCGGCGCGCGCGCCCGCCATGTGTCGCAGGAACAGTTCCAGGCGTTTCGCGCGGTCCTGCGTGACGCCGCACCGGTCCTGCGCACGGCCGCCGACCTCAACCCCGGCGATCCCGTTCCCTGGCGGATCCACATCGCCCACGCCATGGGGCTCGGCGCGCCCCGCGACGTTTTCGACGAGTACCTGGCTCGGGGGCGCGAGGCTCATCCGCATCATGTGGGCCTGCACGCCCGTGCGGTGCAGTACCTGGCGGAGAAGTGGTACGGCTCGCACTCGGAGATGTTCGAATTCGCCGAGTCGGCCGCCGCGGCGGCCCCCGACGGTTCACCGCTGCGCGGACTGCCCCTGCACGCGGTCACCGAGTACGCGCTGGACCACGAGGCGGGGATCGGGAAGGGCCCGGTGGCCTGGTCCCGGATCGAGGGGCTTGTCGAGGCGGGGCTGGAGCTGTCCGCCGCGTTCGAACCGGGTGACCGACGGGCGGCGGGCTTCCGCAACCACCTCGCGCTCGCACTGATCCGCTCCGGGCGCGAGGCCGAGGCCCTGGAGGTCTTCCGCCTCATCGGCACCGACGCACGGACATTTCCCTGGGCGTACCTGGGTGACGCGAGGGAGATCTTCCTCCTGATGCGGCAGGGCGTCCGCGTCCATGTCGCCCGCCGGACACCGTACTTCGGCGGCTCCGTACCGGCGCCGGCCGCCGGCCGACCGCCGGGTGCCGCCGGTACGGCGGAGGCGGCC
>NZ_LRTR01000921.1 GCF_001550375.1 Streptomyces europaeiscabiei | reverse complement strand
CGGCGCCGGAACCGGCCCCCGGGCCGGCGTCCGCTCCCGCGTCCGCGGGGCTTCCCGAGGGCTGGCGGACCACCGGCTCCGGGGAGTCGGCGGAGCTGGTGTGGCGCTCGCCCGAGAAGGTGCCGGTGGGCGATGCCCAGGTCGAATTCCGTAGCGGGGAACGTCTGTTGGGCGTCCCCAGACCCGCCGCGGACGGGCGCACCTTCCGGCTGCCGCTCGACGGGGTCCGCCTCGGAAGGACGGACGACCTGCGGGTCGTGGCCGCGGGGCGCCGTCTGGACGCGGCCGGAGCGAACGCCGCAGCCCGTGAGCGCCGCGGACTCGACAGCTCGTCGGGCCCGTCGCGCCTGCCCCGGGCCGCGACCGTGAGCAAGGTCGACCCCGGTGTGGCCGGCTCGTTCCGTACGACCAGTGGTGAGTACTCCCTGCCGTCGGTCCAGCTGCCCGGCTACGACACCGACGTGGAGATGAAGGCCGTGGTGGTCGCACCGGAAGGCGCCACGGGCAGCCGCCCCCTGGCGCTGTTCCTCCACGGGCGCCACGCCACCTGCTTCAAGGCCGACGACCTGACCCTCGAATGGCCTTGCCCGGCCGGCCACGAGCCGGTGCCGAGCTACCGCGGATACCTGCACGACCAGCAACTCCTGGCCTCCCAGGGCTATGTGACGGTCTCGATCTCGGCCAACTCCGTCAACGCCCAGGACTGGCAGGCCGACGACGCCGGCGCCCAGGCCCGCTCCTCCCTGATACGGCTGCACCTGGCCCACTGGGCGGACTGGGCCGCCGACCCGTCCATGGCCCCCGATGTCGTACGACGGGCGCCCCGCGCCGACCTCGGCCGGGTGCTGCTGGTGGGCCACTCCCGCGGCGGTGAGGGCGCCGACAGGGCCGCGCTGGACAGCCTCACCCCGCCGCCCGCCGACCAGGACGGCTACCACGGCCGAACCCGCTGGACGATACGTGGAACCGTCCTCATAGGCCCCACGATCTTCGGCCAGAACCCCGCACCCGATGTGCCGTCCGTGTCGATCCTGCCGGGCTGCGACGGAGACGTCATCGACCTGCAGGGCGAGTACTACGTCGACGGCACCCGTGGCGTCAGCCGCGGCAAGGCCCTGCACAGCGCGGTCTACATGACGGGTGCGAACCACAACTACTTCAACAGCGAGTGGACCCCGGGCCAGGCCACGGCGCCGGCCGACGACGACTTCTCCTACGGCGGCGACGAGCACGACCCGCTGTGCTCGCCGGGCACCGCCACCCGGCTCACCGCCGAGCAGCAGCAGAAGGCGGGCTCGACGTACATAGCCGCCGCGGCCCGGCTGTTCGTCGCCGGTGACGACCGGGTCCGCCCGCTGCTCGACGGGTCCTCCGCGCGTGCGGCCTCCGCCGGACCCGCCCGCGTCCTCACCCACGCCGTCGGCGCCGCCCGCTCGGGGGCGTTCCTTCCCGCCTCCTCCGCCACGGTCCGCGGCGGCCGGCTGTGCGCCCAGGTGGACCCGGACCCGAAGGTCTCCTGCCTGGACCCCGCCCTCAGTACCGTTTCCCCGCACTTCACCCGGTGGTGGAGTGTGACCCCCGGCAAGGAGCCGGACCGCTACGCGCTGGCGATGAACTGGAGCCGCTCCGGCACCGCCACCGAGTTCAGCCCCGCCCACCCGGTCTCCCTGCCCGGCGCGACGTCGCTGAGTCTGCGCGTGATCGTCCCGCCGAACACCACCGGCACCGAGCTGGACGTCGCCCTCACCGACACCTCCGGCAAGCGGGCGAACCTCGGCCGGGTCCGCGTGGACGGCCTGCCGGGCACCTCCCGCACCTCCTCCTACTGGGCGCGTGAGGTCCGCGTACCGCTGTCCGCCGAGACCCGGGAGCGCATCGACCTCGGTCACGTCAAAACCCTGCGCCTGACCCCGCGTACCGAGTCCGGGACGGCCTGGCTGGTGGACGCCTACGGCTGGCGCCCCGGCACTCCCGTCGTCGAGCCCGCGAAGCCGGCGCGTGTGGACGTCGGCCACCTGACCGTCAAGGAGGGCGACTCCGGCTCGCGCACCTACCAGGTGCCGGTACGGGTGTCGGGGTCGGGCAGCGGCGAGGTCCGGCTGTTCGTGGACGAACCGGGCAGTGACGTCCCCGTCGTGCGCACGGTGAAGGTCCGGGCGGGCACCCGCGTCGACGTACCGGTGACGGTCGAGGGCAACACCCGCTACAGCTCCGACACGGACCACCGGGTGGCCGTCAAGACCGTACGCGGCGCGGTGGTCGGCTCCTTCCTGGGCGGCGTCACCGCGCAGAACGACGACCCCCAGCCCACGGTGACCATGACACCGGTCGCGGACCAGGTCACCGAGGGGCAACCGCTGGTCTGGCGGATCACCCTCTCCGCCGCCGCCGACGTGGCCATGTGGACGGACCTGCAGATGCTGCCCGTCTCCGAGGGCACCGAACTGTCCACCGAGGACGTCCCCGCGACGTGGCTGGACGAACACTTCGGGGCCTCGCCGGATCCCGAGCGACCACTGTCCGCAGTGTCGGACGGCGCGCTGTTCATGTCCGAAGTGCCCGCGGGCAGCCTGAGCATCGACATGTCCGTGCCCACCGTCACCGATCAGCTGAGCGAGGACACGGAGTCGCTGCGGCTGCGGCTTTGGACCTACGACGCCGACGGGGAGTCGGTCGAGGGCCCGGAGTTCACCGGCACGGTACGTGACGCCTCCTAGCGGAACACCCGTACCGTACGAGGCTCCATGAGGTGCCGTCGGCCCTCCCGCTCCCGGCGGGAAGGCCGACGGCACCGCCACGCCGCTCACCGCCACGCCGCTCACCGCCACGGCGCTCATCGGACGCCGGTAACCGGGCCGGCGCCGCACCCTGGCCCGGGCGGCCGTACGTACGTCCACGGCGTCGGCGCATGGGCGCCTGCCCGAGATGCCGACCCGGGTTGGACGCGAATGGTCACGCCGGCCGACCGCGGCACTGGAGGACCTGGTCCGCGCCGAGCGTGCGACGCACCGCAAGGACGTCCCCGCGCACCACATGACCGTGATTCTTCGCTGTTCCCCCCCCGTGGGCAAGCCGGTAGTTCTGTGACAGGTCCCCATCAGCGACATGTCGCAGAACAACACCCTCAACCATGACAAGGACGACAAGGTGGACTGGTTCTTCGCGCACATGGACCAGGTGGCGAACGCGCATATCGCCGACCTGCTGTTCGGTGCAGGGTATGGGGAACAGACATCGGTCGAGCCGACGGCGGAAACCTGATCAAGAAGACGATCGCCCACCACAACTCGGGCGGCACGGCGCTCAAGTAGGCGGAGACGCACAGCCGGTCGGCCCTCTCCTCGATGGGGGGCGGGTTCGTCCTCTTCGCCGGGCTGAGGCCTCCTCGGCGTCGCTGACGTCGTGATCGACTCGATCGGCGACGAAGGGCGACGAAGGGCGACGAAGGGCCCCACCGCGACCGGCGGGGCCCTCTGCGGCCCGAGGGGGAATCGGGTGGACGCACCACCATGCAGGTGGATACCTTCTGCCTGGCCATGCGTCGTCCAGCGGCCCAGGACACGGCACGCGGGTTCGCCCGATGCGGAAACCCCGGTTCGAATCCGGGCGATGGCCACCTCGACCGCACCGCTTCCGAGTGGCGTGATCGGACGAAAGCCCTGGCGTGACGAGGCGGCCCGTGGTGCCGAGATCTTCAGGCCGCCCAACGGGAGACGGTGGCAGGGTATTTTGTCCGCCATGAGTTCGATCTCCGAACATGAGCGGCCCGCTCGGCGTCTCGCAGGCAAAATCGTCGTCGTCACGGGAGCTGCCCGCGGGCAAGGGGCGGCCGAGGCTCGGGCGCTGGCCCGAGCCGGTGCCACCGTGGTGGCCACCGACGTGCGTCCCGAAGGCGAAGGATGCCGACGGCTCGACATCAGCAGTGAGAGCGACTGGGACGAACTGGCCGCCGAACTGAAGGAGACGTACGGCCAGGTCCATGGGCTGGTCAATAACGCGGGGATCATCGAGAGGAAGCGGCTCGCAGACGTACGCCCCGAGGACATGGCACACGTGCAGGCGGTGAACACCACCGGCCCGCTGCTGGGTATCCAGCGCCTGTCCCCGCTCATGCCACCCGGCTCGTCCGTCGTGAACATCGGGTCGGCCACCGCGCTCACCGGCTATTACCCCGTCGCCTACACCGCGAGTAAATGGGCCCTGCGTGCCGTGTCGAAAATCGCGGCCACGGAACTGGGGCCGAAGGGGATCCGGGTCAACACGGTGCTCCCCGGTTACATCGAGACCGAGATGACCGCCCAGGCCACGAAGGCCTTTCGTGACGCGACCATCGCAGAGACACCGCTGGGCAGGAGCGGGACGGTCGACGACATCGCCCCGCTCGTGGTGTTCCTGCTGTCCGACGAGTCGTCGTTCATCAGCGGTGCGGAGATTCCGGTGGACGGGGGACTCACTGCGCACGGCGGCGTCAAGTCCATCTCGGACGCCCTGAAGCATTGAGCGATCTGACGCCCCGGCAGCAGCCGGCAGCAGCGAGGACAACAGTCAGAGCAGCAGCCAGGCGCCGTTGAACTGCGAGGATGCGACTTTCAAGACGTACGTACGGCAGTCATCGCCGTCGGCGCAGGAGACCCTTCGGATGCCGGCGCATCGTCAGCAGAGCCCGGGTCTCTGACCCGGGCCTTGGCCGTGGAGCGGGTGGCACCTGCCTCGTCGTCCTGGGGCTGGTGGTGGAACTGCCGTTCCTGTCCCGGCCGGTGTGATCGATGCCGACGACTTCGGGACCAGGAACGCCCCCGCTGGGTCAGGTCCAGTCGAGAATCCGCCGCACTACGCCTGTGACCGCCCGTCTGGTCCACCCGAACAGTCCTGCCGCCACGGTCACATCGGCCCCCGCCACGGCCACGTCCGCCCGGGCCGACCCGGCGCGGCACCCGGGACAGGACCGGGGCCAACGGCGCTTTCGTACACCGCACTTCTTGCATCTCGCCATGCTCGGATCCTCCTCGACCATCGCTGTTCTGATCAACCGTCAGCCAGGTGGCTCGCGCGGGTGAGCTGTGGCCATCAGTCCGGCCTGTGGCGGACGGCAGGGAAGCATCTCCTGGACCCGTCCGCCCGGTCGTGGGCCCGGTCGTCGACCGGTACCCATGCCAAGAGCCGGCGCATGTCCTCGATGTTGTGCGCGGCCGGCGGCGGATCGTGCGCCGCGGAAGATCCGGTTCTGGGCAAGTGGCGCGGTGAGGGCCCGGGAAGGCGTGTGTGCCGTGAAGTCCGGCACCACGGAGAATCGGCCCACAAGCAGGAGCGGCCCACAAGCAGGAGCGGCCTGCCGGAAGCCGCGCTTCCGGCAGACCGCCTCACTGGACGACGGTTCGAACGGCGTGTCAGCGTGTGACGTCGAACGTGGCGGCGCGGGGCACGAACGTCGTGCCCCCGTCCTTGGCCGTCGCCAGTACCGAGACGTACCAGGTGCCCTTGGCCAGGTCGGCCGCCTCCCGCTTCGTGACCTTCTCCCCGTAGGTGCAGCGGACGGTCTCGTCCGAGGTGCTCCGGCACTTGGCGCTCTCATCCGCCGAGCGAACCTCCGCCGCGGTCGGGTCGAGCTTCGAACTTGCGGGCCAGGCAAGGACCTTGAGACTCCGGATGCCTGAGTCGTCGCTCACGTCCACGGTGTAGGTGAGCGAGCCCGCGCTGCCGTCGGACGGAGCCGTGTAGCGAGCCGAGCCGTGCTCCAGGGTCGGCTCCGTGGGGGCCGAGGCCAGGGCGATGCCGCCGGCGGCCACTCCGCCGAGGACGACGGCGCCGATGAGTGACGAGAAGAGAATGCGCTTGGACATGGGAGATCCCCCGGAATTCGTTGGAAAGTTGGGCCGGATACGCGAAAGAGCGCGGAAGAGCATGGAAGAGCATGGAAGAACCGCTGGTGGAGCCGCCGGCAGAACCGGTCTTGGAAGTGGTCGTAGAAGCGGTGGCCGACCGCGTTCTCGATGTGATCGAGCCTAGGGCCGGGGGCATGGCGCCGTCCTCGCGCTGCAGGACGAGTGGCGCCTCGAACCACAGGTAGAGACTCTGCAACCCAGGTAAGAGGCCGGAATCCGCCTCCAGCCGGAGTCGGGCCACTGCCCTGCGCTCATAGCCTGGATCCGCCATGAATCGAACCGACGACCGGCTGTTCCCGGTCCTGCTGATCTGCGCCCAGGCCGTGGTGTGGCCCGGGGCGCCGCTGGTGCGCGGGGCCGTCCCGCCCGCGTCCGCCCTTCTCGTGGCGGCCCTGGTCGCCGGAGTGGTGACGGCCGCGCTCGCCCTG
>NZ_LRTR01000920.1 GCF_001550375.1 Streptomyces europaeiscabiei | reverse complement strand
GGGGGGGGGGGCGAGTGTGCCTGTGGGGGTGGGCCGGGTGGGGGTGCGGCTGGACGGGTGGTTCGGTGACGAGGGGTTGGACTGGGCGGATGATATTCGGAAGGGTGTTCCAAGGAGATGGTGGTGTGAAGCGTCCCGTTCGACTACCGTTCCCCAGCCCTGTTCGCCGGGCGCGCCCGGCGAACAGGTACGCCGTGATCGCGTCGGGTGAGCCGCCCGTGACGACAGCGGTACCCCGGCACAGGGCAGTCAGGGCATGGACCGGCAGGTCGTGTCCGGAGGGAGGCGGCACCTGAAGCGGTCAGGCATCAGGCCGGAGGGCGGTATGGGATTCCGAACGCGCTAGGACGCTTCGATGGAGTAGTACCAGGCCAAGGGCGGGGTGGTCGGATCCTCTGCGTAGAGGGGTTGGAAACGGGAAGCGTCGACCGGCGTGACGCCATCGGTGAGTTCTCCGTGAAGAGTGGGGGAGATCACGACCACGACGCTTCCGGAGACACGTTCCAGTGCGGCTCGTACGTCCGGTGGGGCCACCGGGCGGTCGGAGCCGGACGCCTGCCAGAACGTCACGCGGACCGTAGCTGGATCGGACAACACTCCTAGATCATCGGGAAGTTGATGCAGGACCGGTTCGAGTGCCGACAGTACGGACGTTGCGGAGGCATCGGACTCGGCCCGGATCAGATGGTCGTCCTCACGGCCGAGAACCTCGTACTGATCCGGAGTCAGTCCACCCAGTGCAAGCAACCGGGGTAACGTCTCGGCCAGGGCGGAAAGGGTTCGCGGATGTAGGCCCGGAGGGGAGATCTCCAGGGTGATCGCCGTCCGGCCCCGCTCCCGTGTCCGGATCAACTCGTGGTACAGCAGCACCAGTTCAGTCGAAGTCTCACCGCGCCGTCCGTGTTCCAGATACTCCTCGTACGAGCTGATGGCCTCACCGATACGGCCTTGGTGGCGCAGGGCGAGCATGTGCAGGCGGCGGAAGTCCTCCCGGGCCGGGTGGGAGCGCACGAGCCCGGACAGATCTGTCTCGGCCTGCGCGAAATCGCCGTTGTCCAGGTCGAGTTCCGCCCGAGCGGCGCACAGGTCGAGCCGCAGCGCACGCAGGCGAAGGCGGTTTGCCTCCGCCGCGGGACCGGGGACATCCTCCAGGGGTTCGCCCTGCCAGAGGTCCAGGGCGTACTGGACGAGTTCGCGGGCCGTGGCGGTCTCGCCGTCCTCACGGCGGAATTCCGCTCGGGCGGCGAGGTCCTCGCACTGGTGCACGTCGACCGTGCGGGGTGTCGCGTACAGGGCATAGCCACCCGAGGTGGTGGCCAGGATCCCGGCGCCCAGGGTGTTCCGCAGCCGGGCGGCGTGCTCGGCGAGCTCCCGTTCCGCCCGCTGCTCCGAGAACCGTGTGCCCCAGAGGCCTTGGGCCAGTTCGCGGTGCGTCACCGTCCTGCCGCTCCTGAGCAGGAGCATGCACAGCAGGGCCTGTTCCTCGGGAGGGACGATGGACAGGGGGCGACCGTTCCGGGTGACGCGTACCGGGCCGAGGAGCTGGTAACCGTAGGGGTCGCTCGCGGACGCGCTCTGCTTGTCGTACGTGGGGGACATACAGAGGTCCCGGCCACGCCGCTGCCTGTCGAGATCGGCGGAGAGGAGGTCGTCGACCGCCTCGCTGAACCGCTCCCAGAAGGCCCGGCGGGCCCGGGGAAGTTCGGTGTCGGCCAGCCCCTGCTGTTCGGGGACGGCCGGTCCGCCGAGCAGTTCGGACAGTAGGCGTCCCAGATCGTCGAGGTCGGCCGACTCACCGGTTCCCCGGCCCCCTTCCAGCGCAAACCTGGTGACCTTGACCGTGCCGTCGGGGCAGAGCAGAAGGCAGTTCGGGGTGAGCCGTCCATGGGCCAGGCCCTGGCTGTGCACGACGGTGAGGCACTGCGCCACCTGGTTTGCCACAGAGGTCAGCATCCAGTACGGCAGCCGGAAGCCGCCCTCGTCGGTGAGCTCGGCCAGGGTCACGCCCTCCACGAAGTCGGCGACCAGCCATGCGCCGCCGTTCCAGAAGCCGAAGAGGCGTACGCCGACGACATTGGGGTGCCGGACATCGGCGAGCGCCTGTGCGCGCTCCAGGAACGTCTCGCGATCGCTCGGCCCGACCTCGTACCGGTACGCCGCGACGGTCTGCCCGCCGTGGATGTCCACTGCCTTCCACACACCCGAGCCGCGTCCGAGTTCCTGCACCATCCGGTACTTGCCCAGCAGCAGCCCCGGGTCATCCCGGGGGGTGCCGCCCAACCGTCGGACACTTTCCTCCCGCACCGCGGCGATCGGCTCGCCGTCCGCCGTGACGTCTGTGCCCCCCGGGGCGGCGACCTGGAACGTCCCCGGAGCCACACCCGCGCGTTCGTCTATCAACTCACCTATGCGCACGAGGAGTTCGGCGGTGAGGTGCCGGGCCGATCGGGGCAGCGTACGCAGCAGTTCCTCTTGCACCCCGGGCCGGAAGGCGTACGACCCCGGAGGGCCGGGGACGGCCATCAGCATTCCGCTGAGGATCACCTCCGCCAAATGCTGCGGCTGGGGGTTCCGTTCGATGGCCGCTTGCAAAAGGCGCATGACGGGCAGCCTGGGGCGCCCGACCGCGAGATGGCCCGCGAGGCGGAAGGCCTCCGGAGAGGCGAGGGAACGGAAGCGGAGCAGAAGTTCCGCCGGGGAGAGCCGGCTCACATCGCCGCGGCCCTGGTCGTCCACGGGTGACGGAGGCGGGGCCATGCCGAGCAGGGCGACCGAGCCCGGGAGCCGGCCCGAGTGGGCCACCAGCCGGGACCAGTTCCCCAGCCACGGGGCCGAGGCCTCCAGGAAGGGAACCGGGAACGCGCCCGGCTCCGCACTCTCCAACGTGTAGGACTCCACGTCGTACGACGAGTTGGGCGCGGCTGGCCAGGACGCACCGATTCGGGCGGTCTCGGCGGGCAGGGCCGTCGTACGCCAGAGGCGCTCGGGCAACGGCTGGACGACCGCGACCGGCATACGAGCGCACCAGCGGCGCAGTGTCTGATACCAGCGGCTCCCCGCCGCCCCGCTCCGCCACTGCGGTCCCATGCAGTCGGTGATCAGGAGCGTGACCGTGCGGCCGTCGCCGTACGAGCCCAGTGAACCGGACCCGCACAGCGTGCCGTCGGCGGTCAGGCGGTTCAGCGCCACCGTGCGGAAGACGCCCGACTGGGCGAGTGCGGTGTGCAGTTCGCCGACGAGGGGGCGCCACACGGGCATCGTGGGGCCCGAGTCGTACACGAGGCGCAGGGATAGCCACCGCTCCGCCACCGGCCGGAGCACGGGTGGCCACCATCGCGGTGGCACGCCGAGCCGGGCAACGAGCCGGGCGGTGGCGATCTCGTCCAACTCCAGACCGATCGGAGCCGGAACCCGGCGTTTCAGGGGCCGCAGCGCACGTTGCAGGCTGAGCGGATGGGACAGCAGCGGTGGAGCGGGGGCGAGCAGTGGGGTGTGCGTGCCTGTCCGGGCATCGGACGTCCGAACGATCTCCGGGAGGTGGAGGGGAACCCGAGGTGTCGCGCGGCGTGGCGAACGGGGCGCGGCGGGAGTCGGCTGCGCAGGCGTTGTGTCGGCATCGGATCTCGGCTCGGCCGGCTCCGTCCGCCCCGGCATTACCGCGCTTCCAGGCGTCTCGGCAGCCGTGTGCACAGAGTGTGGGGCGGGCCCGAGCGTCTCGACCGGGCGGATGTACCGGGCCAGCCAGAGGACTTCCGCGAGCTCGATGGAGGTCAGCTGCTCACTCGACCCCATGTTCGCCCGCACGAGTACCTCTGCCAGATGGCCGACTCCGGTCGTCGGACCGCCCTCGGAACCTCTCCGCCCCGCCGCTCCGCTCGCTGCCGAGTCGTTCACGACCTCATCCCCCCGACGAATGCGCTGCCCGGCCGTTCAGCCTCCGAGATCGTCCATCGCGTCCCGCGTGCGGCTCAGATACGGCATCAGTTGTTCGGCCAACTCGTCCCGCGAAGCCGCGTCGATGCCGGAAACCCCCGTCAGATAGATGGCGTTGAGCAACTGGTCGGTCGCCAGTTCCCCGTCTGTGCCCCGTTCGAGAAAACGCTCCGTCAACTCCCTTGCGTAGGAGCCCGGTTCACCCAGATGCGCCTGCACGATCTCCTCCAGATGCGTGCCCCGCGGCTGGGGCAGCTCCAGCCGTACGCACCGCCGCAGGAACGCGGGTGGGAACTCCCGCTCCCCGTTGCTGGTCATGACGACGAAGGGGAACGCCCGACATCGCACCCGCCCTCGTACCACGGCCACGCGCGCGTCCGTCCCGTCGACCATTACCTGGGCGGAGGGAGTGTGCCGGGCGGCGCGCACCAGCTCCGGTATCTCGTACTCACCCTCCTCCAGGATGTGCAGCAGATCATTGGGCAGGTCCAGATCGCTCTTGTCGATCTCGTCGATCAGCAGGGCACGCGGGCGGGCGTACGGGAGGAGAGCCGTGCCCAGCGGGCCGAGCCGCAGATGGTCCTGGAGTTCGCCGTCCTGTGGGCGTGGCTTCGATCCGGTACGGCCCGCGGCGTACAGCCGGGACAACGGGTCGTACTGGTAGAGGCCGTCGTGGAGGGTCGTACGGCTGGTGATGTTCCAGCGGAGCACCGGGCCCAGTCGCAGTTCGCGTGCCACGGCGTACGGGAGACTCGACTTGCCGCTGCCGGGTGGGCCGGTCACCAGCAGGGGGCGACGCAGGTACAGGGCCGCGTTGACGAGTTGCACGGCACGGTCGGTGGCGCGGTACGTACGGGCCCGATGCCTGCGGTCCGGGGAGGTGGCCGAGATGTGGTCGTCCTCGGTGGGAGTGGCCAGCTCGGGGCCGCCGTCGAAGGTGCGCCAGGGCGGTGGCGCCGGGAGCCGGTCGATGTCGTCGTGGGGCTCGGCGGCACCCGTGTAGACAGGCCACAGGGACATGGGCGTCTCCTCGCGCAGACTCGTGATCAGACCGGCAGTTCCTGGAAGCTGTCCGGGTCGGGGAGGCATCGGGGGTCCTCCCACAGCAGCGTCAGGTCGTGCGCCCAGTGCCGTCCGTCGGGTCCGGGCTCGGAGGCGGCCTCGACGGCACAGGCCGCCTCCCTCAGTTCGTGGATGTAGGCAGGCAGATCTCGGAGAGGCCGCCCCACCAGGTGTTCGTCGAGGCGGTTCAGGAAGGCCGTTCCTTGGCAGCCGTCGTGCGGCAGGCTGCCGCCCTTGCAACTGGTGCGTGGCCAGAGGACCGCGGGCGCGGGGGCGTTCAGGGTCGCGTGAAGCAGTTGGCGGACGCCGTCCGCGCGGGGCGGGGTGCCGAAGCCCACCGCGTCGGTGCTGTGGCGCAGCCCTATGGTCAGGCTCGTCGGGTTCTGTCTCAGCGATGCGCAGCCGATGCGATGCAGCCGTGCCATCGACTGGGTGTCCAGGCTCGCCCACTTCTGCCGCAGCTTGTGCTGAAGGGCGAAGCTCCGCCGCCGTTCCAGGCTGATGACGACGAGAGGCGCGAAGGAGCCGAGCGGGCTGTCGTCGTCGGGACTGCGCGGCCAGTGCGCGACGCCCAGATTGAGGTGGCGCAGCGGCAACACGAAGGCGATCAGTTCCCGTGCCTCCGGTTCCAGCACGTGGTACGCCTCGTCTATGCGTTCCAGGGCATACGCGCGGATGCTCTCGACGGGGAGCCGACTGGATCCCACCACCAGGCGGTCCTGGCCGTTGTACGCGGACACCTCGACCAGGAAGTGGTTGTCGCCGCGACCGCTGGGCGCCATCTCGACGAGGATCGGCGACCAGTCATGGACCGGCCCTGACTCGGGCAGGGGAGTCGGCCCGCTTCCGGTGTTGGACCAGGCCCGCAACCCCCGCCGGGTCTCCAGGTCGGCGACGAACACCGCGAGCCGGCCCGCGAAGCGGGCGATCGCCCGCTGGTCGGGCACTTCGAACAGCAGATACCAGGCGGCGTCCCACAGGGAGGCCAGGCCGTCCGGCGGGGGTGGACCGACTCCGACGGCATCGCGGTAGAGCCGCTCGGGGCTGCACCCCAGGTCGTCCTGGCGGGACGCGGCCTCGATCAGCAACCGCAGCCGCTGCCGCTGCCGTCGGTTGTATCCGGGAGTCGGGATCGAGTCGGCCAAGGGAGGCCAATAGCGGGCCACGACATGGGCGGGCAGCATCCTCCCGTCCCGGATACCGGAATCCCTCGCGGCCGAGGTGACCACACCGACGACCCTGCCGTCGGTGAGAGTCAGTCCCGCTCCACTGAAGCCGGGGGCGAGGGGCTGTCCGTACGTCTTCCACGCCTCAAGCTGGACCCACTCCCCGTCGAGCAACTGGTCGGCAGTGGTGCGGTACTCGGCGAGGACCCCCTTTCGGCTGTGCTTGGGGAAACCGTAGGCCAGCAGCTTCGGCGGCGGGTCCCCATAGGCGTCGGAGACGGCCGCGAACCGCGCGGGTTTCAGGTCCATCGGGTGGTCCAGCTCAAGTACGGCGACGTCGCCGTGCGAGGTCGGCGTGCCGTCCCAGCCGCCCTGGGCCGTCACCCGGCCGGTGACCGCCCTGCCCTCGCCGTGCGCGAAGGTGATGCGCACCTCGCGCGTGCCACTGTCCTGGACGACATGAGCACAGGTGACGACGTGGCGCCGGGTGATCAGAAAGCCGGCCCCTGTGCTTCCTCCGCACTCGATCCTGGCGTGCCAGGAAGCGCTGGTCATGAGCTCAGGGGGGTTCCGGGTGACCTGTCGGCGTGCTCTGGGGACCAGGAGAGCCTGACCACGAGATGGGCCTCGACGGTGCTCTTCGCGATCACCGCGCCCGCCTCCGCGCTGAGCTTCACGCCGAACTCGAGCTCCACGGAGTCGGGCCCGAGCGAGCCGTCCCGGAGGACACGGAGCGCCGACTCGGCCGCGGTACGCACATTGCCCAGGGCATCCTCGAACGTGCGGGTCGCCCGGACCGCTCCGTCGCCGCGGTCCGCGACCAGGTGCGAGCCGGACAGATCCTCGGCGGGTTCCACCGCGATCACGATGCCGTCGTCGGTCGTGAACTCCACCAAGCCATCCATGACGCCCCCGTTGTTCGTGACTCTGTCGGCCCACATTGTTACGGACGGTACTCGGAGCTGTCCCGGTTTCCGTTACCCGTATGTACCCGTGATGCCCCGAACGATCCCCAGCTCCACCAAGTCCTGGGGCTTCAGGCCGAGTTGATCAGCAGTCGGGCGGACCTCCTTCCCGGGCCGTTTGAGGATCGCCGCCGCCAGTTCCGGGGCGATCACCGAGAAGTAGCTGTCCGGGGTGGCCCAGGTGTTGTCGGGGGCGGCGAGGGCGAGGGCGCCGCCGGAGCCGCCCTCGCCGATGAGGAGGGTGGTGAGGGGGGTGCGGGCGGTGGTGACGGTGGTGAAGAGGTCGGCGATGGCGGGGCCCGCGCCCTGACGTTCGGCCTCGGCGTCGTTCGCGGCGCCGGGGGTGTCGACGAGGGTCAGGACGGGGATGCCCAGGCGGTCGGCGAGGCGGATCAGGCGGGCGGCGGTGCGGTAGCCCGCCGGGCGGGTCGGGGTGCCGCGCTGGGCGGCGTAGGCGACGGTCCGGCCCTCGTGTTCGCCGAAGCCGCACAACATGCCGGGGTCGGTGCCGCCGGCGCGGTCCCCGCTGATGGCCGTGCGGTGGGTGAAGTAGGCGTCCAAGTAGGCCTCGGCACGGGGGCGTCGGGGGGAGCGGGCCCGTTGTACGGCTTCCCAGCCGGTGGTGGGGAGGAGGGGTGCCGTAGTGGGTGGGGGGAGCGGTTCGTCGGCGGCTGCGGGTGCGTTGTGGCTGGTCGCGCCCCGCGGCGGAGCCGCAGATGGGTACGGCCCCGCGCGCCTTGAGGGTCTGCGGCCCTCGTCGGGGGCGCCGTGCGGTGGGAGGGCGTGGGGTGGAGGTGCCGGGGTCGTGGAGGGGGCGGTCAGGAGGGACAGCCAGAGGGCCAGCGTGTCGCGCAGGTCGTCCGGGTGGACCACCGCGTCGACCGAGCCCGCCGTCACCTGGGACTCGGCCGTGTACGCCGTCGGGTCCGCGTCGGGTGGGCGGACTCGGGAGCCGGCGAAGCCGACCTGGGCGTCGGGGAGGGCGAGGACGATGTCGGCGCCGGCGCCGAGAGTGGCCCAGCCGCCGCCCGTCGTGGGGTCGCGGAGGACCGCGATCCGGGGCAGCCCGGCCTCGCTCGTCAGCGCGGACTCGCGGGCCACGCGCTGGAGTTGGGTGAGGGCGCGCATACCTTCCTGCATGCGGCTGCCGCCCGTCGCGACCAGGGCGACGACCGGCAGGCGGTGCTCACGGGCATACGTGTACGCCGCCTCCAGGCGGTCGCCGGTGCGTTCGCCGAGCGAGCCGCCGAGGAAGCCGAACTCGAAGGAGATCAGTACGGCGGCCGTGGAGGTGGGGAGCCTCGGCGGCGCGTCCGCCTCGCCGCGCTGCTGCGGCTCGGCGGACGTTCCCGGTGGCGCCACCCCGACTGCCGTGTCGGTGCCGATCGCCTCGGTCTCCGTCGGGCTCGCCGTCCTCGCCGTCCTGGCGCCGATCAGCGCCCGTCCCCACACCACCGACTCGTCCTCCCCGGTGCGCTCCGCGGCGCGGGCACGGGAGATGTCGTAGCCGTGCCAGGAGAGAGGGCCGTCGGGGGCGTAGTCCCGTGGGGGCGTGGGGAGTTCGGTGAAGTCGTCGGTCAGGAGGGCGATGGCCTCGCGGGCCGAGAGGCGCCGGTCACTCATCCGTCCTCATCCGCCTTCAGCGCTCGCTTCATGATCTTGCCCATGTCGTTGCGGGGGAGGGCGGAGAGGTAGTGGACGGTTCGGGGGCGCTTGTGGGGGGACAGGTGGGTGGCGACGTGGGTCGCCAACTCGGGTGCCGGGGGCGGGGACTGCGGGTCCGTCGGGACGATCCAGGCGACCACGCGTTCGCCGAGGTCGGGGTCCGGTTCGCCCGTGACGGCGGCTTCCCGTACCCCGGGGTGTTCCAGGAGCGCGTTCTCGATCTCGCCCGCGCCGATCTTGTAGCCGCCGCTCTTGATGAGGTCGGTGGCCTTGCGGCCGACGATGCGTACGTAGCCGTCGGGGTCGCGGACGGCCATGTCGCCGGTGCGGAACCAGCCGTCGGCGGTGAACGCGGCGGCGGTCGCGTCGGGGCGGTTGAGGTACTCGGTGAAGAGGTTCGGGCCGCGTACCTGGATCTCGCCGACCGACTCGCCGTCGTACGCGGTGAGGGGGGTGCCGTCGTCCTCGACCAGCCTCAACTCCACGCCCGGCAGCGGGAGTCCGACCGTGCCGGCGCGCGGCTCGCCGTCGGCGCGGACGCTGGTGTTCATGAGGGTTTCCGTCATGCCGTACCGCTCGATCACCCGGCGTCCGGTGGCCGCCGCGATCCGTTCGTGGTCGTGCACCGGCAGCGCGGCCGAGCCGGAGACGAGGAGGCGGGCACGGCCGAGTGCCTTCGCCAGTTCCGGGTCGGTGGGCAGGGTCTCCGCGATGCGGTGGTACATCGTCGGGACGCCGAACAGCATCGTCGCGCCGGCCGACAGTTCCTGAGCCACCGCGGTCGTGTCGAACCTGCCGAGGTGGCGGACCGAGCCGCCGCGTCGCAGCGGGCCCAGGATGCCCAGGATCAGGCCGTGCACGTGGAAGAGAGGGAGGGCGTGGACCAGTACGTCGTCGGCGGTCCACTGCCAGGCGTCGGCCAGCGCGTCCAGGGTGGTCGCGATGGCGCGGCGCGGGATGACGGCGCCCTTGGGCGGGCCGGTGGTGCCGGAGGTGTAGACGATCAGGGCCGCGTCGGTGTCGGCTGCCGTCCGTCCGTCGGGGGCCGGCCCTCCGCTTGTGGTGACAGCATCACGCACATCACGCACATCGACATCGACGCGCTCCAGACCCCGTACGGGGGCGGGCAGTTCGTCGCCCGGCGCCGCGAGCACCAGTGACGGTGCGCTGTCGGAGAGGATGTGCCCGAGTTCCTTCTCCCCGGACTTCGGGTTCAGGGGGACGGCGGGGACACCGGCCCGCAGTGCCGCCACCACCGCCACGGCGGTCTCCAGCGTGGGGGTCGCCCAGACGGCCACCCGGCCGCCGCCCTTGACGCGGTCCGCCAGGGCGTCGGTGACGGCGGCGAGTTCCGCGTACGTCAGGGACCGCTCGCCGAAGCGCAGGGCGGGGCGTTCGGGGGTCGTGGCTTCGCCGGTGAGGGCCGGGAAGAGTGGGGACACGTCTCGTACTCCTTGGTTGTCGCCGTCAGAGGTACCGCTACCGCACATGTGGCTATCCGAACCCCGGGACCACCAGCACCAGCCACACCACCGCGGGTACCACTGCCACCACGATCCCTCCGTAGATCATCAGCTGGCGGAAGAAGCGCTCGCGGTCGACGTCCGGTGCGGCGGCCAGGACCAGTGCGCCGTTCGTGGAGAAGGGGCTCACGTCCACGACCGTCGCGGACACTGCGAGCGCCGCGATCATGCCGACCGCGCCGATCTCGCCCTGCGCCAGGAACGGTACGGCCAGGGGGATCAGGGCGCCCATGATGCCCACCGACGAGGCGAAGGCCGACACGATCGCGCCGATGTAGCAGAGCAGTACGGCGGCGAGGAGGGGGATACCGATGTCGCTGACGCCCTCGCCGGCCCAGGTGATGGTGCCCATCTCGTCGAGTACGCCCACGTAGGTGAGGACGCCGCAGATGAGGAGGACCGTGGACCAGGCGATCTGGCCCACCGCCTTGCGGCTGTCGTCCGGCCAGACGGCGCTGAGGATGGCGGCGAGCGTCACCGCGGTGAGGCCCGCGTCCAGGTCGAGGGCGAGGACTGCGACGGCCAGGGCGGCGAGGGAGGTGAGGGTGGCGATGCGGGCGGGGGTGAGGGTGGTCTCCGTGCTGGGGGCGGACGCGGTAACGGGGGTGGCGGCGGCCGGGGGTGGTGTCCGCTGCTCGGCGGTTCGAGGTGCCGCTGCGCCCACCCGTGCCGCCCCAGCGGCACGACTGCCCGCAGTTGTGTCAGCCGGGTGGGAGCCGGTACCCGCAGTTGTGTCGGCGGGGTGGGAGCTGCTACCCGCAGTTGTGTCGGCGGGGTGGGAGCTGCTACCCGCACTTGTGTCAGCGGGGTGGGAGCCGTTGGCCGTAGCTGTGTCAGTGGGGTGGGAGCCGCCACCTGCGGTTGTGTCAGCGGGTTGCTTCCACAGCTTCAGTCCCCCGAACAGGACGAACACCACGCCTGCGATCACGAGGTTGGCGATCAGGGACGTCAGGAAGAGGGCGATCTCGTTGCCCGGGAGGTTCTCGCGTTCGACGATGCCGTTGACGATCGTGCCGTAGATGCTGATCGGGGAGAAGCCGCCGCCCTGGGCGCCGTGGACGACCATCGCGCCCATCAGGAGGGGGCTGATGCCGTAGCGCGAGGCGAAGCTGAGGGCGATGGGGGCGACGATCGCGACGGCGGCCGGGCTGACCGCGCCGATCGCCGTGAGCGCGCCGGTGATGAAGAACATCACCCAGGGGATCAGCGCCACCCTGCCCCGTACGAGCCGGATCGAGGCGTGCACGAGCCAGTCGGTGGTGCCGTTCGAGCGGGCGATCGCGAAGAGATAGGTGACGCCGACGAGGACGACGAACAGGTCGCCGGGGAAGCCGGCGAAGATACCGTCCGCGTCGAGGTCGGCCACGAGTTCGCCCACGCCGAAGGCGGCGGCGAAGGCGAGCGCGCCCATGTTCACCGAGCGGGTCGTGGCGATGACGAACACCACGGCGAGGACGAGGACCGAGATGAGTTCGGGGGACATACCGGCTCCCGTCGTTGGGTCCCGGAACGGCTGGGTGAGGGGCTGTGGGGGAGAGCTGAGAACTCGGGGTGAGTGGCCGAGTGGCTGAGCCACTTACGGTTGGTCAGCGTGAGGGCGTACGACGGTGGCGTCAAGGGGGTGCGCGAAAATTGGTTCAGCCACTCGGCCACCGGGCCACTGATGTCCGCCGGTGTTACGCTCCCGACGAGCGACGCCGGACGAGAGGGGGAACCGTGAGCGACGCCCTGCGCCCCATGGCCAAGCAGCGGCTCTACGAACAGGTGCTCGACCGGCTGCGTCAGTACGTCGTCGAGGGCGGTCTGAAGGCGGGGGACCGGCTGCCGCCCGAGCGGGACCTGGCCCAGCGGCTGGGGGTGAGCCGGGCCTCGGTCAAGCAGGCCATCGTGGTGCTGGAGGTCCAGGGCCTGGTGGAGGCGCGGCACGGCGGGGGCACGTATCTCGTCCGGGACAGCCTCGACGTCGAGCCCGTGGACGAGATGGTCGAACGGCGTCGGCGGCTGCCCGATGTGCTGGAGGCCCGCGAGGCGTTGGAGACGAAGCTCGCCGAACTGGCCGCCGAGCGCCGTACGGAGGACGACCTGGCCGCGATGCGGGACGCGCTCGCGCACATGGCCGGGGAGATCGAGCGGGACGGCCACGGTGTCGAGGGCGACCGGCTCTTCCACGCGGCGGTCACGGCGGCCGCGCACAGCAGTCTGCTCGCCGAGTTCATGCGCTCCATCGCCGACCAGATCGCCGAGAGCCGCACCGAGTCGCTGCGCCAGCCGGGCCGCCCCGGCCGTTCCCTGGCCCAGCACCGGGCGATCCTCGACGCCATCGCCGCCGCGCAGCCCAGACAGGCGGCCACCGCGATGCGCCGCCACGTACGCACGGTCGCGAAGGTCCGCCTGCTGGACTGGGATCCGGGGGACTCGCCTTCCTGAGGCGCCGCCCCGCAGCCGCTGTCAGTGGTGGTCAGTACAGTCGGCCGCCGAGGAGCAGGCAGGTGGACACGGGGGAATGCGGGGCTGCGGTGCGGGAGTTCGCCGGGGAGTTCGAGATCCATCTGACGGTGGTTTCCGGTTCCGGTTCCGGTTCCGGTTCTGGTTCCGGGGCCGGTTCCGTGGCCGGGGGCGAGGGCCGGATACGTCGGTGGGCGGAGCGCCATCGGGTGAAGTACACGCGGATCGTGCTCGACCGGGGCGTGACGCCCGACCAGCCGATGCTGACCGTCCGCGGCGAGGGTGGGTTGTCGGCGCAGCGCGTGGCCGCGTCGGTGTGGACCGGGCGGCTGGGCGTCGCGGGGTTCGGGGTCGCCCGGGTGAAGATCGAGGCGGCACCGTGGAACGAGGACGTGCCGCGGACGGCGGTCGAGGCCCGTGCCCTTCCGCCCGGCTGCTACTTCGAGCACCACGTCAAGCTCGTCCTCGCCGACGACGCCGAGGTGGCGACGGTTCGCGCCCTCGCCGAGCGGCACTGCGCCCATGTGTCCCGCAACGCCCGCCGCGAGCTGGACGGACGGAGTGAGCCGGACGGACGGGGTGGACGCGGTCACGAGCGGTTCGTCACCCAGCGCTGCCGTGATGTCGGCCGCCCCGAGGCCCGCCGCCGTCTCGACGCCCTCCTCGACGCCCTCGCGGGGGCGGGGTTCAAGGCCGTCGAGGTGGAGGAGGAGTTCGTCGTGCACGACGACCGGCCGGCCCTGGACAGCGGGTGGATCGACGAGGGGACAGGCGGGCACGCGGACGGGCGGACGGAAGCCGAGGCGGGGCAGGCGGTGGCGCGGTGACCCGATCCGAGCCGTGGCGCGTCGCCCACCGGGCCGTGCTCGATCACCTGCTCCACCTCGTCGCCGCTTCCCCCTTGGGGGCTGATCTGGTGCTGCGCGGGAGCATGGTCATGCCGGCGTGGGTGGGGGCCGCGGCGCGGGAGCCCGCCGACCTCGACTGGATCGTTCCCCGGCCGCTGCTGGTCCCGGTCGATGCCGCGCATCCCTATCCGTACGTGGAGGGGCTGGAGGACGTGCAGCAGTGGCCGGAGGCCGCCGACGGCGCCGGGCGGTACGAGATCTGGAAGTTCGAGGAGTTCGACGTCGCGGGCCTGCGGCCGACGGTGCCGCCCGAGGGGCTGCACTGGATCGTGGAGGCGGAGCCGGAGGAGCGCCCGCCGCACCTGGCGGTGCTCGACCTGGTGCGGCAGCGGCCGGTGGCCGCACCGGGGGTCGTGCTCGATGCGGACGCCGCCCGCCCCGACGGCACCTGGACCTACACGGAGTACGAGACCCCCGGCACCCGCCTGACCATCCCCTGGGTGGCGGAAGGCCTCCCGCCCGGCGAGGCCCGGCTGGACTTCGCCCGCGACGAGAGGCTCCCGGAGCCTCCCGTGTGGACGGCGATACCCCGCGGCGACGGCTCCGCCCACACGGTCGTACGCACCCCCGGCCGTGAACTGTCCCTGGCCTGGAAGCTCCTGTGGCTGCACACCGACCACGCCGCCGAGGGTCGCGCCCGTGCCAAGGACCTCTACGACGCCGTACTCCTCGCGGAGGCCGAAGCCACCGAGCTGTCCCCGGAACTGCTGCGCGAGGTCTTCCGCCACGAGCCCGGTGACACGGCCGCCGCGGACGCCCTGCGCCTGGACGCGGTCGTTCCGGACCCCGTGGACTGGGCGGTGTTCCGCGCCGCCCACCCACAGGTGCGGGGTACGGCTCAGGAGTGGCTGGATCGCCTGAACCGCGCGCTGGGGAGCGCCTGAGCCGGTTCCTGTCGCTACGCGGCCTCCTTCCGCACCACGTCCGCCACCACGCAGCTCACGTTGTCCGGGCCGCCCGCCTCGTTCGCCTCGGTGACGAGTGCGTGTACGGCGGCCTGAGGGTTCGGGGCGGCGGACAGGACTCGCTGGACGGACGGGTCGGGGACGACCGTCGACAGGCCGTCGGAGCAGAGGAGGTAGCGGTCGCCGGGCTGGGCGTCGTGGAGCCGCAGGTCGGGGGTGGAGATGGCCTCGTTGTTGGTCAACGCCTTGAGGAGCAGGGCGGGTTGGGGGTGGGTGGTCGCCTCCTCGGGGGTCAGGCGGCCCTCGTCGATCATCGACTGGACGACGGTGTGGTCGTGGGTGATCCGGAAGAGTTCGCCGTCGCGCAGCAGATACGCGCGGGAGTCGCCGATGTGGACGAGGGCGAGCTGCGAGCCGGTCCAGAGCATCGCGGTCAGGGTCGTGCCGTCGTCCCCGGTCCCCGCGATGTCCCGTACGGCGGCGGTCGCGCCCCGCACCGCGTCGTCCAGCAGGTTCAGCACGCTGCCCGCCGGGAGGGTGTCGCGGTCCAGGGTCTTCAGCGCCTCCACGGCGGCCGCGCTCGCGGGGGCCCCGGCCGGGCCGAAACCGTCGGCGACGGCGAGAACGCGGGTGCCGGCGTAGGCGGTGTCCTGGTTGGTGGCGCGGACCAGGCCGGTGTCGGAGACGGCGGCGTAACGGAGTTCCAGCATCGTGATGTCCTCCTCGGACGGTTGGGTGAGGTGGTCCACGAGGAAGGCCGCCAGGTCCCGTCGGGTCGCCGTCTCGGCCTCGACCCCGGCCCAGTACGCCCGTATCTCCCGGGCCGCCGGGCCCGGTGCCAGCGCGCACACCGTACGGATTCGGGCCAGTGGCATGCCGAGCCGGCGCAGCCAGGCCACCAGCCGGGCCTGCTCCAGCTGTTCGGTGGCGTAGTAGCGGTAGCCGGTGTCGGGGTCGACGCGGGCGGGCCGCAGGAGCTCCAGCTCGTCGTAGAGCCGCAGCGCCTTCGGTGACAGCCGGCACGCCTTCGCGAAGGCCCCGATCGTCAGCATTCCCATGGCTCTCCCCGGCTTCCCGTAGGTCCTGACCGTTCCTCGTTCCGCGTTCGATGCTGGGGCTTCACCGAAGGTGAAGGTCAAGCGGTGGTGCGGAGCAATGCCGATCGTCCGTTATCGTTTCGTGATCGACTCGGCCACATCCGATCACATACCGATCACACTCTGAAGGAACATGACCCCGCACAACGCAACACCTTCCCGCGCCCGTACCCGCACTCGCACCCGCCGCCGTCATAGCGGTTCGGCGCGCGCCGCAGCGCAGGGGTCGGCCAAGCGCTCGGGGCGGCGCCGGAAGGGCCCGGCACGGTGGGGGAAGGGGCCCCTGTGGGGCGGACTCGGCGCCGTCGCGGCCCTCGGTGTCGCCGGATTCGCGGCGGTGGCCTGGACGACCGGCGGCACGGAGGAATTAGCCGGCGAGGCGGGGGCCGTCGCGTCCGCCGAGCCCTCGTCCGAGCGTTCCCGGCGTTCGTCCAGCCCCAGCCCCAGCCCCAGCCCCAGCCTCAGCGCCGGCGCCGGCCGGAGTCCCGGCGCCGGCACCGGGACTCCCCGCAGCCCCGCCTCCTCGCCCGGCTCGTCTGGGGGCAAGTCGGCTTCGCCGTCCCCCAGCGGCTCCCCGGTGACCATCCCCAGGACCGGGCCGGGCACGTTCACCACGGCCTCCGGCGGCAGCGGCAAGGTGGGGAAGGGCACGCCCCTGCGCTACCGGGTCGAGGTCGAGAAGGGGCTGTCGCTGTCCACCGCTGACGTCGCCGACGAGGTGGAGGGCGTCTTCGCCGACCCGCGCGGCTGGACGGCCGGCGGCGACCGGGCCTTCCAGCGGGTCTCCGGCGACACCTTCGACTTCGTCGTCAAGGTCGCGACCCCCGGCACGGTCGACGACGTCTGCGGCGCGGGCGGGCTGAACACCGGCGGCGAGTACAACTGCAACGTCGGCGCCGACGTCATGGTCAACCTCGAACGCTGGGAACGGGCGACCCCCGTCTACGCCAAGGACGTCAAGGCCTACCGCGCCCTGATCATCAACCACGAGGTCGGCCACTTCCTCGGCCTCGGCCACGTCGGCTGCCCCGGCGAGGGCGAGCCCGCCCCGGCGATGATGCAGCAGATCAAGGGCATGAACGGCTGCGTCCCCAATGTCTGGCCGTACGACAGCAAGGGCCGCCTCGTCACGGGACCGGCCGTGGGGTGAGCGGGAGCGCCGTCGCGGAGAAACCCCTTCCTTCTCGGCTCTCGGGGCTTGTTAGCCTGCGCCGGAGACCCCCTTCCGGGCACCTGCCCGGAGGGCTGCCGCAGACGTACGAGAATGGAGCCCCCGTGGCCCGCCCCGCCGCCCCTCGTATCGCCGTCGCCACCTACGACCCCGGGCCGGAGACGAGCCACGACCGGGATCTGCCGGTGCTGGTGCGGGCGCTGGGGGAGGCCGGGGCCGACGCGGCCGCCGTGCACTGGGACGACCCGGCGGCCGACTGGGCCGGCCACGACCTCGTCGTCATCCGGTCAACCTGGGACTACAGCTGGCGCGCGGCCGAGTTCGTGGACTGGGCGGAGAAGGTCGACGCGGCCACCCGGCTCGCCAACCCGGCCGGCGTCGTGCGCTGGAACACCGACAAGCGGTACCTCGGTGACCTCGCCGGCGCCGGAGTGCCCGTCGTGCCGACGGCCTATCTCGCGCCGGGGGAGACCGTGGAGCTCCCCGTGGCGCACGAGTACGTCGTGAAGCCCACCTCCGGCGCGGGCGCCCGGTTCGCCGCCCGGTACACCCCCGACCAGCGGGAGACCGCCGCAGGGCACGTCGAGCGGATGCACGCCGAAGGGCTCACCGCCATGGTGCAGCCGTTCGTGACGAGCATCGACACCGACGGGGAGCGGGCCCTGCAGTTCTTCGGGGGCCGTCTGCTGCACGCCAGCCGCAAGGGGGCGGTGCTCGCACCCGGCACCGCGTACGACGCCGACAAGACCGCCCACCCCGATCTGGAGCCCTGGACCCCTACCGAGGCCGAACTCGCCGTCGCCGAGCGGGCGTTGGCCGCAGTGCCGGGGAGGCCCGAGTTGCTGTACGCGCGCGTCGACCTCGTCACCGGGGAGGACGGGCAGCCGTGCGTGATGGAGCTGGAGCTCGTCGAGCCCAACCTCTTCCTGTGGCTGCACCCGGACTCAACTCCCCGCGTGGTCGAAGCGATCCTGGCGGCGGCGACCACCGGCTGACTCCCGGCACCTGCCCCGGCCCCGCGAACCCTCCTCACCCGAAGAGGCGGGAAATCCACGAAGCGCGCGTCCCGCCCGTGCCCGCTGCCTACCCTTCGGGGTTACAACAGCGCGTACGGGAACCACAACTGAGGGCGTGACCAGGGTCGTGGGCGGATCGGAGTCGCGGCGCACTTCCGGATTCCCGGCGGAGCTGACGAGCTTCGTGGGGCGACGGGACGAGGCGGCCGGTGTCAGACGGTTGTTGTCGGCGGGCAGACTGCTGACGCTGACGGGACCCGGCGGGGTGGGCAAGACCCGTCTCGCCGGGCATGTGGCGGGACAGGTCGCACGGGCCTTCCCGGACGGCGTGTGGCTCGTACAGCTGGCCGCGCTGAGCGACGAGGCG
This sequence comes from Streptomyces europaeiscabiei, assembly GCF_001550375.1. Lineage (GTDB taxonomy): Bacteria > Actinomycetota > Actinomycetes > Streptomycetales > Streptomycetaceae > Streptomyces > Streptomyces europaeiscabiei. The sequence goes on along the minus strand of NZ_LRTR01000920.1, from coordinate 1,191 downwards.
TTCGTCCCGCACGCCGTGAACGACGCGCTCGGCGTCCGCAACGAGACCGTACGGCCCCCGCTGGAGATCCTCGTCGACCACCTGCGCGAGCGGCGCCTACTCATCGTGCTCGACAACTGCGAGCACCTGCTGCGCAGTTGCGCGGTCCTCGCGGGGACCGTGCTGGCGGCCACCGAGGGCGTACGGATCCTCGCCACCAGCCGGCACCGGCTCGGGCTGGCCGGGGAACAGCTCTTCGAGGTGCCGCCACTGCCCGCGCCCGCGCCGGAGGAGCTGACCCCGTCGGCGGTCGAGTCCTTCCCCGCGCTGCGGCTGTTCGCCGACCGGGCGGCGGCCGTGGTCCCCGGCTTCACCGTCGCCGAGGCGAACCAGCAGGCCGTGGCCCGCCTCTGCCGGCGCCTCGACGGACTGCCGCTCGCCATCGAGCTGGCGGCGGTCCGGGTGCGCGCCCTCGGCGTGGAGCAGCTCGTCGAACGCCTCGACGACCGCTACCAGCTCCTCACCTGCGGCAGCCCGACCTCCGAGCCCCGCCACCGCACCCTGCGCTCCGCCGTCGACTGGAGCCATGAACTGTGCACCTCTCAGGAGCAGTTGGTGTGGGCGTGGTTGTCTGTGTTCGTCGGCGGCTTCGACCTGGCCGCCGCCGAGGCGGTCTGCGCCGGGGAGTCCGCCGGTGCCCCAGAGGAGATCGCCCCGTGCGCCGTCCTGGACGCCGTCGCCGGGCTCGTCGACAAGTCGGTGCTCGTCCGGGAGGAGCATGCCGGGCAGGTGCGCTACCGCCTGCTGGTCTCCCTGCGCGACTACGGGCTGGAGAAGCTGCACGACCTGGGCGAGGCGACCGACACGCGGCGGCGCCACCGCGACCACTTCGCGCGGCTCGGCGCCGAGTACGAGCAGGCCTGGTTCGGCCCCGACCAGGCGGAGATCACCGAACGGCTGCGGATCGACCAGGACAACTTCCGGGCCGCCCTCGACTTCTGCCTCACCACCCCGGGCGAGGCCCAGCACGGGCTGCGGCTCGCCGCCGGCCTGTGGTTCCACTGGGTCGCGGGCGGTATCTGGGGCGAGGGCCGGCACTGGATGGACGGTGCCCTGCGGGCCGGGGCCCGGCCGGACGAGGGGCTGACCCGCGCCCTGTGGGCGGGCGCCCTGACCTCGCTGGTCCACAGCCGCTCCGCCGCCGTCCTGGCC
>NZ_LRTR01000919.1 GCF_001550375.1 Streptomyces europaeiscabiei | reverse complement strand
GCGGGAGCGCCTGGAGGGCTTCCTCGGTCGCGGTGGTGTCGGCGAGGACCTCTTCCTCGTCGACGGAGGTGTCGCGAGGCAGCCGGGCCCAGCGCACCACGCCCGGCAGCAGCAGCCCCTGCACCACGAGTGTCACGACAATGACGCCGGAGGTGACGAAGACGATGAAGGCGCGGTCGGGGAAGGGCTCGCCCGAGTCGAGTGTTGCCGGTACCGAGAGCGCCACCGCGAGCGACACCGCGCCCCGGAAGCCCGCCAGTCCGCTGACGACGCGGGCCCGGTGACTGATTCTCAGGTCCCGCTGCTGGGGACGTCGGTCGATCGCGCGGATCAGGTACGCGGAGGAGAACAGGAATGCGAAGCGGACCGCGACCAGAACCACGCTGACCGCTCCGACCGCGATCAGCGCATCCCTGAGATCGGATCGGCTCAGGTGGCGCAGCGCGTACTGCAGTTCCACTCCGACCAGGACGAACAGTGCGCCGTTGATGATGAAGGTGAGCAGTGGCCAGAAGGCCAGTGCCTGGCGGCGGTGCTCGGCACGGATGAGGCTCGGAGCCACCTGAGCCATGATCAACCCGCTCACGACGACCGCGAGGACGCCTGAGGCATGGATCATCTCGGCCAGCAGATACGCCGTGAACGGAGCCAGGATCATGACGAGGTTGCCCAGCAGGGGATCGTCCAGTCGGCGCCGCAGGTTCATGTTGATCCACGCGACCGCCACGCCTACCGCGGCCCCGCCGCCGTAGGCCAGGAGGAACAGCGCGCCGACGTGCGGAAGGGTGAGGTGTTCCTCGCCGACGGTGATCCCGACCGCCAGGCCGAAGATGACCAGGGCGGTGCCGTCGTTGACGAGGCTTTCGGCACGCAGCACGGTGACCTGGCGGCGCGGCAGAGAGCGGGCCAGGACGCCGACGGCTGTGGCGTCGGTGGGAGCCACGGCCGCGCCCAGCGCCCAGGCAGGTCCCCACGGGAGTCCGAGCGCGTGCCCGGCAACCGCCACGGCACCTGCGGTCAGGATCACCAGGACCGTGCTGAGCAGGACGATACCGCGCAGGTTCGTACGGATCTCCCGCATGGACGTGGTCAGGCTCTCCCAATACAGCAATACGGGGAGGAAGAGCAACAGTACGACTTCGGGTGGGAGTTGGGTCTGGCGGACGGCGGGGACGAGACCGAGGAGCGTGCCCACGACGAGGAGTGCGACGGGTGGTGCGACGCGGAAGCGCTGGCCCAGGACGTTGCCCACCAGCACGGCCGCACCCAGGACGACGACGAGTTCGAGACCGAGCATGGCGCTTACTCCTGCGAGGGACTGGGTGTCGGTGGCGGCTCGGCGCCTTCCACCAGGATGGTCTTGGTCATCTGGGTACCAGCCGCAGCGTCGTCGAGCGTGCCGCCACCATCGGATCGACATACGCGCCGCCGAAGCGGCCGTACTTGGTGCGATACGCGGTGTCGATACGGTCGTTGACCTCGGAGTCCGGAACCTCGGCGAAGACGACGTCCTTGTCGACCCCGCCGGAGCGGATATGCCCCTGATGGTTCGCGCGGGCCGTGCGCCACCAGCCGCCGTCCGTGCCCCGGAAGGAGCGGACGTACAGGTTCTCACCGTCGCGGACGACCCAGATCGGCACCGGCGCCCGCAGGGTGCCGTCATGGCGGAGCGGTGCCATCTCCAACTCGTCTGCTCCGGCGATGCGGTTGAGCTCGTCGCTGGTCCATGTCGCCATCGGTGGTTCTCCTATCTCTTTTCTCTTCAGCGCGGGCATGCGGAAGGTGCCTCGTCACGGTCGCCGGGCCGGTCTCAGGAAAAGACTTGCCGCAGCGTCGACGATGGCCGTCACCGCGGTGACGGCCAGGCCGCCCCGGCAGGCCCTCGTGAGACCGGGAAGGGCGTGGGAATGGGCGCCGACGTGGTGCAGGGACCGGATGACCTGCGGTCAGGCGGGACTGGTGGTGAGTGGGTCACCGAGGTGGGTACGGGTGATTCCGAGTGAGTCCTCGAAGACGCGGTAGTCGGTGATCAGACCGTCCGCGACGGTGAATCGCAGGATCATCTCGCTTTCGAGCACCTGCCCCGAGGGATGGAACCGGGAGGCGTACCGGCCAGGTGCCAGGACCCGTCCGTCGGCCTCCACCATGCTGCCCAGCCCGAATGTGAGTGGCTCGACGGCGGCGAAGAACGCGGTGAGGGACTGCCGGATCTCCTCCGGCCCGGTGCGGTTCCCGGCCCAGGGGGTCAGGGCCGGATCACCCGGAATCATCCAGGTCGCGTCGGGCGCGAAGTGGGAGAGGATGCGCTCCATGTCGCGTGTGCCGAAGGCCTCGAAGTACGCCTCGACGGTGGCGATCGCCTCGCTGGTCATGGCTGTCGGTCCGTTCTGTGCCGTGGCTGCGACCGTCGAACGGCCGCTGCTGCTCGGTGGTGCCGGCGGTGGTGGGCGCGGCGGATCGGGCGCCCACCACCGCCGGGCTTCAGGTCAGGGGCGCAGCAGGGTCTTGATGGCGCGGCGCTCGTCCATGGCCTTGTACCCGTCGGCGGCCTCGTCCAGGGGCAGGGCGAGGTCGAAGACCTTGCCCGGGTCGATACGGCCGCTGAAGACGCGGTCGATGAGGTCGGGAAGGTAGGCGCGCACGGGGGCGGGGCCACCGCGCAGACCGACGTGGGAGAAGAAGAGCTCCTGGCCCTCGATCTGCGAGCCGTGCGGGAAGCCGACGAAGCCGACGTTGCCGCCGGGGCGGGTGGACTGCAGGGCCTGGTGCAGCGACTCCTGGGTGCCGACGCACTCGAGGACCGAGTCGGCGCCGATGCCCTTCGTCAGTTCCTTCACGCGGGCCACGCCTTCTTCGCCGCGCTCGGTGACGATGTCGGTGGCGCCGAACTCCAGGGCGAGCTTCTGCCGGGACTCGTGCCGGCTCATGGCGATGATGCGCTCGGCGCCCAGTTCCTTCGCGGCGATGACGCCGGACAGGCCCACCGCGCCGTCACCGACGACCACGGCCGTCGAACCGGGCTTGACCTCAGCGGCCTTGGCGGCGTACCAGCCGGTGCCCATGACGTCGGAGAGGGTCAGCAGGCTCGGGATCAGCTCGTCGGCCGGCGGCTCCGGGGTGGCGACCAGGGTGCCGTCCGCGAGGGGGATGCGGACGTACTCGGCCTGGGCGCCGTTCACCCACTGCGCGTGCCGGCAGGAAGTCTGGTAGCCGGACTGGCAGATCGGGCAGGTGTTGTCGGAGGCGACGAAGGAGCCGATGACGAACTGGCCGGGCCTGACGGTCGACACGTCGCTGCCGACTTCCTCGACGATGCCGACGTATTCGTGGCCGATCGGCTGCGGACCGGAGACCGGCAGGACGCCCCGGTAGCTCCACAGGTCGGAGCCGCACACGCAGGCGGCGACGGTGCGGATGACCGCGTCCGTCGGTGCCGTGATCTTCGGCTCGGGAACGTTCTCCACCCGGATGTCACCGGGCGCGTGAATGATGGTTGCTCGCATGGTGCCTTCCCAGCTCTTGTCGGGTCTGTCGTGGTGTCAGGGGCGGGTACGGGTGCTGACGCGCCGGCCGTTGTAGTCGTCGTCCGAGACGTGTTCGAGCCAGGTGGCGTCGTCCGTCTCCCACAGGGCGGGATGGACCATGAACCGGTCGGGCGCGGCACCGTGCCAGTGCTCCTCGCCCGGGGGCGTGTGGATGACGTCGATGGGATGAGCCTCGACGATGTCGCCGCCACGGGACTGCACCAGGGCGATGCCCTCGACGACGCGGAGGGTCCGGCCGAGGCCGTGGGAGTACCGGGCGGTGCGGGCGCCGGGGGTGAACCGGACCATGTTGGCCCGCATCCGCGAGGCGTCCTCGCCGCGGTGGGTCACGTCCGCGTAGGCGTCGCCGGTGAACCACTCGGCAGGAAGCTTCATGGGGGGAGACTGCTCCAGCAGTTCCATGGGGTGTCGTCCCTCTGGTGTGGTGCTGCCGCCGGGCCGTGCGGCGGCGGTGTGTGGGGGAGAGCCCGCGATGTGGGGTGCGTGCGGGCGGATGAGCATCAGCCGGACTGGTCGGACTTCTCCACGATCTCCTTGAGGAGGGTCATCGCGGTCATGGCGTTGGGCCATCCGGCGTAGAAGGCCAGATGGGTGATGGCCTCGACCAGTTCGTCCTTGGTCACGCCGTTCTCCAGCGCCTTGCCGAGGTGGAAGCCGAGCTGGTCGGTTCGGTACAGGGCGGCGAGAGCGGTGACGGTGACGAGGCTGCGGTCGCGCGGGGACAGACCCGGCCGTTCCCAGATGTCACCGAACAGGACGGTGTCGGTCACCTCGGCGAGCTTGGGGGCGAACTCCTGGATGGCCGGCGGCGCGAACTTCTTCCGTTCGGACATGGGGTGGTGCTCCTTGCGTGTGTATGAGGGGGGATTCAGGCTGCCCGGCCATCGACCGGGGGTTGGGTCGGGTGCTCACCGGAGAACGGGGTGGGCTTGGCGAGGGCGGGGGAGACGTGTTCGTCCTTGCCGTACAGGTCGCAGTGGGAGGCGCCGTCGAGCCAGGACAACTCCTTCGATTTCCCGGCCTGTTCGACGGCCATTCGGCTGACGTGGGCCGTGGCGGCCTCGCTGCCCACGATCATCAGCAGCGGGCGCGGAGCGAGGCTTCCGATGTTGGCGAAGGAGTCGTACTGGCCGATCTGGTCGACACCGCGCAACGCACGCGTTCTCGGACCGCAGGTGCGCATCGTGTGCGGTGCGGCAGTGCTCGTGCCCCTGCCGGCGATGGTCCGGCGTCGTCTCGTCGGCTTCCTCGGGCACGATGTGTCCGAGGAGGATGGGCTCGTCGAGAGCCTCGTCCGTACACAGGAGGCCGGCGCGGGCGACGGGATCGCGGTAGACGGCCGGGTCCTGACCGCCGCCGAGCCTGTCGCGCCAGGGCTGCCGCTGCAGGCGGCGCTGACCGTGCGGACGGCTCCGATGGGCTGGTCGCTGATGGTGGCGTACACCACCGCGTGGCCGCCGCCGGTGGGTGTGTCCAGCGCACCGATGTGGTCGGGGTCGACGTCCTGCTGGGTGCCGAGGTAGCTGACGGCGCTCTTGATGTCCTCGGCTCGCTGGACGGGGTTCTCCAGGAAATGGGGTTCGCCTTCACTCACGCCCTGGTGGGCGGCCTCGAAGGTGACATCCGTCCGCACTGTTTCTACTCGCCTCCTCCGCCTGCGGCATGGAAATACGGAATATCGGTGACGTGCGGAAAGTAATTCCGTCCCGGGGGTTGGCCGTCCCGCTTGTTCGGGTGAATGCTCTCCGTAGGCCGACTCTGATCGCCGAACACGCCATCGACCCTGCCACTTCTGAGGGAATCCGCAAAGGGGAGAATTCCACCCTGGGCATCGCTTATCCAGGGGAGAGATTCTTACCCCCCTCGTGCAGACCGAGCGGTGCGACACTGGCTGTCATGACCAGCGACGCGCATCTGAACGAGCTGGGACAATTCCTCAAGGTGCGGAGGGCTGAGTTGACCCCGCACACCGTCGGTCTGCCCGACACCGGTGGCCGGCGTGTGCCTGGCCTGCGCAGGGAGGAGGTCGCCCTGCTCGCCGCCATCAGCACCGACTACTACACACGGCTGGAACAGGGCCGCATCCAGCCGTCCGCGTCAGTGCTGGCCGCTCTCGCCCATGTCCTGCATCTGGATGATCACCAGCGTGACCACCTGTTCGGGCTGGCCGGCCGGCAAAGGGCGCGACACCGTCGCCCGGCCGTCCAGAAGGCTCACCCGCAGTTGTGCCGCCTGCTCGGCGATCTCACCGTGAGTCCTGGCGTGGTGATCGGCCGCAGTATGGACATTCTGGCGTGGAATCCGCTTGCCGCCGCCCTGGTGACCGATTTCGCGAAGGTGCCGGAAGGCAAGCGGAACTGTGTCCGTATCCTCTTCACCGATCCGTCCATGCGGACGCTGTACGCGGACTGGCGGGCCGTCGCCCGTGGCTGCGTGTCCCATCTGCGCATGAAGGCCGCCACATACCCGGACGATCCGCGGCTGACCAGCCTGGTCGGCGAACTCTCCGTGCAGGACAGGGACTTCGGTCAGTGGTGGGGAAGCCGTCACGTGCCGTCGCGCAGGCTGGGCATGAAGAGGTTCAACCACCCCGTCGTCGGCGAACTCGTCCTTGACTGGGACACCTTCACCTGCGCCAGCGATCCCGATCAGGAACTCGTCGTCTGGACGGCGGAGCCTGGCACGCCGTCGTACGACGCGCTACGTGACCTCGCCTCGTGGGCCTCCGGTCAGCGCGGCGGCCCCGCCGGCCGGTCCGGTCGACCGGTGTGACTGACGGCCTGATCCGGCGCCGCGCACTCGGGAGGGAAAAGGTGAATTACCGAACCCTGGGACAAAACTCTCCCCCTCAGTTTTCGGATGAATGCTGCGACACTGGTTGGTATGGACAGCGAAGCGCATTTTCCTGAATTGGGAAAATTTCTCAAGGAATGCCGAGCCCAACTGAGCCCGCGGACCGTGGGTCTGCCCGAGTCCGGGGCATCTCGGCGTGTGCCGGGGCTGCGCCGTGAGGAGGTCGCCCAACTCTTGGGAATCAGCGCGTACTCCTACGCGCGGTTGGAGCAGGGGCGAGCCCCCGTGCCGAGGTCGGTGCTCACCGCTCTGGTCCGTGTCCTGCACCTCGATGACGACCGGCGTGACCACCTGGTCGAGCTGGCCGCGAGTGGCGAGTATGAACCGCGCCGTCGACCGGCGCAGAAGGTCCACCCGCAGCTCAGGCGCATCCTGGACGAGCTGACAGCGACTCCCGCGCTCGTCCTGGGCCGGCACCTGGACATCCTCGCCTGGAACCCCCTGGCAGCCGCTCTGCTCACCGACTTCGACCGGATCCCCGAGAGGAAGCGCAACTACGCCCGGCTGCTCTTCACCGACCCCGCCTTCCGGGAGCTCTACCGCGACTGGAGGACGAACGCCCGGACCTGCGTCGCCCACCTGCGTCTGGAGGCCGCCAAGCGCCCTGGCGACCCCGGGTTGGCCGCCCTCGTCGGCGAGCTCTCGGTGGCTGACACCGACTTCCGGCAGTGGTGGGCAGGCCGCCAGATGACCGGACTGCGGATGGGCACCAAGAGGCTGCGACACCCACTCGTCGGCGACCTCACCCTCGACTGGGACAGCCTGACCTGCACAGCCGACCCTGCTCAAAAACTGGTGATCTCGACCGCCGCGCCCGGGACCCCGTCCCATGACGGGCTCCTCTTCCTCGCGTCGTGGACTGCGGACCCGGATCAGCCGGCACGGGATGCGGCAGCCTGACCGCGACGGGGGCAGTCGGCTTGCGTCGTCGTGTCTGTCCTGAGGGACGGTGGCGATGGAGATGGATCCCTACGTGGCGCTGAACCGGATCGCCTTCCTGCCGATGCGGTCCCTGGCTTCGACCTGTGGCGTGTGTGCCTTCCGTACGGTCGCCGGGTGCCGCTCGGGTGCCGCTCGGGGGTGCCGAGGGCGAGGTGCGGGCGGGCTGAGACCGGAACACCGCAGTCATCCATGCTCTATCTGGAGGACTGCGATTGTCGCCGAGCCCGCTCTTGCGGACGGACTGGGCGATCGAGACGGAGGAGGCACCGCGCCTGTGCGGCTGTCGGCGGGGCTGACTGGAGTGAACCTGTTCGCCGCGTAGTGCGTGTTCGGAGCGTGCGAGCCCCTTGGACGGCTACCCGAACGCTCCTCTCCTGTTGTGAACCACGCGCGTCGGCACAGCAAAGCAGCGGCGGGGCCGCGACGGTGTGTGCCGTCGCGGC
>NZ_LRTR01000092.1 GCF_001550375.1 Streptomyces europaeiscabiei | reverse complement strand
CCCGCGTCTCCCGCGCGCCGCTCGACGGCGCCGTACGGCAGTGCTGCCGCCGCCGGGCCGCCGGAACCCACCCGTCCGAAGAGCGGCTGGGCCCGGCTGCTGACCTGGTGGCGCGGCGAATAGCCGCCCCGCAGACGAGGCCTGCCGGGCATCAGGGATTCGGTGCGTCCGTCGGGCAACTGGCGGATGTGGGGTGTGTGTCGGGCTCCGGGGGTCCGGGGTGTCTGGCGTAGGTCTTGTGGGTGGGGGTCGTCCGTCGGGCGTGGTGGGTTCGGTGTGTCTGTCCGCAGCGGCCGGCAGGCGCCTGGCGGATGCGGGGCGGGGCGGCTGTCGGGCCCGGCGGAGCCGGTGCGTCTGTCAGTCTTGTGGACGCGGGGCATCGGTCGGGCCCGGTGGACGAAGGGCATCCGTCGGGCCCGGTGGACGCGGGACGTCCGTCAGGCCTCGCGGACGGGCAGGCGGCGGTGGCCGTTGGAGATGAACGACTCCACGTACCCCAACTCCTCGCTCGTGGTGCTCAGTTCGAGAGTCGGGAACCGCTCGAAGAGTGCCGGGAGCGCGATCCGGGCCTCCATCCGGCCGAGCGGGGCGCCCAGGCAGAAGTGGACGCCGTGCCCGAAGGCGAGGTGCTCCTTGTCGGCGCGGGTGACGTCGAAGACGTCGGCGTCCTTCCCGTGCCGCTCGGGGTCCCGCCCGGCGGCGGCGTACGCGGCCAGGATCGGTTCGCCCCTGCCGATCACGACGCCCCGTGGGCCGCCGAACTCGGCGAGATCCAGGTCCTCCACGGCGTAGCGCAGCGGCAGGCTCGCCACCGGCGCCTCGAACCGCATCGTCTCCTCGACCACGTCGTCCCAGCCGGCGCGCCCCTCCCGGACATGGGCGAGCTGCTCGGGGTGGGCCAGCAGGGAGTGCACGGCCTGGTCGAGGAGGTTGACCGTGGTCTCGTGCCCGGCGCTGATCATCAGCACCAGGGTGTCCAGCAGCTCCTGCTCGCTGAGCCGGGTGTCGTCCTCGTCACGAGCCGCGATCAGCCCGGAGGTGAGGTCCTCACCGGGCGACTCCCGCTTGGCGGTGACGAGTTCGCCCAGCACGCCGTACAGCCGCTCGTAGGCGGCGGTCATCTCGCCCGGGTCGGCGGAGGTGTCGAAGATCTTGTCCACCAGCTCCCGCAGCAGCGGCCCGCGTTCCTCGGGCAGCCCGAACAGCTCGCTGATCACCTGGATCGGCAGCGGGTAGCAGAACTCCTCCCGCAGATCGACCGCCTCCCCGCGCCGGAAGCACTCCTCGACCCGGTCGAGCAGCTCCTCGGTGATCTCCTCGATGCGGGGCTGCAGCGCGGCAGTCCGGCGCGCGGTGAACGCCTTGGAGACCAGTGCGCGCAGCCGTTTGTGGTCACCGCCGTACGCGGTGAACATGTTCTGCACGGCGACCCAGGTGAACAGCGGCCACTCCGGGGTGATCTCACCGGCCCCGAACCTCGGCCAGTGCTGCCGCGCGTCCTTGGACACCCGGGAATCGGTGAGCAGCCGCTTGAGCAGCTCGGGGCTGCTGACGGCCCAGGCCTCGACGGTGGGCGGCCCCGGCAGTACGACCCGGGTCGCCGGACCCGCCTCGCGGATACGGGCGGCCTCGCCGTGGATGTCACGGCCGGTCGCGTCAATCACCATGGGGGTGGGGTTGCCCATCGGGCCCTCCTGCGGTCGAAAACAGTCCAACAGCACAACGTGTATGACCGGTCACGCTACGACCCCGTAGCGTCGCCGGGCGAGATCACGTGGCGTCCGCTGCGTACGACGGCAACTTCCCTGCGCGTACCCGCAAGTCGGGTTCCGGGCCGACTCCTAGGATCGGGCCCACCCTCCATGAAATGCCGGTGAGTGCCATGACTGTCAGCAGGGCCCCGCGCTGGATGTGTTCCTACAGCTCCGAAGTGCGCACTGTGCCGGCCGGGCGCTGGTGGACCGGCGTACGGGTGCCGGTCGCTCTGGGCGCCCTCGCTCTGAAGTCCCTCGGGGACGAGACGGGCGCCGTCATCAAGGACGGCTACGGCGGCATCATGTACTGGCTGGTTCCCCCGGGCGACGCGTCCGAATGGCGCCTGCCCGACGTCCAGGTCCTCGGCCGCGGCAGCCATGTGGCCGTCCCGCCGCTGCGCCGCACCTCGGGCCCCGGCCTCTACTGGCGCGTCCCGCTCTCCCACGACCGCTACTGGACGAACGCGGAACGCCTGCGCACGGCCCTCACGGCAGCCGCGGCCACGGCCGCACGGTAGAAGCCGACCCCGCGCCCCTTCAGGGGCGCGGGGAACCGCGCGATCAATCACGAACCACCTGCACCCGCCGAACGACCTCGACTACCCGATCTCCACGGCGTGCTTCTCTCTCCGCTTCGCGGAGCGCTTCGGCCGGGGCTCCTGATCCGGCAGCCAGCCGAAGGCCAACGTGCTGCCCACCGCGCCCATCAGCAGGCCCACGACGAACCCGCCGATGTTGGAGGTGAGCCAGGTGCCCAGCGAGAGCATGATCCCGAGGATGGAGTAGAACAGCCGCTGCGTGGGGTTGAAGAGGATCAGCAACCCGCACACGATCATCAGCGAGGGCAGCAGGTAGCCCGCCAGACCCTGCATTCCGACCTTCAGCATGACCGGCAGCGGTGCCTTCATGGTCAGCAGGATCTCGGCGCCGCCCAGCACCAGCAACAGGCCACCGGCGAACGGCCGGTGTCCTCTCCATTCCCGGAATCGACTCACTGCGGGCAGCCCTCGCTCGTGAAGCTCATGTGCAGGTCGGGGAGCTTGAAGACGGCCGCGGTGGCGGCGTAGTTGTGCTGGTACAGATCGGTGATGGTGACCGAGTCGGCCTGCTGGCCGTAGACACCCTGCGGGCCCTGCTGGTCGACCTTGTCGAACGTGCTGGAGTCACGGCCGATCTCGATGTTGTTGAACGAGGCGTCGCCCGAGATGTCGTCGGAGTCGATCGCCAGGTTCTTCACGCTCACCGGCGTGCCCTTGTTGCCGGCGGTGAGGACCAGCTGGATGCCGCCGAGGTCGACGCTCTGGCACAGGTTCGTCAGCTTGCCGTTCTTCACGACCGAGGTCACGACCAGCACCTGGCCGCCGGTGTCACCCTCGTTCGGGCTGTTCTCGATCATGTGGTCGAGTGAGCCGAACTGGGCGAAGCCGGTGCCTTCGAGCTTGTCGGCGGTGACCACGAACGGCATGCCGGAGATGGCGAACTGGACACCCAGAGCACCCTGCGCGGTGAGGATCATCAGACCGGCTGCGACCGCCGTGGCCGGCACCGCCATCACGGCGGCGCGCTTCAGGCGGACCCGCCCGCGTCTGCCGGACGCTTCGGGACCCTCGGGTCTTTCGTTGGTGGACGCCGTGGCGTCCGAGGACGAGGCCATGTGTGCTCCCTGGACTTCCAAGTCATTGCAGATGGGGCTTCAACGGCACGTTGTCCTGGCGCGGACAGCGGTTGCGGCGCACGCCTGACCGCACCTCCCGTAGGTGCAAGGGCTTACTTGCTACGCCGCAGTAGCCATTTGGGAAGTTACCGGTGGTTACAATCAAGGGTCAAGGCGCTTGTGGCAAAAGGATGTTGGTTGTGCCGCCCCTGTGAAAGGTGAACATCTCTCACCTTTGGTTTTACCGCCAGGGGCCCCCGAATCCGGCCATCCCATGAACGATCTTGAGACACCAACTTGCTTGCCATGCCTTGACGTTGACTGTCCCTCAGGTCTACAACTCATCGGGGTTTCCCCCACGGATCCGTGGCGCCGGATCCGACGCGCAGCGCATGCCACCGTCCCGAACACCCCGTCGCAGGCGGGGTGTGGGTGGCGCCACCTGAACGCGCTGCGCGGCCCGACGCAGCACCACTCCTAGCCGCGATGCCGGGCACGGTCGCCTTCCCCTCCACTGGGCCGTGTCCGGTCCCCGGCTGTCGCTGTCGATCCGTCACGTACGGAGAAGGCGTGTCACGGATCGGCAGCGACCGTACGGCGCCGTGCGGCATCGCCGCGTTCCCCCGCGCGAACGGTGTCGACTCGCGCGCTCACCGCAGCCCCCGCCTTCGCGGGGGCCGTCACCCGCACCTTCCGAGGGCCGTCACGCGGCCCTCACATCATGAGAAGAGGCACCCCCATGCGTACGCGATCCCTCCTTGCCCTCGCCGCCACCACCGCCGCCGTGATGGTGGCCGCCGTCGGCCCGGCCTCCGCCGCGGACTCCGTGCTCACCACCGGCGGCCTCGCCGGCGACGCCGTCGCGGTCGGCGACGTCCTCAACGCGTCGCTGGCGACCGGTACGACCGGCAAGTTCTACTCCAGCGCGACGGGCACGAGCGGTGTCTCCTGTGCCGCGTCGACGTTCACCGCCACGGTCACCGACAACCCGGCCGCGCCCGGCACGGCCACCGAGGCGGTCGACGCCCACACCTTCGGCAGCTGCACCAGCAACGTCCTCGGCGTGCTCGGTGTCAACAGCGTCACCGTCAACAACCTGCCGTACACCACCAGCGTGACCTCGGGCGGCGTCGTCACGGTCAGCCCGGCGTCGGGCTCGGTCCTGCAGACCACGGTCGTGCTGCGCACCCTGCTGGGCACCATCAACTGCGTCTACCAGGCGGCCAGCATCACCGGCACGTCCGACAACAGCGACAACAGCATCAACTTCACCAGCCAGCCGTTCACGAAGACGTCCGGCTCGTCGCTGTGCTTCGCCACCGGTTACTTCACGGCGAAGTACGCGCCCGTCACGGACGCCAACCAGGGCGGCGCGGCCGTCTACACCAACTGATCCGACCCCCGACGTCAGTTACCGGTCCGGCGGCCGGTAACTGACTCAACTGATGCACGTCACCGATCAGTTGCTCGATCGGCAGTCCGGCCGTTCGCCGGTCAGCCGTCGATGCGAGAGCGGCGCCTGCGTCCGCGGAGGAGGAGGGCGGTGCCCACGGCGAGTACCAACGCCGTGGCGCCGCCCGCCACCAGCGGCACCCAGGCGCCGCTCTCGTCGGTCGTGGAGGCGACGGGGCTGCCGGGATCGGCCGCCTGTGTGTCGGTCCCGGTGTCGGCGCCGGTGGTCGGCGTTTGTGTGGACCGCGTCGGCGCGGTCGTGGCGGGCTCGGACTTGTCGGCGGCCGGCCTCCCGGCTCCGGCCTCCTCGCCCTCCTCGCCCTTCTCGCTCCCGACGGGCGTCTCCCGCGCGCTCCCGCCCTTCGCACCGGAGTCGGCCTGCCTGGCCTCCGGGAACACCACGTCCGAGCACGAGTAGTAGGTGTCGACCGTGCTCGTGTTCTGCCAGATCGTGTACAGCACATGGTGCCCGGACCGGTCCGCGGGCAGCTTCGCCGAGAACTGGTACGAGCCGTTCCGCAGCGGCGGGTCCGTGATCGACGCGAACGGCTTCCCGGGCAGATCGGACCACGTCAGAGGCTTCGTGGGGTCGTACCCCGGTTTCGTCAGGAACAGCTTGAAGGTCCCGGTGTGCGGGATGGTCGACCGGTAGGTCAGGTCCAGCGTGGTGCCGGGGGAGAGGCGGGTCGAGGGCCAGTCGGCGCGGGCCAGGTCGAGCCCCTTGTAGGGGGCGAGCCCTCCGCTGCACAGCTGCCCGTCCGGGACGACCTCCCGGTCCCGTCCGTTCACCCCGGCGATGCGCATGTTGTCCCACGCGGTGAACGGAGCGCCGTTCGCGGCGATCGCCGCCCTGCACGCCGCCGACCCCTGACTGCCGCCCTCGGGCGAACACGCCGAGACCCGGCTCACCGGATCCGTCGGCGCTCCGTGCGCCCAGGCCGGGGTGACGGTGCCCGCGGTGAGGAGCAACGGGGCCGCGAGGGTGACGGCGGCGGCCGTGACCGCGCGGCGACCGGTGCTGCGGCAGCCGCG
>NZ_LRTR01000918.1 GCF_001550375.1 Streptomyces europaeiscabiei | reverse complement strand
GGAGCTGGCCGGCACGCTCGGTATCGAGGACGGGCTGGAGACCGTGATTCCGGCCCTGGCCGCCTGGCGGAACACACGCCGTCAGCAGGGACGGATCGACGGTTGGCGGTACCGCGTGGAGTGGCATGCCCTGCCCGCTCCGGCCCGCGCCGCCACCGGCGGAACCTGGCTGCTCGCCGTCCCGGCCCCGCTCGCGGACGACGAGTCGGTCACCGAGACCGTGGCCGCGCTGGAGGCCCGCGGCGCCCGCGCCGCCGTCGTGATCGTCGACGCCGACCATCTGAGCCGGGCCGGCCTGGGCGCCCTGCTCACACCCGCCGCCGAGTCTGTCGGCGCGTTCACCGGGGTCCTGTCGCTGCTGGCGCTCGACGAGCGGCCGCACCCGCAGTGGGCGGCGGTGCCGCTGGGGCTGGCCGCAACCCTCACGCTCGTACAGGCACTCGGCGACACGGGAATCGAGGCGCCCCTGTGGTGCGTGACCCGTGGAGCCGTGGGGTGTGGCCGTGATGGTGCGCCGACGGCACCCGCGCAGGCCGGTGTCTGGGGCCTCGGCCGGGCCGCCGCCCTGGAGCACCCCAAGCGATGGGGCGGTCTCGTCGACCTGCCGGCGACCGGCCCGGACCGCGGCGTCGACCTGCTGCTCGACGTCATCGCCGCGGGCACGCAGGAGGACCAGGTGGCACTGAGGGGCGGCACGGCGTACGGCCGCAGACTCGTGCACGCGGCCACCGGTGGCAAGGCGGCCGCACGGGACTGGAGGCCGCGCGGCACCGTCCTCGTCACCGGCGGCACCGGCGCGCTCG
>NZ_LRTR01000917.1 GCF_001550375.1 Streptomyces europaeiscabiei | reverse complement strand
GCCCCCGCCGACGACCTGGCCGCCTGGCCGCCGCCCGGCGCCGAGCAGGTCCCCGGCCAGGACCCCTACGCGGCGTTCGCCGCCGCCGGGTTCGCCTACGGGCCCAGCTTCCAAGGCCTCGGCACCGTGTGGGAGCGCGGCGACGAGGTGTACGCCGAGGCCGCGCTGCCCGAGCCGTACCGGGAGGACGCCGCGCGGTACGCCCTGCACCCGGCGCTGCTCGACGCCGCCGTCCAGGCGCTCCTGGTCCGTCGTCCCGGCCTCCGGGGCGACGACGAGGCGACGGCGCCCATGCTGCCGTTCGCCTGGACCGGACTGACCCTGCATGCCACCGGTGCGACCGCGCTGCGGGTGCGGCTCACCCCGGCGGGCCACGACCACGGCTACCGGGTTCTCGTCACCGACACCACCGGGCAGCCCGTCGCCACCGCCGACGCGATCACCCTGCGCACCGTGTCCGCCGCACCCGGCACCGGGGCCGACCGGCCCGAACTGCTGTGCCTGGACTGGCAGGAAACCCTCCCGGCCCCCGAGCCGCCGCGCCCGCAGACGACGCGCTGGATCGTGCTCGGCACCGGCGACGACAGGGCGGTCGCCGCACTCGACGCGACCGGCGTCCACCTGGAGACCTACGCCGACCTGGAAGCCCTCGGCAAGGCCGTCGACACCGGCATGACCATGCCCGACGTGGTCCTCGTGGCTCCCGCGCCGTACCGCACGGGCGGCCCCGGCATGCCCGAGACGGTCCGCGGCCACCTGACCCGCGCCCACGACCTGATGTGCGGCTGGCTGGCCGACGACCGGTTCACCGACTCACGGCTGGTGTTCGTCACCCGGAGCGCGGTGAACGCGGGCCCTGACACCGGGACCCCGGACGTCGCGGGTGCCGCCCTGTGGGGCATGGTCCGCTCCGGCCAGGCCGAACATCCGGGCCGCTTCCAGCTGGTGGACCTGCCCGGTGACGCCGAGGACGCGGACGGTACGGCCCTGTTCGCCGCCGTCGCCCGCACACGCCCGTACAGCGCGGTCCGTGACGGCCGTGTCCTGCACCCCGACGCCGCCCCCGCCGCCACCGGCGCGGGCACC
>NZ_LRTR01000916.1 GCF_001550375.1 Streptomyces europaeiscabiei | reverse complement strand
GCCGGGGCGCGGCCGTCGACGGACGGGTGGCGGGGGGCGTGGCGGTGACGGCCATGGCTCCGTTGCTTCTACTTCTTCGTCCGGTGTGTGTCCTCGTCCGCCGCTACTTCTTCGTCAGCGCGTCGACGACGGCGTCGATGTACGCCTCCATCGACTCGGGACCGCCGAACATCCAGATGCCGTCGGGCAGTCGGTGCACGTCACCGGCGTTCACGAACGGCAGGGACGTCCACACGGCGTTCTTCGCCAGCGCGCCGGTGAAGGGCGTGCTGGTGTCGTCCTCGTCGTTGCCTATGTAGGCGAACTGCACGTCCTTCGGCAGGTCGGTGAGGCCCTCGACATCGGTGGTGCCGAGACCGTAGTCGGCGTCGCCCTCGACCTTCCAGGCGTTCTTGAGGCCGATCCGCTCGTTGACGGCGCCGATGAGCGAGCCGCTGGTGTACGGGCGCAGCGAGACCTGGTTGGAGGTGACGTAGCCGTCGGCGAAGGCGATGTCCGTGCCGTCGAGACCGGCGTCGGCGAGGGCCTTCCTGCCTTCATCGACCTTGGCCTCGAAGCCCTCGCGGACGGTCTTGGCCTGGTCGGTGGTGCCTGTCGCCCTGGCGATGAGGTCGAGGTTCTCCAGCATCTTCCCGATCTGGTCGGAGGCGTCCGCGGACTGGATCCCCAGCACGGGGGCGATCTGGCGCAGTTGCTTCACGGCGGCGGGCGGCAGGTCGGAGGAGGCCACGATGAGGTCGGGCGCGAGGGCGGCGACGGTGTCCATGCTCGGCTCGCCGCGCGTGCCGATGTCCTTCGGTTCGTTCTTCAACGGGACGGCCTGGTCCCACGTCTTGTAGCCCTTGACGTCGGCGACGCCGACGGGGTCGACGCCGAGCGTGACGAGGAACTCGACCTCGTTCCACTCGGTGGCGACGACCTTGGTGGCCGGGCCGTCGAGTTCGACCTTCTTGCCGGTGGAGTCGGTGAGGGTGATCGCCTCGGAGGGCTTCTCCGACTTGTCGGCGGCGGGCTCGGTGGTGCCGCACGCGGCGAGGGTGAGCGCCGCGGCGGTGGTGGCCGCGGTGAGCAGGAGACGTCTCATGAGGTGGAGCCGAGCCTTTCGCTTGGGGTGTCGCGTGTGTCGGGGATGTCGCGGGTGTGGTGACGGCCGATCGGGCGGGTGCGCAGCCGGCCGGTGAGGGGGTCGGTGTCGACGTCGATCCGGATGCCGTAGACGGCGCTCAGGCGTTCCGGCGTCAGGACGTCCTCGGGTCGGCCCTCGGCGACGACCCGGCCCGCTTCGAGGAGCGTGATCCGGTCGGCGACGGCCGCCGCCTGGTCGAGGTCGTGCAGGACGACGCCGACCGCGATCCCGTGGTCGTCCGCCAGGTCGCGGACGAGGTCGAGGAGTTCGACCTGGTAGCGCAGGTCGAGATAGGTCGTCGGCTCGTCCAGCAGGAGCACGCCGGTCTCCTGCGCGAGGCAGCCGGCGAGCCACACCCGCTGCAACTGGCCGCCGGACAGGTGGTCGGCGCCTCGCTCGGCGAGGTCCGTGACACCGGTCAGCGCCAGCGCGCGGTCGACCGCGGCCGTCGCGTCCGGGTCCCGGCGGCCGAAACGGCCCCGGTGGGGGTAGCGGCCGAACTCGACGACATCGCGCACGGTCAGCCCGCTGGGCGTGGGCCGTCCCTGGGTCAGCAGGGCCACGTGCCGCGCGAACTCACGGGCGGTCAGTGCGAGGCCGTCGGTGTCGCTGTCGATCCTGAGCGCGGCGTGACGGGCCCGCTGCAACCGGGCCATCGTCCGCAGAAGCGTCGACTTCCCGCTGCCGTTGGGACCGACCAGGGCGGTCACCTCGCCGGGCCGCAGTCCGATCACGACGTCGTGCACGACGTCCACACCGTCGTAGGACACGGTCACACCCGTGGCCGACAGTTCGTGGCCGCGTAGCCGCGGGGCGTCGGCTGCTTCCTCACCAGATCTCACAAGCAAAGGTTAGCCTAACCTAATTAGGCCCGAGGCAGGGGTTCTCCTCGCCCGGTTCCAGCCGGTCTGTCACGACACCGGATCCCAGACCCCGCAGCGGCGCAGCGGCTGCGGGCGGTGCGGACGGATCTCGCCGATCTCCAGGGCCAGGGCTGCCGGGGAGCAGATGTGGCAGGCCTGCGTACGGGGTGTCGAGAATGTCGTGGAGGCTGTCGCCCCGCCGGTTCCCGGGCCGGCACGTGCAGGGGACGGGCGTTGACGATCCGCGGCATGCGGAGTGCGTCCAGGCCCGGACCGCCGACGGCGACCGCCAGGCCGGCCGGCGTCGGACGTCCGTGCCGGGCCCGCCGCGGCAGCGTCCGGGCCGCGCCCTCACCGCTGAAGCGCGTACCACCCGGCCCTGCGGGGGACGGGAGGACGACTGCACGGCCGACGAGGCTGTGGACCTGGGCACCGTCCCCCTGAGGCGACGCGAACGTGCGGACCGCCCGGGCGTAGGCTTCGCTCAGCATGGACACGGCGGGGGTGGAGCACATGTCGGCGGAGTCGGCACAGAGGTGGGGGTCGACCCTCGATTCGGTCGTGGTGTACGCGCAGGGCGCGGTCTGCCGCCGCCTGGCCCGTGGCATCGTGCCGCCCGACGGCCGGGTACGGGTGACGGGACTGCCCCGCTCGCTGGACCCGGGATCGCTGCGGGTGCGGGTCCTGGGCGCCCCCGGGATACGTGTCACCGAGGCCCGGGTGGACGTCGAGGCCGAGCCGCTCGGTACGGGCACGACCGACGAGTTGCGGCGCGAGGTCGATCGCCTGCGAGACGAGTACGCGGCGGCACGGGGACGCCGGGACCGGCAGTCGAGCCTGATCGAGGAGGTCAGGGCACTCCACCCGGTCCCACCTGCCCGCAAGCGCGAGGACCCGCACCGCCGCACCCCGGTCGACGCGTGGCTGGAGCTCGCGGACTTCGTCGACGAGAGACTGGCCGGACTGCACGCCCGCCTCGTCGAGCTGGAGGAGGCACTGCACCACGTCGAGCACGAGTTCACCGTCGCCGCCGACAGGCTCGCCCGCGCCTCCACCGACGCACCGTCAGCGTATGTGGAGACCACGGTCTGCGCGGTCCTGACCCTCGACGGCGCCGACGACGCGGAGCCGGAGGTGGAGGTGGAGGTGGAGTACGGGGTGCCGGGCGCCGTCTGGGTACCGACCTACCGTCTCACGCACCGTCAGGGCGAGGGCACCGGCCGTCTGGTGCTGCGGGCCTCGGTCGCCCAGCGGACCGGCGAGGACTGGACCGGCGTGCGCATCGCCCTGGCCACCGCCGATCTTCGGCGTCGTACCGACCTGCCGAGGCTCCGCTCGGTCCGGATCGGACGCCGTCAGCCCGCACCCGCACCCTCCGGCTGGCGCGAGCCTCCGGCCGGGCTCGCCGACCTGTTCACCGGGTACGAGGCCGTCGGCCCCCGCCCTGCCACGACCGCCGCACCCGCGGCTGCCGTGGTCGGCTCCGCGACCGTGGGTGCCGCAGGCGGCTTCGCGTCCACGGCTGTCGTGTCCGGTCCCGTGCCGCCACCGCCTCCTCCCCCGGCATCGCAGGGCTACGGCGGTCCTGCCGCCGCGGCCCCGGCGCCCGGCGCCGCGTACGGCCCG
>NZ_LRTR01000915.1 GCF_001550375.1 Streptomyces europaeiscabiei | reverse complement strand
GATGTCGCAGAAGGACTCGTCGGCGATCTCGGTCGCCCAGGCCGGGGCAGCCGGACTCCTGGCCGGCTACGACGACTGTCTCACGCACTACACGGCGCTCCGCGACGCCGCCCGCTGACCGGCGCCGCGCCGGGAGCTCCCGCAGCCGCGGGCGTCGTCCGCACACCCGACCTCAGAGCCGATGCCGTCCAGCACGCCCGATCCCGCCCGTCACTACGCCGTGCTGCTGTTCGCGGGCTTCGGCCACATCGCTCGACCCTGGGAGTGACCCGCGAACTCCTCGCCCGGGGCCACCGCGTCACCCAGGTCGTCGACGAGATCTTCGCCGCGGCGGTCGAGGAGAGCGGCGCCCGCGCCCGGATGTGGCAGGACGTGCGTGCGGCGGGCGGTGCGGTCCGAGTCGCTGAACTGCTGGAAGCCTGGGACGCCGCCCGCGGTCGGCTGAACTCCGGCGGTCGCCGAACGGGGCCCGGGGCCGTGCGGGACGCTGTTGGTGCGTCCCCCACGGCCCCGGGCCCCGTTCGCGTGCTCAGTGGGGCAGCGTCACGTACTCGATCACCGTGTCGATGCTGTGGTCGATCATCTCCTCGGTGAGCCCCGGGTACACCCCGATCCAGAAGGTCCGCTCGGTCGTGATGTCGCTGTTGGTGAGCGGTCCGCTGACGCGGAACTCGCGTCCCTCGTAGGCGGGGTGGCGGGTGAGGTTGCCGGCGAAGAAGCGCCGGGTGGCCACCTTGCTGGTCTCCAGGTGGTCGATGAGCGCGCCCGGCGCGAACGGCGCGTCCGGCCGGACCGTGATGGCGAAGCCGAACCAGCTCGGGTCACTGCCCGGCGTCGCCTCCGGAAGCAGCAGGTGAGGCAACCCGTCCAGGCCCTCACGCAGCCGCGCCCAGTTGTGCCGGCGAGCTGTGCCGAACTCGTCGATCCGGCTCAGCTGCTGAAGCCCGAGCGCGGCGGAGATGTCCGTCGACTTCAGGTTGTAGCCCACGTGGGAGAAGATGTACTTGTGGTCGTAGCCCTCCGGCAGCGACCCCATCTGGTGCTCGAAGCGCTTGAAGCAGCGGTTGTCCTCACCCGGCTCGCACCAGCAGTCACGACCCCAGTCCCGCATCGACTCCACGATCCGGGCCAGAATCAGGTTGTCCGTCACCACACAGCCGCCCTCGCCCATCGTGATGTGGTGGGCGGGGTAGAAGCTCTCCGTCGCGAGATCTCCGAAGGTCCCGGTCAACTGCCCCTGGTAGGTGCTGCCCAGGGCGTCGCAGTTGTCCTCGATGAGGAACAGGCCGCGGTCCTCGGCCAGTTGGGCGATCTCCCGCACCTGGAAGGGGTTGCCCAGCGCGTGCGCCATCATGATCGCCCGGGTGCGCGGGCCGATCGCCTGCTCCACCCGCTCCAGCGAGGCGTTGTAGGTGTGCAGCTCGACATCGACGAAGACGGGCAGCAGACCGTTCTGCAGGATCGGGTTGACAGTCGTGGGGAATCCGGCGGCGACCGTCACCACCTCGTCGCCCGGCTTCAGCCGGTCCTCACCCAGTTGCGGTGAGGTCAGACTGCTCAGCGCCAGCAGATTCGCCGACGAGCCGGAGTTGGTCAGATGGGCCTTGCGTAGACCGAAGTACTTCGCCAGGGACCGCTCCAGCCTGCGCGAGCTGACGCCCGCGGCTATCCGCATGTCGAGCGCCGCTTCCACGAGCGCCACCCGGTCGTCCTCGGTGAGTACCGCACCCGAGGCCAGCACCGGGGTGACACCCGGCACGAACCCCGACGAGACGGTGGAGCGGTGGTACTCACGCACCAGATCGAGGATCTCGGTCTTGTCGTTCCCCATCGGCTGATGGCCTCCTGTGTGTGCCGGTGGGGACGAGACGGACGGCCGGCTTGCAGTCGAAGCGGGTCCCCACGCCCGTATCGATCGATCGGGGGAACTCCAGACCAGCACGCGTGCCCGGCCGCTGGCCAGGAAGGCCGGGCAACTCTAGGGATCCACCAAGAGCATGGGGATCCTCGACACCTCTCGCCGAGGCATCCCCGCGCGTGATCTAGGGATTTCATCGCTCCCGGTCCTGCACGCTGAAGAGCGCTGGGACGCCGGCCCCGCGGACACTTGGAGACGCGTCATGAGACTTGGCCCACGGCCCCGAACCCCCGAGCGCACCGTCGTCCTGCACGGCGGAGGCCCGACCGGCGAGCGGGTCCGGCTGGGCGTCCACGACCTGGTGAACGGCACCTTCGCCACACCGCGGACCTTCTACTACCGGCAGACGCTGGACGCCGACGCCCTCCAGGACTCCCTGCGACGCACCCTCGCCCACTACCCGATGCTCACCGGCCGCCTCGAACGGGACACGGACGGCGGCCTCAGCGTCGTGTGCGGCGACGCCGGAGCGGTCTTCGAGGTGTCCCGCTCCGAGCACGCCATGCCGGACCACGGGCCCGACCGACCCGTCGGCCGCGATCTGCGCCGGTACGTCCGCTCCGTCAACCCCTTCCGCGTCGTCGGCCACGACACCCCGCTGCTCACCGTCAAGGTCACCCACATGCGCGGCGGAGGTTCCGTTCTCGGCGTCTCCATCAACCACAGCGTCGTCGACGGCGCCGGATACCTCGGTTTCCTGCTCCACTGGTCCCGCGTCCACGCGGGTCAGGACCGGCCCGCATCGCCGTACGACCGCGGCGTCATCGACGGCCTCGCCGACGAAGCGCGTCCCGCGCCGGACGACTCCCAGTACGCCGTGGTCACCGGCCGGCAGAAGTTCGGCTTCCTCTGGACGGTCAACGCCCGCGCCCGTCACGTACGCACCTTCACCGTCAGGTTCACGGCCCGGGAGGTACTGGCGCTGCGGGAGGCGGCACGGGACGGACAGGACCCCGACCGGGCGCCCGCCTCCAGCGGTGACGCTCTCGGGGCCCACCTGTGGCGGGTCCTCGGCGCGCTGCGCGACCGGGCTCCCGACGCCGAGGAACGCCTGGGGATCGTGGTCGGCCTGCGGGAAACGCTCAAAGAGCGCCTGCCGGACGATTACGGAGGCAACGCCGTGTCCAACACCACGGCCGTGCTCCCGTCCCGCGAGCTGCGCGAGGAACCCCTCGCCCACGCCGTCCATGCGGTGCGGTCCGCCGTGGACCGAGTCACCCTGGCCCGGGTGTGCCAGGAGACGGCATTCCTGGATGCCCAGCGCCGGGCCGGACGCTCCGGAAGAGTGCTCAGCCGGATGGCGCTGGATGCCTTCGAAGGCACGGTCGCCCTGAACAACGTCAGCAGACTTCCGGTCTACGCCGTCGAGTTCGGCGTGGGACGACCGTTCTGGTTCGAGTATCCGGCGAGCCTCCTTCCATGGGCGGTCCTCGTCACGCCCACCCCGGACGACGACTACAGCCGCGATGTCCACCTCAGCGTTCCCCGCGACGCCGCGGACGCCCTGCGCGGCCCCGAGTGGTCCGCGCGTCTGCGCGACCCTGCCGGCCGCCTGGGCCGTCCCTGACCACGGGCCCCGTTCCTCCACCGTTCCCCATGAGAAACGGGCCCCGTCCCCCATGGGGGACAAGGCCCGTTTGCCTGCGTGGCGTCGTCTCGCTATGCCCCCGCGGCCTTGCGCAGTTCCGCCACGCGATCGGTCCGCTCCCACGTGAAGTCGGGCAGTTCACGGCCGAAGTGACCGTACGCGGCGGTCTGGGCGTAGATCGGCCGCAGCAGGTCGAGGTCGCGGATGATGGCGGCCGGGCGGAGGTCGAAGACCTCGTCGATGGCCTTCTCGATCTTCTCGACCTCGACCTCGGCGGTGCCGAAGGTCTCCACGAAGAGGCCGACCGGCTCGGCCTTGCCGATGGCGTAGGCGACCTGGACCTCGCAGCGGGCCGCCAGACCCGCCGCCACCACGTTCTTCGCCACCCAGCGCATCGCGTACGCGGCCGAGCGGTCGACCTTGGACGGGTCCTTGCCGGAGAACGCGCCCCCGCCGTGGCGGGCGAAGCCACCGTAGGTGTCGATGATGATCTTGCGGCCGGTGAGGCCGGCGTCACCCATCGGGCCGCCGATCTCGAAGCGGCCGGTCGGGTTCACCAGCAGGTGATAGTTCTCGGTGTCGATCTCGATGCCGTCGTCCAGCAGTGCCTTCAGCTCCGGCTCCACGACGAACGCGCGGATGTCGGGGGCCAGGAGGGAGTCCAGGTCGATGTCGCTCGCGTGCTGCGAGGAGACGACGACCGTGTCCAGGCGGACGGCCTTGTCACCGTCGTACTCGATGGTGACCTGGGTCTTTCCGTCGGGACGGAGGTAGGGGATCGTGCCGTTCTTGCGGACGTCCGACAGGCGCTTCGACAGACGGTGCGCCAGGAAGATCGGCAGCGGCATCAGGGTCGGCGTCTCGTCGGAGGCGTAGCCGAACATCAGGCCCTGGTCGCCCGCGCCCTGGCGGTCCAGCTCGTCCTCTTCGCCTCGGTGGGAAGAGTCCCCGACCCGGGACTCGTACGCCGTGTCGACACCCTGCGCGATGTCCGGGGACTGCGCGCCGATGGACACCGACACGCCGCAGGAGGCACCGTCGAAGCCCTTCTCGGAGGAGTCGTAGCCGATCTCGAGGATCTTGTCCCGCACCAGCTGCGGAATCGGCGCGTAGGCCTTGGTGGTGACCTCACCGGCCACGTGCACCAGACCAGTCGTGATCAGGGTCTCGACCGCGACCCGGGACGCCGGGTCGTCGCGCAGCAGGGCGTCGAGAATGGTGTCGCTGATCTGGTCAGCGATCTTGTCGGGGTGACCCTCGGTCACAGACTCCGAGGTGAACAGGCGACGAGACATGATCCTCCAGTGGTCCGCGGCGCCTGGGCGGGTCACCGCACGAATGAACAGGTCGAGATCCCGCGCCCGCTGTTGCGGCACGTCAGGCGAGATGGTCCCTGATCCAGCGGGCCAGTACGTCCGAGGCCGCCGCCGCGGCCTCGGGCCAGGCCGCTTCGGCGCTCTCGTCGGCCCGGTCGCTCACGTACTTCACGATCCGTACCGGCACACCGAACCGCTCGGCCACGGAGGCGATCGCATAGCCCTCCATGTCGACCAGGTCGGCCCGCTCGGCCAGCAGATCGCGGACGCGGCCGTCCGTGACGAAGGCGTCACCGGTGGCCAGGGTGGGCCCGGTTTCGGGGCGCAGGGTCAGCGGACGGCCGTAGGAGACCCCGCTGAGCCGGCGCAACACGTCGTCCGGCAGGTCGTGCTGGATGACCCGGGACACTTCCAGCAGCCCGCTCAGCGATGCCTTCAGGGCTCCGGCCGTACCGAGATTCACGATCTCCCGGGGCCGTGCCGACGACAGCGCCAGCGTCAGTTCCATGGCGGCCCGCACCTTCCCCATGCCCGTGATCAGCACGGGGAACGTGTCGTCGAAACGTGCCGCCTCCGCCTCCGCGGCCGTCACGATCAGAGGTCGATCGGGGCGTATCTCGCCTCGGAGAGGGACGGTGCAGGAGGGCGCGGCCTCGGGAGGGAACAGCATGGAATCCTGTCCGGGAAGTATGGGTCGGCACAGTGCGGCGGTCAGGCGTTCTGGGCGTGGCGGTCAGGCGTTCTGGACGGCCGGCAGGGTGGCCGCCAGTGCCGTCACCGCGAGCGCGGTGGGGGCGATCATGCCCTTGCGGTCGTGCGCCCGGACGTGGAAGACCACGGCGCCGCAGAAGTACAGGAGCACTCCCGCGCCGGCGGCCACCGCCAGAGGCGGCAGGGCCAGCCCGACGAGCAGGCCGGCCGCTCCTGCGATCTCCAGCAGCGCCAGCCGCGGCAGCCAGGACTCGGCCACGCCGACCCCGCGCATCGAGTTGACGATCGACTTCCGCCGTGTCAGTTTGCCCGCCGCCGAACCCAGAAGAACCAGTGACAGGACGACGCTCTGAACGACGTAGTTGATGGTCACGGCTCTCCAGGTGATACCGGCGGCGGCCCATGATCGGCGGTCACCCTCATGCTCGCGTGGATCGCACCAGGAGATCCCTAGAGCCGCCGTGTCCGTACGCGGGTCGGGGCGATCCCCGAGTCGGTCATGGGTGTTCGGCCGCTGGTAGGGGACTGTTCTTGGGGCGTGTGTGCACTGTCCGGCGGGTGAGAGACCGAGGCGGTTGGTCCTGTCCTGGGACGGTGTCGCAGCCGGTGAGGTGGGTCGACCTGCGCCCGGGGCAGGCGTGTGGCGGTGGAGAACGTCGCCAGGCCGGGTGGGCTCTCGTCGGGACAGGGGATCAGCGACTCGGGCATCGAGTGCTCGCAGCGGCTCGGCAGACACCGCTGGGTCGTTGAGAGCAGAGTGTCCTGGCTCGAACAGGCCCCGCAGAAACCTCGTCGGAAGAAGCCCGCCGAGGCCCTGAACGCGCATCCACCATCGGTCCAGGAAGCCGGTGCTGCGACGACCGGTCGAGTCCGGGCAGTGCCCCGCTCGCGATATGAAGTGGGGCACCGCTGCTGTGTGCGGAGGGGATCTCGCGGTGCGGTTCCGCGCGAGGACGGTGGAGCGGCCGGCGGAGGCTTCCCGGGCGCGGGCCGAGGTGGCACGACTGCGTCCCCACCCGCTCCGAAGGGACTGCCAGAGGGCATCCGAGCCCTCAACCCCGGTCCCTGATCAGGCTGTTGACCGGAGGACCGGTACCGGGTCGGCCACACTCGGGACAAGCCTCAGAGGAAGGAGGAAAGACCGTCGAGGAGCCTGTCCACGTCGTCGGCGGTGTTGTACGGCGCCAGGCCCACCCGCAGGGCGGGGTTCTCCAGCTTCAGGGCGGCGAAGGGCTCGTACGCATAGAACGACCCGGCAGGGGCCAGGACGTCGCGTGCCGCCAGGTGCACCTGGGCCTCGCGGGCGTCGCGGCCTTCGAGGGTCATCAGGAGGGTCGGGGTACGGTCGGCCGCCTTCGAGTGCACGGTGATGAGATCGCCCAGAGCGCGCAGACCGTCTTGCAGCCTCGTACGTAGCGCCCACTCGTGCTGGTGCAGAGAGCCCAGTGAATGTGCGAGCCGCTCCCTGCGCGTGGCGCCCCCGCCCGGGTCGATCGCGGCGAGGAACTCCACGGCGGCTGTGGCGCCCGCCAGGATCTCGTAGGGCAGCGTGCCGAACTCGAAGCGCTCCGGCACGGTGTCGGGGGACGGCAGGAGCTTGTCCGGCTGGAGGGTTGCGAGGAGTTCGGGCGCTCCCGCGAGCACGCCGCAGTGCGGTCCGAGGAACTTGTACGGCGAGCAGACGAACAGGTCCGCACCCATCGCGGGCACGTCCACCAAGTGATGGGCGGCGTAGTGCACCCCGTCCACGTACACCAGGGCGCCGACCTCGTGCGCCCGGTCGGCGATCCGGCGTACGGGCGGCTTGGTGCCCAGCACGTTCGAGGCCGCCGTGACCGCGACCAGCCGGGTACGGGACGACAGCGCACGCTCGAACGAATCGAGGTCCAGCTCCGTCGTCCCGGCGTCGATCTCGATCCAACGGACCGTCACTCCGGCGCGCTCGGCCGCCTGGGCCCAGGGGCGGACGTTGCAGTCGTGGTCCAAGCGGCTGAGGACGATCTCGTCACCCGCCTTCCAGCCCTTGGCCAGGTGACGGGAGAAGTCGTACGTGAGCTGGGTGGCGCTGCGCCCGTGGACGATGCCGTCAGCGGGCACGCTGAGCAGGTCGGCGTAGGCGGCGCGGAACTCCGTGACGGCGCGCTCGGCGTTCAGCTCGGACGGGCTGACAACCCCCCGGTTGGAAAGGGGGCCGGTCAGCACCGCGGTGATGGCATCGGCTACGGGGCGGGGGGTCTGGGTCCCGCCCGGGCCGTCGAAGAAGGCGAGGCCGTGGTGGAGGGAGGGGAAATGAGCCCGGAGGGCGGTCAGATCGATGGCCATGGCCTCGGCTTTCTGCAGAAGTGGGGGCGACCCTGCGAACGGCTGCCGACGGTCGGCGACAGCGCGGACGCCGGCGCAGGCGGGGCGCGTCCCTCCGGCCGGATGCCTAGACTCTGGCACCGGCGGCAGAACACGTAAAGCGATGGATCGAGAAGGGAGAGTTCACGAATCGTGAAGTCTCAGCCGGATCTGAAGCTCCTGGCCACCTTCATGGCCGTGGTGAACCGTGGCTCCATGGCCGAGGCCGCGGCGGCCCTCGGCTACGTACCCTCCGCGGTGTCCCAGCACATCGCCGCGCTGGAGCGCGACATGGGCATCGAACTGGTCGTCCGCCGCCCCGGCAGTCGGCTGATCCTGACCGCAGCCGGCCGCTCCCTCGCGCAAGCGACCGAGACGCTCTTCGACGCGACCGCCCGATTCCAGGACGCTGCCAACGGCATCTCGAACCGTGAAATCGCCGAACTGCGCGTCGGCGCCTACCCCAGCGCGATGAGCCACCTGCTCCCCGCGATTCTGTCCGCTCTCAAGCCCCGCGGCCGCGGCCCTCGTATTCGCCTCATCATCGTGGAGACGGACAAAGGGTTGCCCAAGGTCAAATCAGGGGACCTCGACCTGCTCATCGCCTACCGATACCTGCCCGAGGACCCACCGGCCGATTCCGGGGAATGGAGCATCACCTCCCTGGGGCACGAGCCGCTGGTCCTCGTCACGGGCGCACGGCCGGGCCGTCGCCCGTTGGAACTGGCGGAATGCCTTGACATGGAATGGACCTCGGGCCACGCACACAGCCCCGATCGGCGTCTGCTGCATCGCTGGGCCGGAGAACTGGGGATCTCTCCCGACGTCACGCTGGAGACCGAGGACCTGCACAGCATGCTGGCCATGATCAGAGCCGGTTTGGCGGTGGGTCTGATCCCGGCCACGCTCATCAGCCCGCAGAGCGACCGGTCCGGAGCCGAAAGGGTTGTCCTGCCGCCCGGAGCCACGCCCCTGCACCGCGAGATCCTCGCCGTGAGCAGACCCGGAACCCGCCCCCCGATCATCAACGAGTTGGTCACGCTGCTGATCGAGGCTTTGGAGAGCGTCCAGTTGTGTGCGACATCCCGTGAGTCTCCCTGAGCCTTCTGTGCTGCCGCGGGTTGCGGCGTCGGCAGCGGGCAAGATAACCACCAAGGCCACAACCCTGTTCGCGGGCGAGGCCGGCAGCGCGGAACTGTCCAACGGCGAGTTCTCCATGACTTCCCGCAACGACAAGGCCGCCACCGACGCCGACGTCACCCGCGGGCGCCAACCCGCAACAAGGCCATCGGCACCGACGGCGGCGAGAGCTGAGGCACGGTCACCGCGGCCAACCTGCCCGGCGCGCGTCTTCGCCCCGG
This sequence comes from Streptomyces europaeiscabiei, assembly GCF_001550375.1. GTDB lineage: Bacteria > Actinomycetota > Actinomycetes > Streptomycetales > Streptomycetaceae > Streptomyces > Streptomyces europaeiscabiei. Next base: position 13,165 of record NZ_LRTR01000915.1, on the reverse strand, counting down.
TGTTCACCCTCGACAGCGTCCCGCACGGTGACGGCTTCAACCAGCTGGTGATCACCGAGCCCGTCCGCCGCGACTCCGCGCATCCGACGTGGCAGGGCACCCTCAGGCTCCGCTCCTCCCTCGACGACGGGGCCATCCGGCAGACGCCCGCGCAGGGCCTGACCATCGCCAGGGCGGGCGCCGGCCGTGTCTCCGCCACCGCCCGCACGCTCACCGTCCTCTCTCCCGTCGCCGGTACGGCTCCCGCTCTCCGGAACGGAGGCATCCACGCCTTCTGACCTGACCGTTCCCGTCACGCGGGCCGCTCCAGCCCGCCCCACCCCCACCTCGGGGTGGGGCCGGGCCCGCCGAGGTCCTCGCCGACCCGGCCCGCCGAGATGTCGCGGGTGATACGGGTGCCCCGGACGAAGTACTCCGGTGCAGCCCCACCCGAACGCGGGGACCCACAGCCGGCGTCCATGATCGAGGGCTTCGAGCCGACGGCCGAACCGGTGCTCCCCGAGGCCGGGCTCACGTACCGTGGTTTCGCATGACCGACTCCGAGATCGAGATCACCGCAGAGCTGGTACACCGTCTTCTCAAGGACCAGCATCCGGACCTTGCAGGGTTGGCCATCCGTGAAGTGGAGGGCGGCTGGGACAACCAAATGTGGCGCCTCGGGGATGAGTTGGCCGTGCGCATGCCGCGCACCGAACGTGCCCCGGATCTCCAGCGCAGGGAGCGCCGGTGGCTGCCCGTCCTGGCCCCGCGCCTTCCGCTCCCGGTTCCGACCCCTGTGCGGATCGGCGAACCGTCCACATGCTTCCCGAAGCCCTGGAGCATCATGACGTGGGTTCCCGGCGAGCCACTCGACCACACCTCGATCAGCCGCGGCGACCACGCGGCCGACACTCTGGCGGACTTCCTCGGAGCGCTCCATGTGGAGGCGCCCGCCGAGGCACCGACCAGTTCGGACCGCGGCGCTCACCCCAAGAAGTGCACGGACGGCTTCGAGCGGTTCCTGCAAGCGATTGCCCCCGGCGGCATAGCCGCCGACGTCCGGGCCGTCCGGGCCGTCTGGGACGACGCCGTCGCGGCCCCCGAGTGGGAGGGCCCGCCGGTATGGCTGCACGGTGACCTCCATCCCGCGAATGTCGTCGTCTCGGACGGGACGCTCTCGGGCGTGATCGATTTCGGTGACATGTTCGCCGGGGATCCGGCGTGGGACCTCGCGGCCGCGTGGCTGCTCCTTCCCGCAGGCGCGGCCTCACGGTTCTTCGAGGGGTACGCGGATACGGACGAGGCGACGCTCCGGCGCGCCCGAGGCCTGGCTGCTCTGAAAAGCCTCATCCTCATCCTCATGGGCCAGAACGGGGAGCGGGGCCTTCCCGGCGGCAAGCCCACATGGGGACCCGCAGGCCGGGCAGCGCTCGACCGTGTCCTGACAGCCGGCTCGGACAGGCCCTCCCACGCATAGGCCCCGCTCCCGTCTCGGAGCGAGGCGGACCATGTCAGGGAGTTTCGCGGCTGGTGTCCGAGCCAGGCACCGGGGTCGATCACCTCGCCACTGGCGGTGATCACCGCCCACCGCTCATCCCGTCCCGACACTGTTGTCGCTTGGTGCGGCGCGCCGACGAGAGCTTCGACGTCGGCCTTGAGGTGGGTGAACTCCTCCGTGTGGGCAGCCCGTAGCTCCTTGCGTCGGCGGACCTGCTCGCGCAGGATGCGGTCCGGCGCGACATGGACGCGGTCATGGTTGTGGCAGTCGTCCAGACCCGTGGGACAGTCGGCGCCGGGCGGTTTCGATGTCGAGCGGTTCGTGTCCTTGCTGTCCTTCGTGTCCTTGGTTCCCGGGGATTTCGCGTATCGCGGGCGTATGGAAAAGCGCATACGCCGCCACAACGGCCCTCCGTCTCCAATGGAGGCATGGACCACGATGCTTCTCTGTCACCACCGCGCCGCCGTACGCGCAGGATCGTGCTGATCAGCCTGGCGATCCTCGGCATGGCGAGTGCCGTGTTCGTCGTGCGGCGGCCGCTCATGATGTCCGCTCCCACGTGCATGGCCGGACGGTGGCACGGCTGCTTCGACACGTTCAACGGTGTGGTGCTCATGACGTTGGTCTCGGTGCCGTTGGCGGCGCTGGTGGCGTGGGCTCTTGCGCGCCGTCGGCGTTCCGCCGGCGTCTCGTCGGCGTGGCGGACATCGCTGGCCGAGGTGGGCATGGTCCACGGGACGGTGCCGTTCCTGTGGCTGACCATGATGCCGGGCGCAGAGGCCGGCACCGTCCCCGGCGGGCTGAGCCTGGTTCCGCTGCGGGACCTGCTCACGATGGGGCCGCTCGGGATCGTCGGCAACCTGCTGGTCTTCGCGGCGCTGGGGTTCTTCGCCCCGATGCGGTTCGCGGCGCTGGCCTCCGTGCCGCGGATCCTGGCGCTCGGGGCGGGCTGCTCGGTCCTGGTCGAAACCGCACAGTACGTCCTGCCACTGGACCGGGTGTCGTCCGTGGACGACGTACTGGTCAACGCCGCCGGCGCCGCGCTGGCCGCGCTGGCGTCGCGTCGCTGGTGGCGCACCACGGTCCAAGCGCCGTCGGAGCAGTCCCGCCCCGCGCCGACACCGGCAGGCTGAGTCGCGTGTCCGGTGTGCCCACCTCTCCTTGCATACGCCGGCGATATGTTGTGCTGCCTAGGCTTCAGCCATGCGCGTACTGATCGTGGAGGACGAGCCCTACCTGGCCGAAGCCGTCCGTGACGGTCTGCGGCTGGAGGCGATCGCCGCCGACATCGCCGGCGACGGCGACTCCGCCCTGGAACTGCTCGGCGTCAACTCCTACGACCTCGCGGTCCTCGACCGTGACATCCCCGGCCCCTCCGGCGACGAGGTCGCCCGGCGCATCGTCGCCTCCGGCAGCGGCATCCCGATCCTCATGCTCACCGCTGCCGACCGGATCGACGACAAGGCTTCCGGGTTCGAACTCGGTGCCGACGACTACCTCACCAAGCCGTTCGAACTGCGGGAGCTCGTCCTGCGGCTGAGGGCGCTCGACCGCAGACGCGCGTACGCCCGGCCCCCGGTCCGCGAGATCGCGGGCCTGCGGCTCGACCCCTTCCGCCGGGAGGTCTTCCGCGACGGACGCTACGTCGCGCTGACCCGTAAGCAGTTCGCCGTTCTCGAAGTCCTCGTCGCCGCCGAGGGCGGGGTCGTCAGCGCCGAAGCGCTGCTGGAACGGGCCTGGGACGAGAACGCCGACCCCCTCACCAACGCCGTACGCATCACCGTCTCCGCACTGCGCAAACGGCTCGGCGAACCTTGGATCATCACCACGGTGTCCGGCGTCGGCTACCGGATCGACACCGCCGCCCCCGCCAGGGACATTACCGAGCCCGGTAGTAGGCATGCATAGATGCTCAGACGCCCAGGGCTCAGCGCGCGATGGAAACTCACCCTCAGCTACGCCGGGTTCCTCGCCGTCGCCGGCGCTCTCCTGCTGACCGTGGTGTGGGTGTTCCTGCTGCGCTACGTACCCGACAACTCCCAGGGCCTTCTCGGGATCTCGCCCAACCGCTACCTCCTTGTGCGGACCTTCGCCCCCGCCGCGGCCGTGGCGATGGTCTTCCTGCTCGTGTTCGGCCTCGTCGGGGGATGGATCCTCGCCGGTCGCATGCTCGCACCACTCACACAGATCGCGGATGCCGCACGGATGGCCGGCACCGGATCGTTGTCCCACCGGATCCGCATGCAAGGACGCCAGGACGAATTCCGTGAACTCTCCGACGCGTTCGACTCGATGCTCGAACAGCTCGAGTCCCACGTCGCCGAGCAGCAGCGGTTCGCCGCGAACGCCTCCCACGAACTGCGCACCCCACTGGCGATCTCGCGGACGCTCCTCGACGTCGCCCGCAAGGACCCCATGGGGGACCGGGGCGAACTCGTCGAACGCCTGCACGCTGTCACTACGCGGGCGATCGACCTCACCGAGGCCCTCCTGCTGCTCAGCCGCGGCGACCGCGGAAACTTCACCCGCGAGATCGTCGACCTCTCCCTCATCGCCGAAGAAGCCGCCGAAACGCTGCTTCCCCTCGCCGAACAGCGCCGGATCACGCTCGATGTCACCGGCGGGGCGGCCCGCACCACAGGCTCCGCGGAGCTCCTGCTGCGGATGGCGACGAACCTCGTGCAGAACGCCGTCGTCCACAACCTCCCCACCGGCGGCACCGTCACGGTCCACACCGAGGCGCACGGCGACACGAGCGTGCTGCGAGTCGAGAACACGGGCCGTCGGCTCCCACCGGAACTGGTTCCGACCCTCACCGAACCCTTCCGGCGCGGAACGGAACGCGTACGCACCGACGAGCATGCCGGCGTCGGCCTCGGCCTGGCCATCGTGCACAGCATCGTCCGCGCCCACGACGGGACCCTCGACCTCGTCCTCCGCCCGGCCGGCGGTCTCCTCGTCACGATCCGGCTTCCCGGCACGCCGTAGGCATCGTCCCCGGGCAGGGCCCATCCGACGGAGCTTCGAGAAGCCGTTGAGCAGTCGGGCGGCCCCGCGAAGTGCGTGCGTCGAGCCGGACAGAGCATCCGCCCCTGCGCCATGCGGGCATCTCGTTCTGGTCGGCCAGGGCGCTTGACGGGTGTTGCCCAGGTCAGGCGCCCTTCCTCTGTGCCTGGAAGAAGCCCGGCTTCTTCGGCGAGTACGACACCAGGAGGTTCTTCGTCTGCTGCTGGTACACAGGTCACACCTCGCTGACCAGCGGAATTGGCTGGAGTTGAGGTGGGGTGCGGGCCGTTGGCCCGTGTATGGTCCGGATCTTGCGCTGGTGGGCCGATCACTGGTGGCGCTTACGGCAACCGCACCTACGCGGGGCCTCCGCCTGGCCATGCGGCCGGACGCCGGTGGGAGCTCGGGTTGTTCACCCCCGCGTGCGAGTGAGGCCAGGGAGACAGCAGGAACTGGCCGAGGACGGGGCGCTCGCAAACAGCGGCATCCTGAAAGTCACCGGCGATCCGGTGCTGGGGCAGCGCCGACCTAGGGGCATGCGCTTAGGGGCATGCGCTCGGGCTACCCGCACGCAATCGCCGAGCTCGCGGCCGCCCGGTTCGAGGGCCGAACCGCCGAGTTGGCGGCCGTGGCGGCAGTTCTCCACCGCACCTGACTGTGTCCAGCAGGGGCAGGCAGGTCACACGGCCCAGGCCTACTGGCGATGGCTAGCTCCGAGAAGAGCCGAATACCAGGACTCCCGGCTCCGAGAGGAGATGTCGCGGCGCACCCAGCACGGTCAACGGGCTGACGGTGAAGACCCCATGGCGCCGATCGACCCGAACCCCGGGACTCCGTACAACCGCAGTGCAAGGGATATCTCGCACCTGTGTTCAGGACCAGAAGCCACCCCGGACGCACCAGCGCTGTAGCGGAGTTGCGGCACGTCACGGGGCGCTTGCGGACGCACTGCCACGACCTTCAAGATCTTTCTCGCTCAATTGGCAAAGCCGCGTACGTACGCCAAGTGCGTCGAGCGCCCCAGTAGTGCACTATGCGCCCGTTGGGTACGCCTGTTCAGCGTGCTGGCAGTCGCCTTTGCTGGGGGTGTGCCAAAACCTCTATGTCCGTGTATCAGGCTGCGTGCAGGGCCTGTTCCCGTCCACAGGCCGAGGCGTGACCTGCCGTATCGGGCGCCCGACCTTCAAGAGCGGAGCGTAGCGGTGACCGTTCTGCAGGGGGCCGCGGTCGTGACCGGGGGAGCGAGGATTTGGTGGTGTCCGGGCCCGGCACTTGCTCCGACGCCTCGGGGCGTGTCCGCGTGCGCCGAAGAGCCCCGTGCGTTCCTGGTGGAGGAGACCTTGTATCCCGCCCGGAGAGCCCCGGCCACTGCGCTGGGGGAGGCGAGTTGATTGCGGGTGTTGCCGAGCTGCCGGGCGCGGCTGCCTTGCGCAGCCGGGTCACCAGCGTGCTCGACGGCTTCTTGGAGCACAAGGCCGGTACCGCCGCGAAGCTGCGGATGCCCGCCGAGGTGACCGAGTGCCTGCGTGATCTCCTGGCCGCCGGAGGGAAACGGCTGCGGCCTCTGCTGTGCGTGAGCGGCTGGCAGGCCGCCGGCGGTCACGGCACCCCCGAGACGCTGATCAAAACGGCGGCGTCGCTGGAGATGTTCCACGCCTTCTGCCTCATCCACGACGACATCATGGACAACAGCGGCAGCCGCCGAGGCGTCCCCACCGTCCACCGCCGCCTCGCGCAGCACCACGCCGGCGGCCGCACCGTCCTCGCCGCCCGGCAGGTGGGAGTAAGCGGCGCGATCCTCATCGGTGATCTGGCACTGGCCTGGTCGGATGAGCTGCTGCACGCGGCCGGTCTTACTCCCCGCCAACTCGACGCGGTGCGGCCGCTGATCCATGAGATGCGCAGTGAGGTGATGTACGGGCAGTACCTGGACGTCACCGCAGCCGGCCGCCCCGCCGCGGATGTGGAGCAGGCGCTGCGCATCGTGCGGTACAAGACCGCCAAGTACACCGTGGAGCGCCCCTTGCACATCGGCGCTGCCCTTGCGGGTGCCCCGCCTGCGGTGCGTGAGGCGCTGAGTGCCTACGCCTTGCCCGTCGGCGAGGCTTTCCAGTTGCGTGATGACCTCCTCGGCGTCTTCGGGACTCCTGAGGTGACCGGGAAGCCGTCGCTGGACGATCTGCGCGAGGGCAAGCACACCGTCCTGGTGGCCCTCGCCCTCGAGCGCGCCGACACCGGCCAACGGCGCGTCCTGCGCTCCCTGCTCGGTGCTCCCCGTCTCGACGAGGCGGGGGCCGACCGCATCCGTGAGCTGCTCACCGCCACCGGCGCCCAGGACGCGGTGGAGGACATGATCGGCACGCTCCGGGCGCAGGCCCTGCGCGTGCTGAAGACCGCGCCCTTCCCGCCCTGCCCCATCGCCAACCTGCGGCAGCTCACCGCCATCGCCACGGCGAGGACCTCGTGAACTTGCTTCCCCTCGCGGGGTCCCTGGGCCACGGGAGGCCTCTCACTCCGCCCGTATCGCGTCCCCACGAAAACGCACGTCCCGACCTCTGCACCACCTTTGCAGCGGCACCGCGCCCACCCCCGTCAGATTCCCTGCCTGATGGCACGCCCCTCCTGTACCGAAGTCGCACCAGCCGCCTCAGCAAATGTGGCCTCACCCGCACCACGTGACGAAACGGCCAACAGGTTCAGCCCCGGGAGCCAACATGAAGAATCCCAGTCCGTTCCCAACAGCAGCCGGGGGTGCCGCTGCTGCGCGACCCTCTCCGCGTGACTACTGCGCCGGCGTCGTACGCGCATCCAGACCGTCGAGCAAGCCCTCGAGGTGCACGGGGCACCGGTCTGTGTCTGCCACGAGATCGTCCACAACAAGTACGTCGCGCAGACCCCGGAGAAGAAAGGCGCGATCTTCGTCGAGCAGACGGAGGAGATCCCCGACAGCTCCACGTCGTGTTCTCGGCGCACGGCATGGCCCGGCTGTGCACGAGGAGGCCGACGAGAGGAAGCTCGCGACCATCGTCCTGACAATCGGACTCCGGACAGGCCCTGACCTGATCGCTAATTTTCCGCTGACCCAGTTCCCGGATATCGCCGACAACGCTCCTGTCACGTACCTCCGGACAATTGACGAAACTCCACCAGCGCGCTGACCTACTGCCTTGCAGGAGGAACAGATGAACATGATCCCGGCCGACCGTATCAGCTATTTCCTTCCCGCGATCACTTGCTCCTTCCCTTGGGAAAAGAACAAGAACTACGACGAAGAATTCCAAGAAAATACGGACGACTGGGTCCTCTCCCTGTTCTCCGACAACTCACGTGTCATCGCTTATCGAAAGTACACGCACATGTGCAGGCTGTACCTGTGGGTAGCCCATGTGCTCCCGCGCCTCCCTCGGAAAGAATACGAACTGTGGAGCAAATACACCGGCGTCGTCACGGTGCTGGACGATGCGCATGAACGAGATTGGGAGGCCTCGGTTTCCAGGGATAGAGGCAGCGCTTTGACACCCTGGGAACAACTCACCGAGAACGCGGAATCCATGCGGTCAAGGAGTCGGCCACCCCATCCCAAATCCCGCATTTCGTCACCACTGGTGCACGGGATCACTCGGCTGGTCGATCAGATCAGCGACACCATGCCCGACGATGAGCGTGATGCATTCCTGGCTGTGATCCGGGATTATTTCCACAGCAACATCTACCGCAACGAGCACCGCGCGAGCATGCCCGTTGTGATGGACATGTCCCTGGACCAGTACCTTTCATTCCGAGATGACGACACCGGAATGTGGCCCTACATTATCGGTGCACCGCATATCATGGGTGCGCACTTGGTCGAAGAGGAATGGAACGACCCTCGCCGTGCACGCCTCGCCTGGCTCGCCAACCGCCACGTCTTGCTGGTCAACGATCTGTATTCGTTCCATAAAGAATACCTGCAGCACAGTCAAAATCTCCCGTCTTTGCTTCACTCCGTCACGGTCATGGTCCTGGGGGACGGACTGGAATGGCAGGAGGCAATCGACAAGCTGGTCGACCTGGTTTATATGGCAGAGCGCGAGTACACGGAGATCCGTGATCAGTGGATCGCCGAGGGTGCATCGACAGCCGTACGTGAAGTCTTCACCGGGTTCGAACTTGAGATGGCCGGCAGCCTCAGGTACCACTTGACCTCCCCTCGTTACCACGGGAGAGATTTCAGCGGCGAATTCATGTCCCGGACCATCACGTGCGATCCCGCAGACGGGCGCTTCCTCTGCAGGTAGAACACGCTCCCATGCTGACCGGCTATCGCGATTGGAGACAAGAAACCCCTCGGTGTGCGGAGGTGGGCGCCGGTCATGGCCGGAGAATTTCTATCCCTGATCTAGCGCAGGCATGACTCTGGAGGGCGGCCGAAATGTTTGGCAGCAGGGACACGAAATGGTACAAGGTTCCCTCTCATGACCCAACGCCGGCCGACGAGGCATTCCCTCCGGCGCTACCCAGCCCGAAGGGCTGGTTCTGCATCGGGTTCTCAGACGAAGTCCCTCCAGGGAAAGTGGTCACCAGCAGGCTGGTGGATCAAGATGTCGTCCTGTATCGCACCCGGGCCGGACTGCTGCGCGCGGTCGAGCCGTACTGCCCACACCTGGGCGCTCATCTCGGAGTCGGGGGAAAGGTAGAGGGGGAGGATCTGGTCTGCCCGTTCCATGGATTCGGTTTCGGGCCCGACGGTGCATGCGTGCGATCCGGATACGGAAAGCAGCCGCCAAAAGCACGCGTTCGTCATCTGGAGATCCGAGAGACGAACGGCATCATCTTCGCTTGGCACAATGGCGAAGCGGACAACGGTCCTGAATGGGAGATCGAGAGCGCAGACCTCAAAGGGTACTCCCGCCTAATTCATATCACAGTGGAACTGCCCTCCCACCCGCAGGAGATCACCGAAAATGCTGTGGACCTAGGGCATTTTCCGGTCATGCACAACAGTCAAGTACGAGAATTCACCCTTCCGTTGGATCCCGGGAGTCCTGTGGCTGCTATTCACCTCAAGACTCTCATGCCAATCCCTTACCTGCCGTGGTGGCACATGACCACCAGTTACGATGGCGAACTTCGCGGTCTGGGTTGCGCGACCGGGACCGTAACCGTGCAGGGTCTCGGTCTCATGATGCATGCCTGGCTCATGCCCACCGTGGTCGGGCCCTGGCGGATCCAATTGCGCTTCGCCGCATGCATCCGCATATCCCCCCCACGTTGGCTGCCTTCTCGGCTGGGCCGGCATGTCGCCCGAACTGTGTCCGGAGCACTGTGCAGCTTCGGACTTCGCAGCACAATCACCGGCCTCACACTTGGTGCTGACAGTCCCATCTGGCACACAAAGCAACATCAGCCAGCCCCCCGGATAGCTGATGGTGACGGCCCGATCATGGCATATCGGCGTTGGGCCAAACAATTCTATTCCGCTCGGCCTCACAGGGACGGTGAGGCCGGATCAGCCGGCTTGATTTCGGAGTGATCGCTTCAGCTGGTTCGTTGGCGGTCCGAGGTTGGGCTGCGGATTCGGGCACGGGCGGCCGCTGGTCTGTCCGGCATTTTTACGTGCTTTTTCGGGACCCCGCAATGGGGCTCCCGACCTCCGGTCCCGACCGTTGCGCGGTACAGGACGTCTGCCGCGAGCAATCCCTACACGGAGCCGTTTCCATCCTCAGTCTGAACTGGCCAGGCGGAGGGCGAGGACGGCCTGGACGAGGCTCGTGATCCGGGTCGTCGAGCATTGGAGCTTACGGAGGAGCCGCCAGGACTTGAGGGTGGCGACGGCTTGCTCGACCAGTGCCCGGACCTTCGCATGGGACCGATTGACGGCCTGCTGACCAGCGGAAAGGCTGTCCCACCGGCCGCGGTAAGGGAGGTGGACGGTGCCGCCTGCGCCCTGGTACCCCTTGTCCGCCCAGCAGTTGATGCCGGCCTGGGCGAGGGCGTCGATGATGCCGTGCTCGCGGGCGGCCCGAACGTCATGGACGACGCTGGCCAGGGCTGGTGAAGCCCACAGGAGAGCGGACCCGGCTCGTGATCGCCGCACCACACCCGGTTCCGGCTCACCCGCGAAACCGCGGCGGATCCGCGCCGCCCCGGGGAGAGGCCGACCGAGCCCGTACGGCTCACCCCGGTCCGTGTCCGCCGCGAGGCCTCGACACCCGCTCTCGGAAGGGTACTTGGCCAACGGAATCACCGCCTCGCCATCTGATGCGACGTGGGCAGAACGGTCAGTCGACCTGGGATCATCGCCGAGCGCGACCCGGCCGGACCATGAGGAACGAGCAGGAGGTCCATGACACGGAGGAGTTGCCAGATCCGCGCTCCAAGGCAGCAAGCCCACGGAACCCTGACGTCGGGGCTTCGGGACAGTCCCTCACCCCCTCTGCGACCACGTTGCCTCGCCACCCTGCCCGGGGCCACCGCAGCCGTCGCCGACCACGCCCCGCCGAGGCCGCCCGGCACCCTGCCGACCCGAACCACCATGAAGGTGCACGTTGTCTGCGGAACGGCGTGACAGCGCGTCGCGTGTGATCGGTCTTCTGCTCAACGGACGACGGTCCCGCGCCGCTTCCGGCTGAGCATCTGTATCGGGCCTGTCCGGATCGCAACGACGCTCAAGATCCGACGACTTTCGATCACAAGGCGACCAAGGTCAGTCCTACAATGCTCTCTTGCACCCGCACGCTGCCGACGCCGTGTCGCGTTCCGGTCCGTGTGGTTGGAAACGGGGGGCTTGGTGGGGGATCGAGCTGTGCCGACGGGCGTGTTGCGGTTCATTGTGCTGCGGGCGTGGGTGTATCGCGCGCTTCTCGGTGCCGTGCTGCTGACCGTGCTGCTGACCACGGCCGTGCTGGCCGCGCTCACCGCCTACTCGGGTGCGATAGGCGATGCGGCCCTGCGGCGGTCACTCGCCGAGCAACGCACCGCTGCCGAGGCCGCTTTGGTGGTCAAGGCCAACGTGCCGGGCGACGAGCGCCAGGAGGCCGACGACGCCGTTCACGCGGGGGCCCGCACCGTCTTCGCCGGCCTGCCCGTGCGGGTGCGAACCCTGCTGCGGTCCGGCCCTTACGCCCTGCCGCTCGCGCTGCGGCCGGCCTCCGAGCGGGACGGCAACCCGAACCTCACGTACTTCGCCGCCCTGGACCGCACACAGGTGCGCACCGTCGCCGGGCGGCTCCCCCGTGAAACGGTGACCGACGGATCCATCGAGGCCGCACTGCCGCAGAGCGCCGCCCAACAGCTCAAGCTGGCGCCCGGCGCCCGGCTGACCGTCACCGACCAGCTGGACGGCCCGGCGGTGCGGGTGCTGATCACCGGCGTGTACCGGCCGGTGGACGTCCGGGCACCCTACTGGCAGTTGGACGACCTGGGCGGCCGCGGCGTGAAGGCGTCGAGCTTCACTACGTACGGTCCCCTGCTCACCGCTGCGGGCGTGCCGACGTCGGGCCGGGTGAGCGTCGGTGCGTCGGGCTGGTTGGTGTCGGCCGACTACTCCTCGCTGACGACGCAGCGGATCGGCGCGCTGCGCGAGGCTGCCCGCTCGGGGAGCACGGAGCTGCGCGAACGGCCCGCGCTCAGCAGTGCGACCGCAGCGGACACCGCGTTGCCCGAGGTACTGGACCGCATCGAACGCTCCCTGCTCGTCACGCGTTCCAGCATGCTGATCGTCGCTGCTCAGCTCGGACTGCTCGCGGCCTGCGCCCTGTTGCTCGTCGCGCGGTTGCTCGACTCCGCGCGCACGGCCGAGACCGGGTTGCTGCGTGCGCGCGGTGCCACCCGGGCACGGCTGGCGGGCCTGGCCGCGTCGGAGGCGTTGCTGATCTCCGTGCCGGCGGTGGTGGTGGCGCCGCTGTTGTCGGGGCCGTTGACACGGCTGCTGGTCGGGCAGGGTGCGCTGGGCAGGACAGGGGTGCGCGTCGACCTGCCCGTCGGGGGCCGGCCCGAGGTGTGGGCGGTCGCCGCGGGGGTGGCCGCGCTGTGTGCGCTGGCGGTGGCTGTCCCGGCGTTGCGGGCGTCCTTCGCGGGCACCGTCGCGGTGCGGGCGGGAGCGCTTCCCGCACCGCTGCGCGCCGGGGCGGATGTCGGGTTGCTCGCCGTGGCCGGTGTCGCGTTCTGGCTGCTCCGCAGCCAGCGCTCCGGTGCTGTCACCGCCGACCGCGAGGGCGTCCTCGGCGTCGACCCGCTGCTGGTGGCGGCGCCCGCCCTGCTGCTGCTCGCCGGAACGGTCCTGGCGCTGCGGCTGCTGCCCTCACTGGCCCGTGTCGGCGAGCGGCTTCTGACCCGCGGGCACGGGCTGACAGCGGCCATGGTCGGCTGGCAGTTCAGTCGCCGACCGATGCGGGGGGCAGGTCCGGTGCTGCTCCTGGTCATCTCCGTGGCGCTGGGCGTGGTGGCGATCGGACAGGGCGCGTCGTGGCACCGTTCCCAGGCCGACCAGGCCGACTTCCGCGCGGGTGCCGAGGTGCGCGTCCTGACCTCAGGGGGCGGCGGTGTGGGCCGTACGGACGTCTACGCGGACCTCCCGCACGTCGACGCGGTCGCCCCCGCGGTCCGTGGCACGGTGTCGCTCTCCGGCAGCCGCACCGCGAGCGTCGTGGCCCTGAACACGGCGGAGGCGGCCGGGGCGGTGCTGGCGCGGCGCGACCTGAC
>NZ_LRTR01000914.1 GCF_001550375.1 Streptomyces europaeiscabiei | reverse complement strand
CGCACCGCCGCGCACCGCCGCCGGCCCCCGGCGGTCCGCCACGACGGGTACGCCAGGCCGGCTGCTACTGCTCCGCCAGGCCCGCCAGCACCTGGTGCAGCGGCTCCGTGACCCTGCGCCGGTACTCCTGGATCGCCCACCCGTTGCCGTCCGGGTCCTTGAAGTACATGAAGGTGGCGCCGTCGTCGGGGGCGTACTGGACGGGTTCGGACACGTCGAGGCCCCGTTCGAGGAGTTCGGCGTGGGCGGCCTTGATGTCGGCGACACAGAGCTGGAGGCCCTGATAGGCGCCGGGGGCAGGCTTGGGGCCCTGGGCCATGTCCCAGATGGCGTCGCCGAGGGCGATGGAACAGCCGGACCCCGGGGGAGTCAGCTGGACGATCCGCATGCCCGGCATGACCTCCTGGTCGATGTCGACATGGAAACCGACCTTGTCCCGGTAGAAGTCCCGGGCCCGGTCGATGTCGCTCACGGGCAGCGGAATCACTTCGAGCGTGTACTGCATCCCTTGGTCCTCCAAGTAGCCGTTGACGGGAGTGCCCGGGCACATCTTTCGTGCCGGTTCCTTGCGCGAGCCCGCGCATCAGCCGAACCGCCACCGCGTCTGGCTGAACGGCTCCCCCTTACCGAAGCCGAAAACCGTGTCGGGCGCCACCGAGAAGACGAAAGCCCGTCCCGCGCCGTGCTGAAAACACGCCTCCCGTACCTCGAAGTGCCAGAAGCTGCCGTACTTCGCCTCCCACGCGAGGGCCAGCTCCCGCAGCCGGCCGTCCTCCGTCACGCGTACGGCCTCACCCTCCACCACCAGGTCGTAGCCCTCGTCCCAGGTGTTCGTACCGGTCGTCAGCACGACGTGCGGGTTCTCCGCGAGGTTCTTGGCTTTCCGTTCCTCCGGCCCCGTGCAGAAGTGCAACGCCCCCCGCGACCACACCGCGGGCAACGGCGTCACATGCGGCCGCCCGTCCGGCCGTACCGTCGAGATCCAGAACAGCCCGGCGCCGGACAGCCGCGCCTCGGCCTCCGCCCAGGGGATCGCGGCGGCGTCCGGGTCGCTGTAGCGGGGGTCGAGCCGGGTCTGCGGTGTGCTGGTGTCGGACATGGGGTGTCTCTTCCTGTCACCGGGCGCCTGTCGTACAAGGGCAGACTCCACAGAGCGCCGAAACTCATCCCACACTGCGTCGGCGCGCTCCGCACTCCGACGTCACGTGGGCTCCTCCCCGCCGAGAAACCGAGCCAGCACAGCGACACCGGCAGGCATCGCGACGAGATAGCCGACCAGGAGACCGAGGCCCGGGTCGGCCGCCGGGGGCAGGGCCCAGCTCGTCGCCGCGGCCCCGAGCAGGCTCAACCCCGCCAGCGTCAGCAGGGCGGCGACGACGGCGAGCCGGCGCGGCGGGCGCCCCTCGCGGTACAGCTCGATCGCGGGCCCGGCCGCGGCGACGGTCGCGGTGAACGCGGCGAGATGGGGGTCGGGCGCCGATCCGAACAGCCACCCCACCAGCGTGACGACTCCGTAGACGGCCAGACCGGCGAGTTCCAGCAGGACGGTGGTCACCACCGGCTCCGACGACAGCACCGGCCCCCACGAACGACGCCGTATCGAGCCGTTCCCGCCGTCCTTCTCGTCACCCACCTCGGCAGAGTAGACGTGGGCATGGCGAAAGTGGCCCGCCGTGACAGCGGCACCGGTGGGCCGCCCCGGCCGGGGCTCCGTGGAACCTCTCGTCGCCACCGAACCCGGACCCCGCCGACCGGCGCTTCTCCCAGGCTCTCCGGTTAGGCTCAAGCCCGTACGACCTTGATCGACGGAGTCCGGCGATCGGGTGAGCGGACGAGCGGGCTTGATCCGACGGGAGGCCTGGATGACGGCGCCGGGGCGCAGGAGCAGCACGTTCTCGCGACTGCTGCGGCACGGTTTCACCGATCCCAGCGCCGCCGAGCGGCTGCTGGAGAGCGAGGAGCTGTCGGCCGTACGGAACGACCCGGTGCTGCTGGACGCGCTGGGGGCGACCGCCGACCCCAACCTCGCGCTGCTGGGTCTCGTACGGCTGCTGGAGGCGCAGCCGGACCGAACGGCGCGACGGTCGGTGCTGGACACGCTGATAGCGGCGAAGCCGCTGCGCGACCGGCTGTTGGGGGTGCTCGGCGCGTCCGCCGCGCTCGGCGACCATCTGGCCCGGCACGCGCAGGACTGGCAGGCGCTCGTGACGTACGAGGCGCAGGACCTGCATCCGGGCGTCGAGGAGTTCGAACAGGGGCTCGCGGAGGCCACCGACCCGGTGTCGCTGCGGGTCGCCTACCGCCGCTGCCTGCTCTCCATCGCCGCCCGTGACGTCTGCGGTACGACGGACCTCGCCCAGACCGCCGCCGAACTCGCCGACCTCGCCACCGCCACGCTGCGCGCCGCCCTCGCGATCGCCCGCGCCGCCGCCCCGGAGGACGCGGCGCTGTGCCGGCTCGCGGTGATCGCGATGGGCAAGTGCGGCGGCCACGAGCTGAACTACGTCTCCGACGTCGATGTCATCTTCGTCGGGGAGACCGCGGACGGGGCCGACGAGCAGAAGGCGATCCGGGCGGCCACCCGGCTCGCCTCGCACCTGATGCGGATCTGCTCCGAGACGACCGTCGAGGGCAGTATCTGGCCCGTCGACGCGAATCTGCGGCCGGAGGGGCGCAACGGCCCGCTCGTCCGCACACTCAGCAGTCATCTCGCGTACTACCAACGGTGGGCCAAGACCTGGGAGTTCCAGGCCCTGCTGAAGGCCCGGCCGGTGGCGGGGGACCTCGACCTCGGCGAGGAGTACGTCTCCGCGCTCGAACCGCTCGTGTGGAAGGCGGCCGAGCGGGAGAACTTCGTCGCCGACGTGCAGCGCATGCGCCGCCGGGTCGTGGAGACCATCCCGGCCGCCGAGGTCGAACGTCAACTCAAGCTCGGGCCGGGCGGGTTGCGGGACGTCGAGTTCGCCGTGCAGCTGCTTCAGCTCGTGCACGGGCGCGGCGACACCTCGCTGCGCAGCGGGACCACGCTCGACGCTCTGGGCGCGCTGGCCGCCGGCGGGTACGTGGGGCGGTCGGACGCGGCCCAACTCGACGCCGCCTACCGCTTCCTGCGGTCCATGGAACACCGCATCCAGCTCTACCGCCTGCGCCGCACCCACCTCGTCCCCGAGGACGAAGACGACCTGCGGCGCCTCGGCCGCTCGCTCGGTCTGCGCACCGATCCGCTCGTCGAGCTGAACCGCGAGTGGCGGCGCCACGCGGCCGTCGTACGCCGGCTGCACGAGAAGCTCTTCTACCGTCCGCTCCTCGACGCCGTCGCCCAACTCGCCCCCGGTGAGACCAGGCTGAGCGCCGACGCGGCCCGCGAACGCCTGGTCGCCCTCGGCTACGCCGACCCGGCCGCCGCCCTCCGTCACCTGGAGGCCCTGGCCTCCGGCGTCTCCCGCAAGGCGGCCATCCAACGCACGCTGCTGCCGGTCCTGCTGGGCTGGTTCGCGGACTCGGCCAACCCGGACGCCGGGCTCCTCAACTTCCGCAAGGTCTCGGACGCCCTCGGCAGAACCCCGTGGTATCTGAGGCTGTTGCGCGACGAAGGGGCCGCCGCGGAGAACCTGGCGCGCGTGCTCTCCGCCGGCCGCCTCGCCCCCGACCTCCTCATGCGCGCCCCCGAGGCCGTCTCCCTCCTCGGCGACGGGGACGGCGTCGCGGGCGGCGCAGGCGGGCTCGAACCCCGCGAACGCGCCCACCTCGAACAGGAGATCCTCGCCGCCGTCGGCCGCGCCGACAGCGCACAACAGGGCGTCACGGCGGCGCGCGGCGTCCGCCGCCGCGAACTGTTCCGTACGGCCGCCATGGACATCGTCGGTTCCTACGGCACCGAGGCGTCCCCGGCCTCCCCCATTCTCGGCTTCGCTCGAACGGGGGGACCCCCATCCGACCAGGGCGCCCTCGTCGACCTCGTCGGCGGCGCGGTCTCCGACCTCACGGCCGCGACCCTCGCCGGCACCCTGCGGGCCGTGGTCCGCGAACGCTGGGGCGACACCCTCCCCACCCGCTTCGCCGTCATCGGCATGGGCCGCTTCGGCGGCCACGAACTGGGCTACGGCTCCGACGCCGACGTCCTGTTCGTCCACGAGCCGAGGGAGGGCACCGACGAGCAGGAGGCGGCCCGCGCCGCGAACGCGGTCGTCGCCGAGATGCGGCGCCTGCTCCAGCTCCCGAGCGCCGACCCACCCCTCCTCATCGACGCGGACCTCCGCCCCGAGGGCAAGTCCGGGCCCGTCGTACGGACGTTGAAGTCGTACGAGGCCTACTACCGCCGCTGGTCGCTGGGCTGGGAGTCGCAGGCGCTGCTGCGCGCCGAACCCGTCGCCGGTGACGAGGAACTGGGCCGCCGCTTCATCGAGCTCATCGATCCACTGCGCTATCCGGCGGACGGACTCGGCGACGACGCCGTACGCGAGATCCGGCGCCTGAAGGCCCGTATGGAGTCGGAGCGGATGCCGCGCGGCGCCGACCCGACGCTCCACACCAAGCTCGGCCGCGGCGGCCTGTCCGACGTGGAATGGACCGTCCAGCTCTTCCAGCTCCGCCACGGACGCAGCGAGTCGGGCCTGCGCACGACCCGCACCCGCGAGGCCCTGGCCGCGGCCCGCACGGCCGACCTGGTGAGCGCCGAGGACGCGGCCGTACTCGACGAGGCCTGGGTACTGGCCACCCGCGTACGCAACGCCGTGATGCTCGTACGGGGCCGGGCCGGCGACACGTTCCCGTCCGACGGCCGGGAACTCGCCGCCGTGGGGCGGTACTTGGGGTACGGCCCGGGACATGTGGGCGACATGCTCGACGACTACCGCCGGATCACACGGCGGGCTCGGGGCGTGGTGGAGGAGTTGTTCTACGGGGGGTGAGGCCCACGGCCACGCTCCCCGGGCATTCGTCGGGCCCGGTCACCCCTGCTCCTGCCCGGTCCGCCGCGCGTACGCCCGTGCCGCCCGTGCCCGGTCGCCGCAGCGGGTCGAGCACCAGTGGCGGCGGCCGTGGCGCAGGAGGTAGCGGTTGCAGGGGCTGGAGCCGCAGGCGGTGAGCCGGCCGGCGTCGGGGCCGGTCAGCAGGTCGGCGGCGTTCGCGGCGAGGACCGCGAGGGCGTGGTCGACGAGTTGCGTGGTGGGGTGGGAGGCCGCCCGGTACATCCCGCGCCCCGGCTCCCAGCGCAGGAGTGCGGCCGCGGGGGCCCGGGTCAGCGCGTCGTTCACGGCGGCCAGCGCGCTCGGCGGCGCGGGCCGACCGTCCACACGGGCCGCCAGCAGCGCCCGGATCTGTTCGCGCAGTGACCGCAACCGTGCGGCGCACGTCTCCCGCATCCCGGCGTCCACGGGGGTGAGGTCGTGTGCGGTGAGCCACCGGTCGGCCGTCACCGGCGTCCCGAGAAGGTCAAGGAAATGGCCCCCGGGCAGGGCGGGCGCGCTGTTGGCGAAGTCGAGCGCGGGGTACTGCTCGGCCCCCGGCGCGGGCTCGACGGTCACGGCCTCGTTCATGAGTCTCATGGTACGGGTTGCCTTCATCCGTGAGAGACGGCTACCGTCACTCACGGATAGCTCGCCATTCATCCGTGAGAAACTCATGGATGCTCCGCCACCCGTCCATGAGGAGTTCCTTCCGTGACCGACGCCCGCACCGCCACCGAGATCCCCGTCCACGTCTTCGGCGGTCCCACCGCCCTCATCGAGTACGGCGGCCTCCGCCTCCTCACCGACCCCACCTTCGACGCCCCCGGCGACTACCCCCTCCCCGGCGGCCACCACCTCACCAAGACCGCGCCCGCCACCATCACGCCCGCCGGCCTCGGCCCCGTCGACGCCGTCCTGCTCTCCCACGACCAGCACCCCGACAACCTCGACCACCTGGGCCGCGCCCTCCTCGCCGACGTACCCCTCACCCTCACCACCCCCGGCGGCGCGGCCCGTCTGGGCGGCACCGCACGCGGCCTCGCGCCCTGGGAGTCCACGCAGGTGCGGCGCCCCGACGGCGGCACCGTCACCGTCACGGCCACGCCCGCGCTGCACGGCCCCGAGGCGATCGGGGCTCAGGGCGTGGAGGCGGTCGCGGGTGAGGTCACCGGGTTCGTGCTGACCGCCGCCGACCTGCCGACCGTCTACGTCAGCGGCGACAACGCCTCGCTCACGCTGGTCAAGGAGATCGCCGAGCGGTTCGGCCCGGTGGACACGGCGGTCCTCTTCGCGGGCGCACCCCGCGGCCACATCTTCGACGGCGCGCTGCTCGTCCTCGACAGTGCCCAGGCCGCCGAAGCCGCCGCCGTCCTCGGCGCGCGCCGCGTCGTCCCCGTCCACCTGGACAGCTGGGGCCACTTCACCGAGGGCCGCGACGAACTGGACGCCGCCTTCACCGCCGCGGGCCTGGCCGACCGCCTGCGGTAGCAGTGGCGGTAGCGGCGGCAGTGGCCGTAGTCGGGACCGCATCCGTAGCCGGACCCGCGGTCGGATCCACCCCCACCCCCGCCGCCCCCTTGCGCGGCCGCGTCAGCGCCACCCCCGCCAGAACCACCACCATCCCCGCGATCACCCGCGGCCCCACCCTCTCGTCGAGGAACAGCGCGCCCAACGCGATCGACACCACCGGGAGCAGATAGCCGACCGTCGCCGCGCTCGTCGCCCCCTCGTCCGCGATCAGGCGGTAGTTGAGGTAGAAGGTGATCCCTGTCCCGAAGATCCCCAGGACGGTCACCGCGGCAAGGGCGGTCAGGTCCACCCCGGCCGCGAGGGAGCTCCCGGCGGGCAGTGCCAGCCCTGCCCACCCCGTCGCCGTGAGGAGTTGCGCGGCGGACACCGCCAGCGGGGCGTCGCGGCTCATCAGATGGCGGCCCATGTACGCGAAGGCCACCGCATAGCTGACGGCCGCCCCGAGCAGGGCGAGCGCACCCCCGGTCATCAGCCCCGCCCGCTGCCAGGGCGCGAAGATCAGCAGGACTCCGGCGAACCCGAGCAGCAGGCCGGTGAGGCGGGCGGGGGAGAGGGGGCGGTCGGTGCCGAGGAGGAGACCGAGGAGCAGGGCCCACAGGGGTGTCGTCGCGTTGAGGACGCCCGCCGTGCCCGAGTCGACGGTCTGCTCGCCGATGCCGAACAGGGCGAAGGGCAGGGCGTTGCAGAAGAAGGCCGCCACCAGCAGATGGCCCCAGGTCCGCCGGTCGCGCGGCAGGCGCTGACGGGCGGCGAGGGCCAGGGCCAGCAGGACCCCCGCACCCAGCGCACAGCGCGTGACGGTGATCTGCAGCGGGGACAGACCGTGGTTGAGGGCGAGCTTGATCCAGAGGAAGCCGGAGCCCCAGAGCAGGGCGAGCAGGGCCATGCGGAGTGTGGACGCGAGAGGCATGTGCTCCACGGTCGGGCACCAGGACACATAAGGACAAGCGAAGAATCATGCACATACCTTTAAGCTGGTCTACATGCTTGATGTGCGTCGGATGCAGGTGCTCAGGACCGTGGTGACCAGCGGCTCGGTGACGGCGGCCGCGACCACGCTCGGCTACACGCCCTCCGCGATCAGCCAGCAGGTCGCGGCCCTGGAGAAGGAGGCCGGGATCGCGCTGCTGGAGAGGGTCGGGCGCGGGGTGCGGCCCACGGCGGCCGGGCTGCTGCTCACCGAGTACGCCGGCACGATCGGCCGGCAGGTCGCGGAGGCGGAGACCGCGCTGGCCGATCTGCGGGAGGGGCGCACGGGACGGCTCGCCGTGCGGTACTTCGCCACGGTGGGTGCCTCCCTGGTGGCCCCCGCCGTCGCCCGGCTGCGCGCCGAGCACCCCGGCGTCCAGGTCGAGCTGAAGCTCATCGACCCCGACGACCCGCTCCCGGCCGTCAAGGAGGGCCGGGCCGACCTCGCGATCGTCGTACTGCCGCGCGGGGCCGACCCCGAGGGCATACGGCTGCTGCACCTGCTCGACGACACCTACTTCGCCGTCCTGCCCGCCGCGCACCCCCTCGCCGGCCGGCCCGCCCTCGAACTGTCCGCCCTCGCCGACGAGCCGTGGGTCGGCAGCGAGTCGCCGGGACCCTGCCTGGACGCCGAGCTGGACGCGTGCGCCGCGGCCGGATTCAGGCCCCGGTTCGTCGTCGAGAGCGAGGACTACACGACCGCGCAGGGCTTCGTCGCCGCCGGACTGGGCGTCGGCCTCATCCCCCGGCTCGGCCTGGGCAGCCCCCACCCGGATGTCGTAATACGCCGCCTCGCCGGCCCGGAACCCCGGCGCTCCATCCACGTGGCCGTACGCGAGACGGCTCCGCCGCAGCCCGCCCTGAGCACCTTCGTACGGGCGCTGCGGGACGCCGCCCACGCCTCGGGCCCGCGACAGGCGGAACCCGGCCGCGCGGCTACGCCTTGACCGGCGCCAACTCCGTCTCCCCGGCACGTCCCGCCACCTGGCGGGGCAGCGCGTACGGCAGCGCCCCGTACCAGACCCGGGCCACGCCGAAGCCGAACGCGAGGCACAGCATGCCGCCCACCGCGTCCAGCCAGAAGTGGTTGGCGGTGGCGACGATCACGACGAGCGTCAATGTGGGGTAGAGCAGGCCCAGCACCCGCACCCACGGCACCGACGCCAGCGCGAAGATCGTCAACCCGCACCACAGTGACCAGCCGATGTGCATGGACGGCATCGCGGCGTACTGGTTCGACATGTTCTTCAGGTCGCCGGAGGCCATCGAGCCCCAGGTCTGGTGCACGACGACCGTGTCGATGAAGTTCTCGTTGGTCATCAGACGGGGCGGGGCCAGCGGATAGAAGTAGTAGCCGACCAGGGCCACCGCGGTGGTGGCGAAGAGCACCAGACGGGTCGCCGCGTAACGACCCGGATGACTACGGTAGATCCACACGAGGACACCGAGCGTGACGACGAAGTGCAGGGTCGCGTAGTAGTAGTTCATGCCGACGATCAGCCACGTCACCGAGTTCACGGAGTGGTTGACCGTCTCCTCGATCGCGATCCCGAGGTGGTGCTCCACCTTCCAGATCCAGTCGGCGTTGCTGAGCGCCTGCGTCTTCTGCTCGGGCACCGCGTTGCGGATCAGGGAGTACGTCCAGTAACTCACCGCGATCAGCAGGATCTCGAACCAGAGACGAGGGCGACGCGGAACTCTCAGTCGGTGCAGGAACCCCTGCCCCGGCGCGCCCGTGACGGACCGCGGAGCGGCCTGCTCCCGGCCTTCCTCCAGTGTCGTCACGGTCGAATCACCCATGGGCACAGAGTCTGCCAGAAAAGCGGTACCCCACCGATCATCCTCTGGTCTGGTTCATCACGCACCTCTGTCGGGGTACGGCGGACGGACATCTCCTACGCACGTATTGCACAGCTCCCCGCCTTCTCCGTCTTAGGTACGACTCCGGTCCCCAGGGGCCGAAGCAGTGGAACCCCGCACCACCAGTTCCGGCATGAACACGAACTCACTGTGGGGTGCCGGAGTCCCGCCGATCTCCTCCAGCAGCGTACGCACCGCGGCCTGCCCCATCGCCGGGACCGGCTTGCGGATCGTCGTCAGCGGGGGATCGGTGAACGCGATCAGCGGGGAGTCATCGAAACCGACGACCGAGACGTCCTGCGGCACCTGAAGGCCCCGCTGCCGGGCCGCCCGGATCGCACCCAGCGCCATCATGTCGCTCGCGCACACCACCGCCGTGCATTCCCGGTCGATGAGCGCCAGGGCCGCCGCCTGGCCGCCCTCCAGGGTGTACAGGGAGTGCTGGACGAACTCGGACTCGACGGTCGCGGCCGCCAGGCCCAGCTGGTCCTGCATCGTACGGACGAAACCCTCGATCTTGCGCTGGACCGGGACGAAGCGCTTGGGGCCCAGGGCCAGACCTATCCGTGTGTGCCCGAGGGACACCAGATGCGTCACCGCGAGGGACATCGCCGCCCGGTCGTCCGGCGAGATGAAGGGGGCCTGCACCTTCGGCGAGAAACCGTCCACGAGGACGAACGGCACGCCCTGGGCACGCAGTTGCTCGTAGCGCTGCATGTCGGCCGAGGTGTCGGCGTGCAGACCGGAGACGAAGATGATGCCGGCGACGCCCCGGTCGACGAGCATCTCGGTCAGCTCGTCCTCCGTCGAACCCCCGGGGGTCTGGGTGGCGAGGACCGGGGTGTAGCCCTGCCGGGTCAGCGCCTGGCCGATGACCTGGGCCAGGGCCGGGAATATGGGGTTCTCCAGCTCCGGGGTTATCAGGCCCACCAGGCCCGCGCTGCGCTGACGCAGCCGTACGGGCCGCTCGTAGCCCAGCACGTCGAGGGCGGCCAGAACGGACTGGCGAGTGGTGGCGGCGACGCCCGGCTTCCCGTTCAGGACGCGGCTGACAGTCGCCTCACTGACCCCCGCCTGGGCTGCGATGTCGGCAAGCCGTGTGGTCACAGCACTGGACTGTACCGGCCGGGCCTGCGCTTGCCCACCGGCCCGGCGCCGGGTGCGGGCGGGGGTGCGGCCCGCTGCGGGCTGCTGCGTCATCGCGGTCCCTCGTGATTCTGGTCGGTGTCCGTGGGGGCGCCCGTGCGCGGAAAGGGGTGGCTTCCGCAAGGCGCTGACGGAGTGATGATGGCCGTACGCGCGCGTCGTGGCAAGAGCTTGCAGAGTCTTTCATGGTCGCCACCATGCGCGCTGAGCGGCCTGGATGCTGGGTTTCGGGGTGGTCGAGGGCAGGTCACGGCGGCGTAACCATCACCGGTTCTTGCACTTTTTTGCAGCAAGGTCTTTCGTCCGGCTTACATCGCTGTTACGTTCGGCCACGCCCGGCGGCGGCAACGACGCCCCAGGCGGCGGGAGCGGCGGACGGGGCCCTCCCAGGGGCCCTGGCCGGCCCCGAGCACACGGGCTTTCACCCTCAAGGAGATCTCATGCGGCGTGGCATAGCGGCCACCGCGCTGGTGGCGTCGATCGCCCTCACGGCGTCGGCCTGCGGCGGAAGCGACAGCGGCGACTCAGCCGACGGTCCGGTCACCATCACCTGGTGGGACACCTCCAACGCCACCAATGAGGCACCGACGTACAAGGCCTTGGTCAAGGAGTTCGAGGCCGCCAACAAGGACATCAAGGTCAAGTACGTCAACGTGCCCTTCGACCAGGCGCAGAACAAGTTCGACACCGCCGCCGGAGCCACGGGCGCCCCGGACATCCTGCGCTCCGAGGTCGGCTGGACCCCCGCCTTCGCCAAGAAGGGCTTCTTCCTGCCGCTGGACGGCACCGACGCCCTCAAGGACCAGGACAAGTTCCAGCCCAGCCTGATCAAGCAGGCTCAGTACGACGGCAAGACCTACGGCGTCCCGTTCGTCACCGACACCCTCGCGCTGGTCTACAACAAGGAGCTCTTCGAGAAGGCCGGCGTCGAGGCCCCGAAGACCTGGGACGACCTGAAGAAGGCCGCCGCCACCGTCAAGGACAAGACGGGCGTCGACGGCTACTGGGGCTCCACCCAGGCCTACTACGCCCAGTCCTTCCTCTACGGCGACGGCACCGACACCGTCGACGTGGCCGCCAAGAAGATCACCGTCAACTCCGCCGAGGCGAAGAAGGCGTACGGCACCTGGCTGGACCTCTTCGACGGCAAGGGCCTGCACAAGGCGGACACCACCGCCGACGCCTACGCCCACATCCAGGACGCCTTCGTCAACGGCAAGGTCGCCTCGATCATCCAGGGCCCGTGGGAGATCACGAACTTCTACAACGGCGAGGCCTTCAAGGACAAGGCCAACCTCGGCATCGCGACCGTCCCGGCCGGCACCTCCGGCAAGGCGGGCGCCCCGACCGGCGGTCACAACCTGTCGGTCTACGCCGGCTCGGACAAGGCGAAGCAGGAGGCGTCGCTGAAGTTCATCAACTTCATGACCTCGGCGAAGTCCCAGGAGACCATCGCCCTGAAGAACTCCACGCTGCCCACGCGTGACGACGCCTACACCACCGCGGTCAAGGCCGACCCGGGCATCGCCGGCTACCAGACCGTCCTCGCCGCCGCCCAGCCGCGCCCCGAGCTGCCCGAGTACAGCTCCCTGTGGGGCCCGCTCGACACCGAGCTGCTCGCGATCGCCGGCGGCAAGGAGTCCCTCGACAAGGGCCTGGGCAACGCGGAGACCGCGATCGCCAAGCTGGTCCCGGACTTCAGCAAGTGACCCCGCGTGGCCGCCGCGTCCTCCCCCGCTCCACCGGGGGACGGATGCGGCGGTCACCGGCCTGTCCCCAGCCCAGCCCCTGATCTTCCAGAAGGTGTCGAACGATGACAGTCGCCATCGACCGAGCGACCGGCAAGCGCCGAGGTGAACCGGGCGGGCGCCCGGGCCGGCTGACGCGTCTGAGGCAGTCGTACCAGCGGTACTGGTACGCGTACGCGATGATCGCCCCGGTGGTCGTCGTGCTCGGCGTCCTGGTGCTGTATCCGCTGGCGCGCGGCTTCTACCTCACGCTCACCAACGCCAACAGCCTGAACTCGGCGCGCACGATCGGCGTCAACCACATCGAGGCCACCTACGAGTTCATCGGCTTCGACAACTACGCCGACATCCTGTGGGGCCCGACCTCGTACGACCGCTTCTGGTCGCACTTCGTCTGGACGATCGTCTGGACGGCGCTCTGCGTCGCCCTGCACTACGTCATCGGCCTCGGCCTCGCGCTGCTGCTCAACCAGAAGCTGCGCGGACGCACCTTCTACCGGCTGATCCTGGTCCTGCCGTGGGCCGTGCCCACCTTCGTCACCGTCTTCGGCTGGCGGTTCATGCTCGCCGACGGCGGTGTCATCAACGCCGCCCTCGAAGCGCTGCACCTGCCGGCCCCGCTGTGGCTGGAGGACACCTTCTGGCAGCGGTTCGCCGCGATCATGGTCAACACGTGGTGCGGTGTGCCGTTCATGATGGTCTCGCTGCTCGGCGGACTGCAGTCCATCGACACGTCCCTGTACGAGGCCGCCGAGATGGACGGCGCGAGCGCCTGGCAGCGCTTCCGCTACGTCACCCTGCCGGGCCTGAGGTCCGTCAGCTCCACGGTCGTACTCCTCGGCGTCATCTGGACGTTCAACCAGTTCGCCGTCATCTTCCTGCTGTTCGGCGACACCGCGCCCGAGGCGCAGATCCTCGTGACCTGGGCGTACTACCTCGGGTTCGGGCAGCAGCCGCGTGACTTCGCGCAGTCGGCGGCCTACGGCATCCTGCTGCTGGCCATCCTGATCGTCTTCACCTCCGTCTACCGCCGCTGGCTGAACCGCGATGAGCAGCAGTTCGCGATCTGAGGCAGGAGCCCCCATGAGCACCACGACCGTCAAGACCACGGCTGGGGAGGACCGGCCGGCCACGCGGACCGCCGCGCCCCGCGACACGCGCCGACGCGGCGAGAACAGCCTCGCCGGCTCCCTCGCCTCCCACGCGATCCTCGTCGTGGCGAGCCTGGCCGCGCTGTTCCCGATCGCCTGGCTGCTGTTCCTGTCCCTCGGCCCGGACAAGGACGATTACCTGCATCCAGGGCGCATCTTCGGCAAGATGACATTTGCCAACTACTCGTACGTGCTCCAGGAGACACCGTTCTTCGACTGGCTGGTCAGCACCCTCGTCGTCTCGCTCGGCACCACCGTCATCGGGGTGCTGATCGCAGCGACCACCGGCTATGCGGTCTCCCGCATGCGCTTTCCGGGCTACCGGAAGTTCATGTGGGTGCTCCTGGTCACGCAGATGTTCCCGGTGGCCGTACTGATGGTGCCGATGTACGAGATCCTGTCGGAACTGAAGCTCATCGACAGCTACCTCGGACTCGTCCTCGTCTACTGCTCGACGGCCGTGCCGTACTGCGCCTGGCTGCTCAAGGGCTACTTCGACACGATCCCCTTCGAGATCGACGAGGCGGGACGCGTCGACGGGCTGAGCCCCTTCGGCACGTTCGCACGGCTGATCCTGCCGCTCGCCAAGCCGGGCCTCGCGGTCGCCGCGTTCTACAGCTTCATCACCGCGTTCGGGGAGGTCGCCTTCGCCTCGACGTTCATGCTGTCCGACACGAAGTACACCTTCGCCGTCGGCCTGCAGAGCTTCGTCAGCGAACACGACGCCCAGCGCAACCTGATGGCCGCCACCGCGGTGCTGGTCGCGATCCCCGTCTCCGCGTTCTTCTACCTCGTGCAGAAGAACCTGGTGACCGGGCTGACGGCCGGCGGCACGAAGGGCTGAGGCCCTTCGGCGGAACAGACTCCCGTACGCCTCGTCGTACGGGACCACTTGGCGGCCGCGGTGACCATCCGACCCCGCTGTCACCGCGGCCGCCTCGTCGACCGACCGATACACCGACCGTTGCATCGACCGATACACCGACGCCTCGACACATGTCCCGAACTCCTTTACGTACCAAGGACGTCATGAGCCAGCACTCCTCTGCCGACCCGGCCGACAACTCCGCGCTCGCCACCGTCGCCTCCCGCCGCGACTGGTGGCGCGACGCGGTGATCTACCAGGTCTATCCGCGCAGCTTCGCCGACAGCAACGGCGACGGCATGGGCGACCTGGAGGGCGTACGTTCCCGACTCCCGTACCTGCGCGATCTCGGCATCGACGCCGTATGGCTCAGCCCCTTCTACGCCTCGCCCCAGGCCGACGCCGGATACGACGTCGCCGACTACCGCGCGGTGGACCCGATGTTCGGGTCGTTGCTGGACGCGGACGCCCTGATCCGCGACGCCCACGACCTGGGCCTGCGCATCATCGTCGACCTGGTCCCGAACCACTCCTCCGACCAGCACGAGTGGTTCAGGAGGGCGGTGGCGGAGGGCCCGGGCTCCCCGCTGCGCGACCGCTACCACTTCCGCGAGGGCAAGGGCGCGTCCGGCGAACTCCCACCGAACGACTGGGAGTCCATCTTCGGCGGCCCGGCCTGGACGCGGGTGACGGAGCCGGACGGCACCCCGGGCGCCTGGTACCTGCACCTGTTCGCCCCGGAACAGCCCGACTTCAACTGGGACCACCCGGCGGTCGGCGACGAGTTCCGCTCCGTCCTGCGCTTCTGGCTCGACATGGGCGTGGACGGCTTCCGTATCGACGTGGCCCACGGCCTGGTCAAGGCGGACGGCCTCCCGGACCTCGGCGCCCACGACCAGCTGAAACTGCTGGGCAACGATGTCATGCCGTTCTTCGACCAGGACGGCGTCCACGCGATCTACCGCGAGTGGCGCCTGGTGCTGGACGAGTACGCGGGGGAGCGCATCTTCGTGGCGGAGGCGTGGACCCCGACGGTCGAGCGCACCGCGAACTACGTCCGCCCGGACGAGCTGCACCAGGCCTTCAACTTCCAGTACCTGGGCACGGACTGGGACGCGGCCGAGCTGAAGGTCGTCATCGACCGCACCCTGGACGCGATGCGCCCGGTGAACGCCCCCGCCACCTGGGTCCTGTCGAACCACGACGTGACCCGCCACGCGACCCGCTTCGCGAACGAACCGGGCCTGGGCACGCAGATCCGCCTGGCAGGCGACCGTGAACTGGGCCTGCGCCGCGCCCGCGCGGCCTCCCTGCTGATGCTGGCGCTCCCGGGCTCGGCCTACGTCTACCAGGGCGAGGAACTGGGCCTCCCCGACGTCGTCGACCTCCCGGACGAGGTCCGCCAGGACCCGGCGTACTTCCGGGGCGCCGGCCAGGACGGCTTCCGGGACGGCTGCCGCGTCCCGATCCCGTGGACCCGGTCCGGCCCGTCGTACGGCTTCGGCGGGGGCGGCTCCTGGCTCCCGCAGCCTTCCGGGTGGGGCGAGCTGAGCATCGAGGCCCAGACGGGCACGGCGGACTCGACCCTGGAGCTGTACCGCACCGCCCTGTCCGTCCGCCGCGCGGAGCCGGGCCTCGGCGCGGGCGACTCGGTCGACTGGCTGAAGGCGCCCGCCGGTGTCCTGGCCTTCCGCCGGGGTGACTTC
The DNA here is from genome assembly GCF_001550375.1 of Streptomyces europaeiscabiei. GTDB lineage: Bacteria > Actinomycetota > Actinomycetes > Streptomycetales > Streptomycetaceae > Streptomyces > Streptomyces europaeiscabiei. Next base: position 29,057 of record NZ_LRTR01000914.1, on the reverse strand, counting down.
GTGTGCGTCGCGAACACGACGGGCGAGGCGGTCACGATCCCGGCGTACGGCCGCGTCCTGGTCGCCAGCGGCGAGCTGACCGTGGGCGAGGACGAGGCGAAGCTGCCGGGGGACACGACGGTCTGGTGGACGACCGTCTGACCGGGCATCGAGGGGCTCGCCACCCGGTTCGGGTGGCGAGCCTCCCGCGTTCCGTGGGCCTGGGACCGGGGCGTGGTGGCCACGTCCGGCTGATCCCGCCGTGAACCCAGCGGGCCTAGCCGCTCAAGCCCAGCTCACCCGCCCGCACCCCCGCCTGGAACCGCGACCCCGCGTCCAACGTGTCGAGCAGTTCGGCGACCCGGCGGCGGTAGGTCCGCAGGGACATGCCCAGTTGACGGGCGGCGGTCTCGTCGGTGGCACCCGAGCCCAGTGCGCGCAGGACCTTCCGGCTCTCGGTGTCGAGTCGGGGCCGCTCGTCGCGGAGGAAGGCCTTGAGGTCGGTGGCGGTCTCCCAGGCGGCTTCGAACAGGGCGTACACCCCGCCGACCAGGGTGGGGGCGGTGGTGAGGGTGTACTCGCGGCCACCGGGGGAGTGCGCGCCGGCCAGGATCGCGAAGCGGTGGTCGACGATGATCGTCTCGTGGGGGAGAGCGGTGGCGGCGATCCGCACCAGGGCGCCCCGGTCGGCGAGTTCGCTCAGGTGCTCACGGCTGTGTTCGTCGGCCAGCGCGGCGGGGCTGAGCAGCTTGCGGATCCGGTGAGAGCCACTGCCCTGTAGCCGGACACGGGCGGTCCGGCGGGCTTCGGGGCGCGGCCAGGTGTCGAGGTCACGGGCGGCACAGACGAACTCCTCCTGGACGGAGGAGAACAGGTGCCCGGTACGGGTGAGCAGCTCCAGGTCACCGCGGATCGTCACGATCTCTGCCACCCCGCCATTGTGCCCGATGGCAGTAACCTGCCAGCGGTTCGCGACCCGAACAGCCACTCGCCCAGGCTGAGTTCATGAACGATGACAACTCCTTCCGCCTCGGTGGCGACCTGCCGCTCAACCGCCTCGGCTTCGGGGCCATGCGCCTGCCCACGAACACCTTCCACGGCCCGGCCCGCGATCCGGAGACCGGCCGCGCCGTCCTGCGCCGTGCCGTCGAACTGGGCGTCGACCACATCGACACCGCCGCCTTCTACACCAGCGGTGACGGCACCGTCCGCGCCAACACCCTGATCCGCGAGGCCCTTCACCCCTACCCGGCCGACCTGGCCGTCGCCACGAAGGTCGGCCCGGCCCGTACCCCGGAGGGCGGCCTCGCCGCGACCACCGACCCCGCGGACCTGCGGCCGATGGTCGAGGAGAACCTCGAAACCCTCGGCGTGGACCGCCTCGATCTGGTCTACCTGCGCATCGGGGGCGCAGGGCTGCCACCCCACGGCGAGTCCGTCGCACAACGCTTCGAGGCCCTGGCCGCCATGCGTGAGGAGGGCCTGATCCGCCACCTGGGCCTGAGCAACGTGGGCGTCGGTCACCTCGCCGAGGCCCGCGCGATCGCCCCCGTCGCAGCCGTCCAGAACCACTTCCACGCCGACAGGCGCGACGACACCGCTCTCCTGTCCGCCTGCGAGGAGGCCGGCATCGCCTACGTGCCCTTCTTCCCGCTCGGCGGCGGCCTCACCGACCTCACCGGCGACCGCATCACCAAGGTCGCGCGGCGGCGCGGCGCCACGGTCCCGCAAATCGCCCTGGCCTGGCTGCTCGCCACCTCTCCCGTCACCCTGGCCATCCCCGGCACCGGCTCACTCGAACACCTGGAGGAGAACACCGCCGCCGCGTCGATCACCCTCACCCGAGAGGACCTCGCGGACCTCTCCTGACGTCCCGCCTCCCCAACAGCCCGCCCTGTGAAGAGATTTCGGGGGCGTGAAGAAGGTGTGTCCGGAGGGTTGACCGTGCGACAAGCGGACTCGTACCTTCCTGTCGGCTGAAAGTTTTCAGCCGTCTTGCAGCAAGAAACGGCAACAGATCTTGCGCGGATCGCGTCGGGTTCCCCAGGCCCTTCGATCGATCCTTCGGATCCCTTCATTCGGACCCCTTCAACGGAGAAGGACCCCACACATGGCCAGCAGAACCCTCTCCGGTGCGCTCGCTCTCGCGGCGGGTGCGTCGATCGCCCTGGCGGTGCCCGCGGGCGGCGCGTACGCGTCGCCGCCCGGAACCAAGGACGTGACCGCCGTCCTGTTCGAGTGGAGCTTCGCCTCCGTCGCCAAGGAGTGCACCAACACCCTCGGACCGAACGGGTACGGATACGTCCAGGTCTCGCCGCCCGCCGAACACATACAGGGCTCGCAGTGGTGGACGTCGTACCAGCCCGTCAGCTACAAGATCGCCGGGCGGCTCGGGGATGCCACCGCCTTCCGGAACATGGTCGACACCTGCCACGCGGCCGGCCTCAAGGTCGTCGTCGACACCGTCGTCAACCACATGTCCGCGGGGAGCGGCACCGGCACCGGTGGCTCGTCCTACACGAAGTACGACTACCCCGGCCTCTACTCCTCCTTCGACTTCGACGACTGCACCACCACCATCAGCGACTACGCCCACCGCGCCAACGTCCAGAACTGCGAACTCGTCACCCTCGCCGACCTGGACACCGGTGAGGAGTACGTCCGGTCGGCCATCGCCGGATACATGAACAGCCTGCTCGGGTACGGCGTCGACGGGTTCCGGATCGACGCCGCCAAGCACATCCCCGCCGCCGACCTCGCCAACATCAAGTCGCGGCTGAGCAACACGTCCGTGTACTGGAAGCAGGAGGCCATCTACGGCTCCGGGGAGGCCGTGCGGCCGAGCGAGTACACGGGGAACGGGGATGTCCAGGAATTCCGGTACGCCTTCGACCTCAAGCGGGTCTTCAACAACGAGAACCTCGCCTACCTGAAGAACTACGGCGAGGGCTGGGGCTACCTGAGCAGCTCCGTAGCCGGGGTCTTCGTCGACAACCACGACACCGAGCGCAACGGCTCCACGCTCAGCTACAAGGACAACGCCACCTACACGATGGCCAACGTCTTCATGCTGGCCCACCCCTACGGCGCGCCCGACATCAACTCCGGCTACGAGTTCTCCTCAACCGACGCCGGGCCGCCCAACGGCGGTACGGTCAACGCCTGTTGGCAGGACGGGTGGAAGTGTCAGCACGCCTGGCCGGAGATCATGCGCATGGTGCCCTTCCGCAACGCCACCCGTGGTGAGGCCGTCACCGACTGGTGGGACAACGGGGGCGACGCGATCGCCTTCGGCCGGGGCGCCAAGGGCTTCGTCGCCGTCAACCACGAGTCGGGCAGCCTGAGCCGCACGTACCAGACCTCCCTCGCGGCCGGCACGTACTGCAACGTGCAGAGCAACACGACGGTGACCGTCAACGGCTCGGGCCGGTTCACCGCCACCCTCGGCTCCGACACCGCCCTCGCGATCTACGCCGGCAAGTCCACCTGCTGAGGGATTCCACCCGCTGACCGCGACAAGCACATCTGGAAGCACTTTCCGTTACTTTCAAGCCTCTTGCTGAAAAGCTTTCGGCGGCGATACGGTCGCGCGGGGTCGGACCCACCAGAGCCGTCATCGCAAGGAGTCCATCCGTGATACCGAGATGGCCGACGCCGTCGAGGCGCCGTACCGCCCACGCCCAACGGGCCGCAGTGGTCGGCGCGGTCACCGTGACCGCGCTGACCGCAGCGCTCGTCCAGCCCCTCGCGGCCGGGGCCGCGACCCCGCCCGCACCGCCGTCCGACGCGAAGCTGGCGAAGACCGCCGCCCGTCACGACCTCACCCGCGAGCAGTTCTACTTCGTCCTGCCGGACCGTTTCGCCAACGGTGACAAGGCGAACGACAAGGGCGGCCTCACCGGCTCGCGCCTCGCCACCGGCCACGACCCCACCGACAAGGGCTTCTACCAGGGTGGCGACCTCAAGGGCCTGACCGAGCGGCTCGACTACATCAAGGGCCTGGGCACGACCTCCATCTGGATGGCGCCCATCTTCAAGAACCAGCCCGTCCAGGGCACCGGCGAGAACGCCTCCGCCGGCTACCACGGGTACTGGATCACCGACTTCACCCAGGTCGACCCGCACTTCGGCACCAACAAGGACCTTCAGACCCTGATCTCCAAGGCCCACGCCAAGGGCATGAAGGTCTTCTTCGACGTCATCACCAACCACACCGCCGATGTCGTCGACTACGAGCAGAAGTCGTACGACTACCTCTCCAAGGGCGCCTTCCCCTATCTGACGAAGGACGGCGAGCCCTTCGACGACGCCGACTACGCGGACGGGAGCGAACGGTTCCCGAAGGTCGACCGGGATTCCTTCCCCCGCACCCCCGTCGTCCCTGCCGCCAGGAAGAACGCCAAGGTCCCCTCCTGGCTGAACGACCCGACGATGTACCACAACCGGGGCGACTCCACCTGGGCCGGAGAGTCCGCCACGTACGGCGACTTCGTCGGGCTGGACGATCTGTGGACCGAGCGTCCCGAGGTCGTCTCCGGCATGGAGAAGATCTACGAGAAGTGGGTGAAGGACTTCGACATCGACGGCTTCCGGATCGACACCGTGAAGCACGTCAACACGGAGTTCTGGACCCAGTGGGCCACCGCGCTCGAGGCGTACGCCGCGAAGAAGGGCCGCGACGACTTCTTCATGTTCGGCGAGGTCTACTCCGCCGACACGTCGGTGACCTCCCCGTACGTCACCCAGGGCCGCCTCGACTCCACGCTCGACTTCCCCTTCCAGGACGCGGCGCGGGCGTACGCCTCCCAGGGTGGCAGCGCTCGGAAGCTCGCCTCGGTGTTCGGGGACGACTACAAGTACACGACCGACAAGGCCAACGCGTACGAGCAGGTCACCTTCCTCGGCAACCATGACATGGGCCGGATCGGGACCTTCGTCGAGCAGGACGACCCGAAGGCCGACGACGCCGAACTGCTCGCCAAGGACCGGCTCGCCAACGAGCTGATGTTCCTCAGCCGCGGCAACCCGGTCGTCTACTACGGCGACGAGCAGGGCTTCACCGGCGCGGGCGGTGACAAGGATTCCCGCCAGACCATGTTCGCCTCCAAGGTCGCCGACTACCTGGACGACGACCAACTCGGCACGGACCGCACCCACGCCTCGGACGCGTACGACACGAGTGCACCGCTCTACAGGCGGATCAGTGCTCTCGCCAAGCTCCGCAAGGCCAACCCGGCCCTCGCCGACGGCGTCCAGACCGAGCGCTACGCGGCCGACGGGGCGGGCGTCTACGCCTTCTCCCGCACGGACACCGAGACCGGTACCGAGTACATCGTCGCCTTCAACAACGCGGGCGACGCCAAGACGGCGGACTTCGCGACCGGCTCCGCCCGCATGGCCTTCAAGGGCATCTACGGGACCGACGCCAAGGTGACGAGCGACGCCGACCGCGAGGTCACCGTCACCGTCCCGGCCGGGTCGGCGATGGTCCTCAAGGCCGCCGACCCGCTCGCCGAGCCCGCCACCGAGCCGTCCCTCACCCTCAAGGCCCCGGCCACCGGTGCCACCGGCACGGTGGACATCGGCGCCGACGTCGACGGGGGACAGCTCAACCGCGTCGTCTTCGCCGCGCAGGTCGGCAACGGCAAGTGGAAGACGCTGGGCTCCGCCGACCACGCCCCGTACCGGGTCACCCAGACCATCGGCGAGGACGTTGCCGCCGGAACCGCCCTGCGGTACAAGGCAGTTGTGATCGACCGAGCCGGACGTACGGCGAGCGCCACCGCGACCTCCACCACGGGCACCCCGCCCGCCCCCGAAACCCCCACCGCCTCGTCACGCGACTACGCGATCGTCCACTACAAGCGCGCCGACGGCGACTACACCGACTGGCGGCTGTACGCCTGGGGCGACATCGCCTCGGGGGAGGAGACCACCTGGCCGGACGGCCACGACTTCGTCGGGCGGGACGCGTACGGCGCCTTCGCCTACGTCAAGCTCAAGCCCGGTGCCTCGAACGTCAGTTACCTCGTCATCGACAAGGACGGCGACAAGGACGTCCCCGCCGACCGTTCGATCGACGTCACGAAGACGGGCGAGATCTGGGTCGAGCAGGGCAAGGAGGCCGTCCTGACGGAGAAGCCGACCGGCGACTACCCCGAGCAGGACAAGGCCAAGGCCGTCCTGCACTACCACCGCGCCGACGGGAACCACGACGGCTGGGGCCTGCACGTCTGGTCCGGCGCCGCGAACCCCACGGACTGGTCGAAGCCCCTGGAACCGGTACGGACCGACGCCTACGGTGCCGTCTTCGAGGTACCGCTCACCGACGGGGCCACCAGCCTCAGTTACATCATCCACAAGGGCGACGAGAAGGACCTCTCCACCGACCAGTCGCTCGACCTCAAGGCCGTCGGCCACGAGGTGTGGCTGCTGAACGGCCAGGAGAAGTACCTGCTCCCGCAGCCCGCGGGCAGCGCGGCCGCCCTCGACCTGACCACCTCCAAGGCGGTCTGGATCGACCGGAACACCGTCGCGTGGAACGGAAACGACACCGCCGCGTCCACTCAGCTGCTCTCCTCCCGCACCGGCTCCATCACCGCGAAGGACGGCGCGCTGACCAGCACCGACGAGCGCCGGCTCCGCCTCACGAAGTCGGCCCTCACCGACGCCCAGAAGGCGAGGTTCCCGCACCTGAAGTCGTACACGGCGTGGACCGTCGACCCACGCGACCGCGACCGGGTCCGCGAGGCCCTGCGCGGTCAGCTCGTCGCCTCCCAGCGCGCGGCGACCGGGGCCGTGCTCGCGGCGACGGGCGTGCAGATCGCCGGTGTGCTCGACGACCTGTACGGCAGGAGCGCGGCGGACGCCGACCTCGGCCCGACCTTCCGCAAGGGCCGTCCGACGCTCGCCGTCTGGGCGCCCACCGCGCAGGGGGTCTCCCTCGACCTCGACGGCAGGACGCTCCCCATGAAGCGGGACGACGCCACCGGAGTCTGGTCCGTCACCGGACCGAAGTCCTGGAAGAACAAGCCCTACCGGTACGTCGTGAAGGTGTGGGCGCCCAGCGTCCGCGAGGTCGTCACCAACAAGGTCACCGACCCGTACTCCGTGGCGCTGACCGCCGACTCCGAGCGCAGCCTCGTCGTCGACCTGGCGGACAGGTCCCTCGCGCCGAGCGGCTGGTCGTCGTACACCAAGCCGAAGGCCGTACCGCTGAAGGACGCGCGGATCCAGGAGTTGCACGTCCGGGACTTCTCCATCGCCGACAAGGCCGTGCCCGCGAAGGACAAGGGCACCTACCTCGCCTTCACCGACAAGGGCGGCGACGGCTCGAAGCATCTGCGGAAGCTGGCGAAGGCGGGCACGTCGTACGTGCACCTTCTCCCCGTCGCCGACATCGCCACCATCCCCGAGAGGAAGGCGGACCAGGCGAGTGTCGACTGCGACCTCGGCTCGTACGCCGCCGACTCCGACCAGCAGCAGGAGTGCGTGGCGAAGGCCGCGGCGAAGGACGGGTTCAACTGGGGCTACGACCCGTACCACTACACGGTCCCGGAGGGTTCGTACGCGACCGACCCGGACGGCACCCGGCGCACGGTCGAGTTCCGGAAGATGGTGAAGGCACTCAACGGCGACGGCCTCGGGGTCGTGCTGGACGTGGTCTACAACCACACCCCGGCGAGCGGCCAGGCCGACAAGAGCGTCCTCGACAAGGTGGTCCCCGGCTACTACCACCGGCTCCTCGCCGACGGATCCGTCGCCACCTCCACCTGCTGCGCCAACACCGCGCCCGAGAACACCATGATGGGCAAGCTCGTCGTCGACTCGATCGTCACCTGGGCCAAGGAGTACAAGGTCGACGGGTTCCGCTTCGACCTGATGGGCCACCACCCGAAGGCCAACATCCTGGCGGTCAGGAAGGCGCTCGACGCGCTGACCCCCAAGAAGGACGGCGTCGAGGGGAAGAAGATCATCCTGTACGGGGAGGGCTGGAACTTCGGCGAGGTCGCCGACGACGCGCGCTTCACCCAGGCCACACAGAAGAACATGGCCGGGACGGGCGTCGCGACCTTCTCCGACCGGGCCCGTGACGCGGTGCGCGGCGGCGGACCCTTCGACGAGGACCCGGGTGTCCAGGGCTTCGCGTCCGGCCTCTACACCGAGCCCAACTCCTCCAAGGACAACGGCACTCCGGCCGAGCAGAAGGCACGGCTGCTGCACTACCAGGACCTCATCAAGGTCGGCCTGAGCGGCAACCTCGCGAACTACCGGTTCACCGACACCGACGGCAAGGAGGTCAAGGGCTCCGAGGTCGACTACAACGGGGCCGCCGCCGGATACGCGGACGCCCCCGGCGACGCCCTCGCCTATGTCGACGCGCACGACAACGAGTCCCTGTTCGACGCGCTCGCCTTCAAACTGCCGAAGTCGACGAGCGCGGCCGACCGGTCCCGTATGCAGGTCCTCGCCATGGCCACGGCCGCCCTCTCGCAGGGCCCGGCGCTCTCCCAGGCCGGCACCGATCTGCTGCGGTCCAAGTCCCTCGACCGGAACTCGTACGACAGCGGCGACTGGTTCAACGCGATCCACTGGGACTGCCGGGACGGCAACGGCTTCGGGCGCGGACTGCCCCTCGCGGCCGACAACGAGTCCAAGTGGCCCTATGCCAAGCCCCTGTTGACCTCGGTCGGCGTCGGCTGCGAGCAGATCGAGGGGGCCTCGGCGGCGTACCGGGACCTGCTGAGGATCCGTACGACGGAAGACGTGTTCTCCCTGGACACGGCCGGGCAGGTGCAGTCGGAGCTGTCCTTCCCGCTGTCGGGGAAGGACGAGACCCCGGGCGTGATCACCATGGAACTCGGCGACCTCGTCGTCGTCTTCAACGCCACCCCCGAGAGGCGGAAGCAGACCGTGGACGACCTGGCCGGGACGGGATACGTCCTGCACCAGGTGCAGGCGGCGGGTGCGGACTCTACCGTCCGGACCTCGTCGTACGAAGCGGAATCGGGGACGTTCGTCGTTCCGGGGCGGACCGTGGCGGTATTCGCACGATCCGAGCGGTAGAGCGCTAGTTTGGGTGGTGCGGGCGGGGAGGGGACGGCCCGCACCACCCGAGCTTCAGCGACGACGAGAGCCTCATGAGCCTGATGGCCGACGCAGCAGAAACCACGGTGCTGGTGGTCGACGACGCGGCCGCCGGCCGGTACGCGATGGGCGCGGTGCTGCGCAGGGCCGGACACAGCGTCGTCCCCGTGGCCAGCGCCGGTGAGGCGCTCGCCGAACTCGACCTGCGGCTCCGCTCGGGAGCCCTGCCCGACGTGGCCCTCGTCGACGTCGGCCTCCCGGACATGAGCGGCTTCGAATTCTGCCGCCTGCTCAAGGCGCAACCCCCGATGGCGGCCCTGCCCGTCGTCCACTTCTCCGCCGCCTCCGTCGCCCCCAGCGACCGCTGCCGGGGACTGGACGCGGGCGGCGAGGCCTATCTGACGGTCCCCGCCGAGCCGGAGGAGATCCAGGCGGTCGTCCGCGCGGCCGTCCGCGGCGCCCGTATGCGCAACGGCGCCGAGGCCCTCGTACGACGGCTCACCCTGCTGTCCGAGACCATCGTCGACGTCCAGGCCGCCCGCACCCTGGAAGAGCTGGCCGGAGCCGCCGCCGAAGGAGCCGCCCGGCTCACCCGGTCGCCCGCCGCCGTGTTCGTGCTCGGCGAGGACGGCCACCTCTGCAGCGGCACCTCCCGGGCACGGGCCCGCAGCACCCTCCCCGACGCCGGCGCGCACGACGCCGTGGCCCGGCTCATCCGCCGTGTCACCGACGGTGACCCCGGGCCGCACGACACCGTCGTCCCCGCACCCCTGTGGCCCGCGGGCTTCTTCCGGCCCGGCGTCACCGAGGACGCCCGTCTGGTCCTGGCCCGCACCGAGAGCGGCACACCCGTCTGCGTCGCCACACCCGTGCACGGCGCCCGCGGCACGGCATCCGATGCCATGGGCCTGGTCGCCCGTCTCGCCCAGGCCACCGCCCTGGCCGCGCAGCCCCTCCTCATGTACCAGGTCGAGCGCCATGTCGCGCTCACCCTCCAGCACAGCTTCCTGCCCAAGCGGGTACCCGAGTTCCCCGGCCTCGAAGTGGTCGTCCGGTACGTCCCCGCGTCCCGCCGGACCGAGATCGGCGGCGACTTCTACGCGGCCCTGTCCACCGCCGACGGCGTCCTCACCGCCGTCGGCGACGTCGTCGGGCACTCGCTGGACGCGGCCACCGTGATGGTCGAGATCCGGCACGCCCTGCGCGCCTACTGCGTGGAGCAGTCCGACCCCGCGGCGCTCGCCCGGCGGCTCGACCGGATGCTCCAGCACTACCACCCCGACGTCACCGCCACGGTCTGTCTGGCCCTGGTCGAGCCGGGCAGCGGGCGCGTACGGATCGCCAACGCGGGCCACATCCCGCCGCTGATCGTCCGCGACTCGGGAGAGGCCGAGTACGTGAAGGCCGCCGGGCCTCTCCTCGGGCTCGGCCTGGACCGGCCCGAGCCCACGGAGACGGTGCTGTGGCCGACGGATCGGCTGCTCATGGTCACGGACGGGCTCGTGGAGACCCGGGGGATCGATCTCTCGCTCTCCCTGGAGCAACTGCGGGCCGCCGCGGCGGGCGCCCCGGCCGGGACGGTCGCGCTGTGCGACACGTTGCTGCACTGTTTCGGCAGGGACCGGGAGGACGACATCGCGATGCTCGCGTTGCGCCTGCGGCTAGGCTGACCGGGTTGCCTTGTTGTAGTTGACCTTGTAAGAGAGGCGTCCCATGCCGCAGATCACCGTGGATTACTCCGCCGTTCTCTCCGAGGGCTTTGACCGGCCCGCGTTCGCCAAGGCCCTGCACGAGGAGGTCGTGCGGACCGCTGCCGCGAAGCCGGAGGCGTGCAAGACGCAGTTCCGGGCCACCGAGGACACGGTGGTCGGGCCCGACACGGACGGCCACGCGATCGTGCACGTCACGCTCGGGCTGCTCGCGGGGCGGACCGACGTGACCAAGGTGACGTTGACCGAGAACGTGCTGGAGCTGCTTCGGGAGTTCGTGAAGGTGGGGCAGGGGCTGGCGTTTCATGCGTCGGCGGAGGTACGCGACCTTGATCCCTCGTACCGGAAGTTCGAGATCTAGGCGCCGTTGGAGCTTCGGGGGACTGCCGGATGCGGGGGCGTCGTGGTTGTTCGCGCAGTTCCCCGCGCCCCTAGATGTCGGCGCGCCCCAAGGCCACCAGGCACCCCGCCAGATCGCTGAACGGGCCGTCCGACGGCTCCTCGGCGAGCATTCTGCGGAGCAGGCCCGCCATCCCCTCGTCCTGGGCCGCGCTCACCGCCGCGAGGGCCGCGAAGTCGTGGACGAGTTGGACCTCCAGCTCCTCCCTCGGGATGCGGCGCCCGTCGAGCCAGACGAGGGCAGTGGACTCGGCCAGGGAGATCCAGGAGCGGATGACGAGTTCGAGGCGGGCGGGCACGGCGTCGACGTCCAGGTGCGAAAGGATCTGGACATACGCGGCCTGGCGTACGCCGTCGACGAGGGCGTTCGTGCGGGAGGAGCCGACGGCCGGGCCGCCGCGCATCAGGGCGGAGAATCCGGGGCCGTGCTCGTCGACGAAGTCGAAGAAGCGGTGCGTGACGCGGAGCAGCCGGGCGCCGAGCGGGCCCTCACGGGGCTCGACGAAACGGTGCGCGAGATCGTCGCAGGCACGCGTCAAAGCGGCCTCGTACAGGCTGAGTTTGCCTGGAAAGTAGTGGTAGACGAGCGGGCGTGAGATGCCCGCCGCCGACGCTATCTCGTCGATGGAGACCTCGTCGGGCGAGCGCCGGCTGAACAGTTCGAGGGCGACCCCGATCAACTGCTGCCGCCGCTCCTCCACACCCATCCTGCGGCGCGTACCGGTTTGCATACGAACACCCTACCGATTGATTCCAGCCCGCCATGGGCTGGATCGCGTAGCGATGTTCGATCCGTGAGCGGTCACCCGGCCGACTGAAGTCCGCCGATCTCCCGGCCGTTCGCCAGCGTGCCCCGCAACTCGGCCTGTGCGCCTTCTTCGGTCGGCACGGCGAGGAGGTTGCCCCGGGCCGAACCGCTCACCTGGCCGCTCAGCTCGACGGAGACGGTCCCCCTGCTGCCGGCGGCGAGCAGGTACGAGTCGCCCGCCGCGGACTTCCAGGGCCCGGCGGCCAGGACGTGCGGATCGGCCGGTCCGCAGGCCGGGACCTCGTCGGCGGCGGCCGTGACGTACGCGCCGGCCGCGGTGTCGAACTGGGTCAGTGCCCGGGTTCCCGCGCCTCGCCAGGTCTCGGTGCGGGTGCACACCCAGTCGGCCCGGCCGCTGCCGTCGGGCAGCGGCTGACGGGCGAACTGCCAGGCGTTCACGGACCGCACGCCCTGAGACCGCGCGGCGGCCAGGGAGCAGGCGAAGGGTGCCCAGACCGCCGGCGCGGCGGAGGCGTCACGACCTGGCGAGGCGGCCGAAGGGCGGCCGACCGTGAGATGCGCGGGGGTCACCTCCAACAGGTCGGTCAGCAGCCGCGTACCGCCCGTGGCATCGGTCAGCTGCAGGACGTCCCACGACCGGCACTTCCCGGTGCGCACCGCCGGGCCGGCGAACGGGGCCGTCGTCCCGTCCTTCGTCAGCGCGAGCCTGCGCACCGCGGCGTCGGGCTTCGCCAGGTCCCGTACGCCCGCCTCGCGCACCCACGGGGCCGTCAGATAGCGGACGTTGCCGTCCGTCCGGTCCAGCACCAGGGCGCTCGCGCCGACGCCGGTCGCCCCGTCGACCCGGGTCAGGTCGAGGGCGGCCACGCCCGGGTCGTCCAGGGGCTCCGCGTATCGGGCGATGCGCAGGCCGTCGTGGAGCAGGACGACCCGGAGGTTGTCGACCTGCCCCGCGTACAGCAGTTGCGGAGGGCCGGGCGGGGGCCCTGCCTGGGTGCCCAGGGTGACCGCGACCTGCACGGACTCGCCGGGGCGGGCCCAGACCGCGAGGGCCCGCCGCAGCAGGGCCTTGTCCTTGACGAGATCGCCGCGCGCGGGCCAGGTGGTGAAGTCGCTGCGCCCCGTCGCCTGCCACGCCGTGGTCGTCGCCGTCGTCAACCGGCCCGGATCGAGGGCCGCCTGGGCCGCCGGGTTCCGCGCGTACGGGGGTGCCGCCGCGCCGTCGGGCCCCCAGCCCTCCCCGGGCAGCCCGAGGAGCGCCCCGCACACGACCACGGCGGCCGTGGCGGCCAGCGCGGCCTTCATGTGCTGGCGCCGGCGCATCAGATCGGTGGGGCGGGCGTGCAGCGAACAAGGGTCGTACTCGGGGGAGGAGAGCAGTGCGTACTGCTGCGCCGGCACGGAGCCGGCCTCCTTCAGCGCCGCGGCCGGATCGTCGACACCGGCCTCTTCGAGGAGCGCCCTGATCGCTGGGTCGGGGAGCTTCTCCAGACCGCGCAGGACGTAGGCCGCGCGAGCCGGGGAGGTGAGCGCCGACAGCCGCTGGTCCAGAGCCAGTTCGTCGGCACCGCCCGAGCGGGGGAAGAGCCGCAGGCCCCACACGTGCGGGAGCAGCGGCGGCAGTTGGGACCGCTTCGGCCACGCCCTGCGCCGCAGCGGGAGTCCCGCCTCCAGGGCGGTGCGGACGACTCGCAGCCGGACAAGGGCGTACCCGGGGTTGCGCTCCCGGCCCGCCACCGTCCCCGCTCCTGTCGACTGCGCCGGGATGAGCGTCGCCGACCTGCGCCCCCTGGGCAGCGCCCGCTGCGTCAGCGCGTGGGCCGTCAGCACGCGGCGGTTCCGGCCCAGGCTCGACGGCAGCGTCAGATAGGCGAGCCGGACCAGACGCGGATAGTGCTCGACGAGCGCGGCCTCCGCCTGCTCGACGTCCACGACCGACTCCTGGGCGCGGGAAGTTGCGGGGCGCGGGGCGACATCCTGTGACTGCACGTTCAACAAAACGAGCGAATGGTCAGATGGTCACCTGAGCGCTCCGCTGGGTGGGGCGGGGCGCCCATGGGGTGGGGGGTGCCTGCGCGTCGGCGGGTGCGGGTCCGGTGGGGGCTGATCGCGCAGTTCCCCGCGCCCCTGAAGGACCAGGCCCTGCGGGCCTGACAGATCACGGCCCCGCGGGCCTGAGAACGACGGCCCTGCGGGCCGAAAAGCACGGGGCGCAGCCCCTGCTTTTCAGGGGCGCGGGGAACTGCGCGACCAGCCCCCACCCACCCGCACACACCCACGCACCCTGGACACCCCCACCCCCGGACAACCCACCCCGCGTTCGGGGACGAAGGGGCAGCGCCCCTGGGGATGGGAAGGGTAGGGGCGGCGGGGGCGAGAAAGGCTAGGTCAGGGACCACCCACTGAACTCGACCAACCCCCGCGCCCCGTTCCCCCCGTTCGTCGCACTCATGAACAACCCCACGTCCTGCCCCTCACCCACCGCCCCCGGCACAGCCACCGTGGCCACCACCCGCCAGGTCACACCTTCGTCGGTGGAACACTCACCCGTGTACGCCCCCGTGCCCGTCCGACTCAACCGCAACACCACCGGCGCCTTGACCCCCGTGATCCGCCGATACGTATCGAGCGTCCCGTCCCCCGAACTGTCGTACGACAACACCACCCCGTTCGCCGGAGTGACCGCCAGATTCACGAACCCCGCCGACCCGGCCGTACCGAGACGGTTCCGCACCACGATCCCCGCCCGCGCCCAGTTCCCGGTCGCCGCCTGGGAATCGACCCGGAGCGTGACGGACGTACCGTCCCGGAACACCCCCGCCCGATAGACCGTGCCGAACTCCGAGGTCCCCCGCCACAGATCCGCCCCGGCCCCGTCGATCGCGAACCGGTCCTCCATCTGCCCGAACACGGCTTCGTTGCCGGTGTAGGTGCTCCACCCCGGATCCAGTGGCCCCGCCTCGAAGAGCGACCCGTCGAAGCGCCCCTCGACCCGGTTCTCGCCCTTGGGCCCGTACCTGACCGTGATCGCGTAGGGGAGGGGCCGAAGCGGCCGGTCGAGCGGCGCACCCGGTGCGTCCGCGCGCCAGCGCACCGTCCCCGACCCGGCCGCCGGAACGCTCGGCAACGATGTCGGCCCCTCCGGCTCGGCCGTACCGTCGAAGCCGCCGAGGGCGAAGTCCACCCGCCCGGTGGCCCGCAGCCCGTTGACATTGCGGAGGACCGCCGACAGCCGCGCACTCCCGCCCGGCGGCAGCACCGGCGGCTCCGCGGTGACGGTCAGCGTCCCCTGGTACGGCGCCCGCGCCAGCACGTCACGCACCCGCGCCGCCGTCCGGTACGCGTCACCCACCGGCCGCAGCGGATAGTCCTTGCGCTCCCGCGTCCACGGCTCCTCGAACGCGAACCAGTCCACGGCCGCCGGAGCGGTCCCCGTGGCGAGCGCGTCCTCCAGGGTGTCGAGCCACTTCTCCCAGCGCGGGACGTAGAAGTCGGCCATGAGGCCGCTCCACTCCCGGTTGCCGTACTCGTGGAGATCACCCGTGTCGGAGGTGGCCCGCCCGCCCCACACCGTGATCAGGACCTTCGCCGTCCGCTCGAACTCCGCCCGCTCGGCGTCGTCCGTCGCCATCAGCCGCGCGTCGTTCACCCACGGGCCCAGCAGGAACGCCGTGTTCGTACCCGTGACCTCGTCCGACAGCCGCATCAGCCGCAGCCAGAGAGTGGACAGGGCACGGAAGGTGTCGAGGTCCTTGCGCTGGTAGGCCGCCCGCAGCTGCGGCAGGTACTGGCGGCCGCGGTGCGCGAGCGCCTGCCGCGCCACGTCCACCACGTCGTACCGGTACGCCGGATTGCCGCGCAGCCCGCCCGCCACGCCCAGCAGCCCGGCGAGGGCCGCGTCGAAACGACCGGGGTCGTACGTCAGTGTCCTCGGCGCGTACTCGGCGGCCCGGTTCGCGGCGAGGTCGGGCCGGGCGCAGAACAGGGAGTCGTGCGGGTCGCTGCGCTCCACGGCCTGCTGCTGGTACGCGGTGTCGTGCAGCGCCCGCCAGGCCCCGCGCGCGAAGTCGTCGCGGCCGCCGTAGCGGAAGTCGGCGTATGAGGAGAACCAGGCGGGCCGGTCGAGCTTCCTCGGTGTCCAGGCCAGTTCGGAGAAGAGCTCGAAGGCCGCCGGGTCGCGGTCGGTGGCCTCCGGCATGAACGCCGTACCCGCCAGCGCGCTGTGGGCCTTGTCCCGCCAGGCGAAGAACTTGTCGTTCCACAGGTGGGCGCGGGCCCCGATGGTCGTACGGCCGCCGAAGTTGGGGATCGTGCCGAAACAGTACGGGGTGCCGCCCCAGTCGCGTTCGCGGTCGGTGACACTGGCGTAGCGGTCGGAGACACCGTCGACGATCAGCATCTTCGACCTGTCGATGGCGTCCAGGAGTTCGGGCAGGGGGTTCTCCTGCCAGCCGAGGATCACCCAGGTGGCGCCCGGGTGGGCCTTCTGCAGAGCGCGCTCCACGCCCTGGGCCGCGTCCGGGACGGGCACGTCACCCGCCGTGCCGCCCTCGTGCAGGAGATCCATCTTGAAGTGGGCGGCCTCGCCGTACACGTCCTTCACATGGCCGTAGAAGGCGGAGGCGACACGGGCGAAGGCGTCGGTGCGCGGATCCAGCCAGTCGGGGCGTTCGAAGCCGTGCCAGATGCCCTGCGGGACGACGTGCGCGTCACCGCCGTTGCGCTGCACGAACTGCTTGGGGACGTGCCCGTAGTAGCCGGGCAGCACGGGGGACATGCCCAGCTCGCGCAGACGGTCGGTGATGCGCCGGCCCAGTGCGGCCCGGCGGGCGATCAGCTCGGGGGAGAGGGGGCCGCCGTAGCCGGACAGGTTCTGCAGCAGCCACCAGGGCTGGTGCGAGGGGGCGGGCAGCCACGCCCGGGACTCCTCGTCGGAGTAGCCGAAGTCCTTCAGCAGCCGGTGGTAGACGGCCTCCATACCCGCGATGACCAGCACCTCGTTGCAGCCGTGGGCCGCCAGGAGGTCGATCTGGTGCTCCCAGTACGGCCAGTCCGCGTATGGGGCGGTGTAGCCGTCATTGGTGTCGTTGAGGGCGAAGCGGTGGGGGAGGGCGGTGGATCTCTCCAGGGGGCGGGCGGGCGCGGGGAGGCGGCTCGGGAGGTTCAGCTGACTGCCGTTCCAGGCGAGGTGGGCCCCGCAGACGTACTTGAGGTACCAGTGGACACCCATGAGCAGAGTGGCCGGTGTGGTGGCCCGTACCTGGATGCGTCCGGTGGTGCCTGTGACACGGAACCGGTCGACGGTGGCGCTCCGGTCGAGCAGACTGAGCCGGAACTGTCCCGCATGACCGGGCAGCAGCCGATTGAGCGCGGAGCGCGCGGGAGCCGTATCGAAGGCGGGGCCCTCGCCGGGGCTCTCTGCGGCGTGGGCCGGGACCGACCACTGCAGGTGGGTTCCGAGGCCGATGACACCGGCCGAGCCCAGCACCGTGCGTCGCGACGGACTGTTCATGTCTGTGTGCCCCCTGTGTCGACAGTGGCGGCACGCTAACTGGGCGACCGTCCGTGAACAACGGTGCGCACGGAGCTGGCGAGTTCACGTCGCCTGAACGGACCCGGAGGTACGGATGAGTTTGACGAGGATGAGGCTTGCGGGGAGCGCGGCCTGCGCGGTCGCCGCCCTGCTGGGGCTGACCGGCTGCGGCTCGGGCGACGACGCCGAGGCCGCGGTGCCCAAGACGGCGACCGGGACGCTGGAGCACATCGCGGGCGAGGTGGGCTGCAAGCCGGACATGCAGACCGACGCGGACACCATCCGCCAGGCCCTGTGCACCAACAAGGACGGCGACTTCGACGGCAGGTTCGTCCTCGCGACCTTCGCCACCGACCGAGGCCAGGCGGAGTGGCTCTCCGGCGCCAAGGACTACGGCGGCTACTACCTCGTCGGCCGCAAGTGGGTCGCCGTCGGCGAGAAGAAGACGGTGGGCGGGCTGCAGGGCACGCTCGGCGGGGAGATGCAGGAGGGGTCCGCGCACATGAACCCCGGTGGCAGCCACAACAGCCACAGCGGCTGACCGCGCGGGACGCGGACCGCGTCCCGCGCCTGCGGACGCGGCCCGGGCAGGACGAAAGCCGGCGGTGGGAGAACCTCCCACCGCCGGCTTCTTTCGGTGACTCAGAAGTGCTTCGGTACTACTTGCAGTTCTGGCCGCCGTTGATGCACTGGACCACCTTGTTCATCGTCTGCTGGTTGAAGAAGTTGATGAAGTCGTTGTGGTCGGTGATCGGCTTGTGCAGGTTCTCCGGGAAGGAGTCGACCGCGAAGGGCTTCACGACCTGTCCGTTCTGGATCTGCGGGGCCTGGATGTTGTAGACCAGGCGGACCTGGAGCTGGGGGATGGCCTGGAAGCCGTTCGAGCAGCTGCCGTCCGCCTCGACGAAGTCGACGTGCGTGCGGTGGTTGGCGCTGTCGATGTTCTGGCCGTCCCAGCAGCTCTGGAAGAAGGACGTCCGCACCACGGAGCTGCCCTGCGGGCAGATCGGGTACTTGTCCGTCAGCTGACGGTCCTCGAAGCCGGTGCAGCTCCAGTTCGTGTTGGCGTTGTTCAGACCGTTCACGAAGGCCTTGGCGTCACCGGTGATGATGCGCAGGGCCTGCGGCATCGCGACGACGTTGCCCTTCTTGTTGCCGACGAACTTCAGCTGGGCCTGGCTCGGCTCGACGATCTTGCCGACGTTCTTGTCCACGCCACCGCCGGGGGCGTTGGCGTCGATGTCGTTCGAACCGTCCTGGATACGGAGCACCGGCCAGAAGTACGAAGACTTGTCACCCTGGTTCTGGCAGGTGGTCTGCGCGTTGGCCAGGTCCTGGTCGCTCGCGAAGGCGTTGTTGCTCTGGTTGCCGACGTAGTCGTGCTGGTGCTGGGCACCGTTGCTGACACCGGGGGCGACGATCACGTTGTCCGAGTTGCGGAGCTCGTTCTGGTTGATACCACAGCTCGTGGTGAACGTGCCCTTCGAACCGCCGTTGCCGTTCGCGGCGAGACCGTTGCCGTTCACGCCCTTCGGGCCGCCGTTGGGCTGGACCTTCGTGATGTCCTGGAAGTCACCCGCGACCGGGCCGTTACCGCCCTGGCCGTTGGCGCCCTGGTTCTGACCCTGGTTACCGCCCTGGTTCTGGCCGTTACCACCCTGGTTCTGACCCTGGCCGTTACCGCCCTGGTTCTGACCCTGGCCGTTACCGCCCTGGTTCTGACCCTGGTTGCCGCCCTGGTTCTGACCTTGGCCCCCGCCGGCGTTGGTCTGAGCCTGGTCGGCCTTGCCCTGGCAGGCCGCGAGCTGGGCCATGCCCTGCGGAGCCTGGCCACCCACGCGCCGGATGTTGATGCCGATCCGGTCGATGGTGGCCGTCCGCTTGGACTTCAGCGGGCCGAGAATGGCGTTGTTGACGAAGTTGGCGTCGCCCGCCTGGGCCTGGCGCGTGTCAGCCAGGCGCTTGTACGCCTCGGTGATCTGCCGGTCCAGCAGCGCCAGCTCCTTGGCGACACCCGCGCGCGCCTTCTTGGGCACGTTCGTCAGCTTCTGGCCGACGTCCGGGCAGGCGATGGTGGCCACCTGAGCGGAGGCCAGCGTCGCGTTGGGCTTGGACTTCGACTCGCCCGCTGAGGCGTAGAAGTTCGCCCAGACCAGGCCGCCGCCCGCGACCGCGAGCGCCGCGGATGCGGCAATGGCCCGAACGGCCAGCGGCGAACGTCGTTTGCGTGTGTTGCGTCCCATGGAACTCCTCTGACTTCCTTGCGGGGCTATCGAGGCGCCCGACAGGAGTGAAGCGGCGCCATCGAATACGCGGGGAGTCCCAGGAGTGTTCAGCCGACTCAGAAATTGATGAGAGATTCGTGGGACAAACTGGTTTCAACACCCCGGTGGACACCGGGAGTTGCCGATCCCCTACGGTGTGTGCGCGGTGAAGGTCCCTGGTGGGGTCCGTGAAGGGGGAGTTTCGGCGGCCCTGGCCAAGATACGCCAGAACCGCCGTCGCCATGCCGATTGTCGTCTAGAGGCCCAGTACCTTCGCCTCCACCGACGCGTCCAGTCCCACCGTCGGCCGGTCCGGTCGCCGCGGCGCGACCCCGCCGAGCCCCGTCAGCCACTCCCAGGTGTCCCGTACGGTCTCCTCCACGTCCCGGCAGCGGAGTCCGTCCCGTACGGCCCGTGACACGTCCGCCCGGTGCAGCGCGTCGTGCAGGTCGCTCCCCTCGGGCACCCACACCGGCAGCTGTGTCCACGGCTCGATCCCGGCGTCGAGGATCGACTGCGGTGCGGTCCACCGGAGTTCGGCCGCCCCGCCGGTGACCCGCACACACGCGTCGAGCAGTTCGCCCATGGTGGTCGTGCCCGGGGGGCCCATCAGGTTGTAGGCGCCGCTCGACCCCTGCTCCGCGGCGCCGAGGATCCAGGCGGCGAGATCGCGGACGTCGACGTACTGCAGGGGGAGGTCCCGAGGGCCGGGCGCCAGGACCGGGCCGCCCCGGGCGGCACGGTTGAGCCACCAGGGCAGCCGGCCGATGTTCTCGTACGGCCCGAGGATCAGCCCGCAGCGCACGAGGAGCGAGCGGTCGGCGCCGAACGCCTCGACCGTGGCGAGCTCCCCGCCCCGCTTGTCACGGGCGTAGTCCGTCGCGTCGGCGTCGGCCGACGCGCCGTCCACCAGGGGTGCCCGCTCGTCGTACCCGGCGGCCGGGGGCCAGGCGTACACCGAGCAACTCGACACGTACACATACCGTTCGGCCACGCCGGACAGCAGGCGCGCGGTGTCCCGGACGGCTCGCGGCGCCGCCGACCAGGTGTCGACGACGACGTCCCACCCGCCCCCGCCGGAAGCGGAGCCGGCGGCGGTGGCGGCGTCGACGAGCGCCGCGAGCCCGTCCGGTGCGGTGCGGTCGCCCAGCAACGACCGCACCCCGGCCGGAGGCGCGTGCCGTCCCCGGTGGAAGACGGTCACCTCCCAGCCGCGAGCCAGCGCCGACTCCACGACGGCCCGGCCCACGAACTCCGTACCACCCAGCATCAGAAGTCTCATACCGCCGACTCTGCCCGCCGGGTGGCAGGTACGGAACGGGAATCTGCTCTCAGAAGATCCGCTCGCAGAGGATCCGGCCCCGATGAGAGCCGGCCCGAGGGGAGTCAGCCTGTGGAGGTCCGGCCCCTCAGGGGGTCCGCCGGGCCGGGTGCGAGCGGATCCGTCGTCAACGGCCCAGCGGGGGCGTGTACTTGTACCCGACCCGCCGCACCGTCTGGATCGCCTGGCGGAACTCCCCGCCGAGCTTGCGACGCAGCCGGGCGATGTGGACGTCGACCGTCCGGCCGTCGCCCACGTGCCCGTAGCCCCACACCGTGGTGACCAACTGGTCGCGGGTGTGCACCCGGTTCGGATGCGCGACGAGATGGGCGAGGAGCTCGAACTCCAGATAGGTGAGGTCGAGCGGCCGTCCGCCGACCTCTGCGGTGCGCTGCGCGGTGTCGACGCGGACCAGTTCGTCCCCGGCTTCGCCGGAACCGGCACCGGCGGCGGAGCCGGCGTGGTCGACGGCCTTCTCGTCCGCGACCACGAACGGCAGCACCGGCGGCTGCTGGTCGGCCGGTACGAGTACCAGGTAGCCGACCATCGGCGGCCGGCCCGGCAGCGTGGGCAGGGTGTGCTGGGGAGCGGGCAGCCATGTCGCGCCCGGCGGCAGGAAGTCCGTGATGTCCACGACCTCGTCCCGGCCCACGGCACGCAGCCGGTGCCGGGGGGAGGCGCCCGGCGAGGGGACGGCGACGGGCGCGGAGCCCGACGCGGAGGTCAGCGGGGTGGCGGTCGACAGAGAACGGGTGTTCGCCATGAGAGGTCAGCTCTTTCGCGCGAGAGGTTCGTCCGGGAGACCTCGGCGACCGAGTTCGTGATCGGCCCCGCCGAGGGACGTACGTCGTTCCGCGCCGACCGAAGGCCGGGGTGTACGGCTTTAGAGGGCCGGCGCGTTCATCGCGCGGCAACACACCCGGTCGAAGTCGTGGTGCTGACGGGAAGGCCAGAAGGGCTCGAGGTCATGGCGACCCGTCGCGCGTCGGTTCTGGAAGCTGGCCATGGCTCCATTGAAGCAGACACACGCCCGCTACAGGAGCCTCCTCTCACTGCTTGGACGCTTCTTTGACATGACAGGGGTGTGTCGTGACCTCAACCGACCAGGCGTTTCCGCCAGTCCAGCGGGGTGACGGTGATGGCCTTGGTGGGATCACCGTCCCACTGCGTGGACAGTCCCTCCATCGCGAGCGCCGCGACGACCTGCTGCCCGACCGCCGTCGTGGTCCCGGCGTCGTCGTCGAACCCGCCGTACAGCAGTGTCAGTCCGGACCCGGAGGCGGCGCTCTCCGTGCACTGCGAGTGGAAGAAAACGAACCCCCGGGCGTCCGGCGCGCCTTCGGCGCCTATCTCGGTCGTACCGCAGTTGCGGCAGCAGGCGAAGTTCTCCCGGGCGGTGATGCCGTGCGCCGCTTCGAGCGACTCGAAGGCGCGGGTGATCCGCTCGGGGTCGGTGACCCCGTCCCAGGTCTCCTGCTCGGCGAGCCGTTCCACCCAGAGCCGGTCGACGAGCTGCCGGGCCTGTGCACGGGAGACGGGCCGCGTGTCGCCGTCGACCAGATGCTCCTCGGCGGCCTCGCTGAGCCGCGCACGGTCGTCGTAACCGCAGCGCAGCAGCTCCCGGACCCGCTCCTCGACCTGTTCCCGGACGTCGTCCGGGAGTTCCGGCACCTCCTCGGGGGCGTCGTGGTCGAGCGGGGTCCAGTCGATCCCGGTCTCCCAGCCCGGCGTCCGCCGCGCCCAGCCCGTCATGGCCTCGGCGACCCGCTCCGGGTCGGTGAGGACCGCCCTGAAGAACCGGTCGCGGCCCTCCCGGTGCTCCAGCTGGTACTCGCCGTCGGTGTCGTCGTCGGTCCGCTCGTGCCAGACCTGGACGAAGACGTCCGGGACGTCCGGTATCCGCTGCACGACCAGGAACCGGTCGCCCTTGTCCCCGATCCGGCACACCAGCTCACGCAGCCGCTCCGCCGGGATCCGGGCGTGCTTCTCCCAGTTCTCCGTCGCGACCTTGATGCCGAGTTCGTTCGTGCCGCTCAGGTCGTCGCCCCCTTGGATCTTCATGCCCCCACCATGGCACGCCCCACCGACAACGCCGGAGGGCGCCCACCGCAATCGGCGGACGCCCTCTCGGAAGCTCGGGCCCGAAGAGCCCGGTGGATCAGACCTGGCCGGCCTTGTCGAGCGCGGTGCAGCAGGTGTCGACGATCAGTCGCGTCACGACGTACGGGTCGACGTTGGCGTTCGGGCGGCGGTCCTCGATGTAGCCCTTGCCGTCCTTCTCGACCTGCCACGGGATACGGACCGAGGCGCCACGGTTGGAGACACCGTAGGAGTACTCGTTCCACGGGGCGGTCTCGTGCAGACCGGTCAGGCGGTCGTCGATGCCGGCGCCGTAGTTCTTGACGTGGTCGAGCGGCTTCGAGCCCTCGCCCAGCGACTCGCACGCGGTGATGATCGCGTCGTAGCCCTCGCGCATCGCCTTCGTGGAGAAGTTGGTGTGCGCGCCCGCGCCGTTCCAGTCACCCTTGGCCGGCTTGGGGTCGAGGGTGGCGGCGACGTCGTAGTCCTCGGCGGTGCGGTAGAGCAGCCAGCGGGCCACCCACAGGTGGTCGGAGACCTCCAGCGGGGAGACCGGGCCGACCTGGAACTCCCACTGGCCGGGCATGACCTCGGCGTTGATGCCGGAGATGGCGAGACCGGCCGCCAGGCAGTTCTCCAGGTGCGCCTCGACGATGTCACGGCCGAAGATCTCGTCGGCACCGACACCGCAGTAGTAGCCGCCCTGGGGGGCCGGGAAGCCGCCCTTGGGGAAGCCGAGCGGGGAGCCGTCCTGGAAGAAGGTGTACTCCTGCTCGATGCCGAAGATCGGCTCCTGGCCGGCGAACTTCTCGGCTACCTCGCGCAGCGCGGCACGGGTGTTGGACTCGTGCGGCGTCATGTCGATGTTGAGGACCTCGCAGAGCACGAGGACGTCGTCGCCGCCGCGGATCGGGTCCGGGCAGGTGAAGACCGGCTGGAGCACGCGGTCCGAGGAGTGCCCCTCGGCCTGGTTCGTGGAGGACCCGTCGAAGCCCCAGATCGGAAGCTCCGCACCCTTGGCGTCGTCGGCGAGGATCTTCGTCTTGGATCGGAGCTTGGCCGTCGGCTCGGTGCCGTCGATCCAGATGTACTCAGCCTTGAAGGTCACGGGCCTCATCCTTCGGGGTGTGTCACTGGGCGCATGTGCGGGTGCTGCGGCGCTGCGGCACTGAAACGCCGCGCTGTTGCCGGGCAGCCTGTCAACGTGCGATTTCCCGGTCGTTGCTCGAATGTGAACCCCGTGTTACCTGGGGTCGCTGTGGTGCGACTCACGTCCTGGTGGGCGCGCTGGTCGGACGCGCTGGTCGGGCGCGTACATGAGGCCGGCCACCGCTCACGCGGTGGCCGGCCTCCCTGGACGACGGCGGTCGCCTGCTCTTCACCTCACCGTTACGAGCAGGCCCGCTTCGTACCCTGGTGCACCGCCGTCCGGGCCGGCGTCACCCCACCTTCTCGATCAGCGCGCGGCGGATCAGGAACTTGCCGGGTTCCCGGACCTGCTCGAAGGCGGAGTTGTTCAGCAGGACGCAACTGCCGGAGACCGAGGTGACCTCGACGATCGTGGACTTGTTGTTGTCCAGGTTCGTCACCCGCAGTTTCGTACCGGCCGGGAACTCGTTGCTGGACGCGGCCGGGGCGCCGCCCTCACCGGAGAGGGTGACGGTGGAGCCGTTGCAGACCTGCTCTGCGGCCTCGGCGCCGCCCGCACCGCCCGCGTTTCCGGCACCGCCCGCGTTGCCCGCGGCCTCGTCGCCCTGGGGGTCCTGAGCCGACCCCCCGGTCTCCGTGGCCGGCGCGGACGGCTGTGCGGGCTGCGCGGGTTGTGCGGCCTGGGAGCCCTGAGCCGACTCCCCGACCACGCAGTCCGACGCGCCCTGCTGGACCTTGATCTGGGCGATGACCGCCTCGCGGTTGGCGATCCGGGCCGCCGACTGGGCGTCGGGCTCGGCCTTCTGGTCCGCGATGAACCGCTCGTTGTTGCCGAGCGCGGTGGCCAGCCCCTGACAGACACTGGACTCCGCCGCGGACTGCGCCGCGTTCGACGTGGCCGCCATGGCGAAGGCCCCGCCTCCCGCCACCGCCGCCGCGGTCACGAACAGCGCGACCTTCTTCTTCGTACCGAGCGTTCTCCTACGCGACATGCGCGCCTCCTGTTCCCGGCGTGCCTTCGGATCGGCCGCCGGATCGGACGAGTACGCCGCTACGTACGAGATGTCGAACAAAGCTGCTCAACGGTCACAGCGAACTCTCAAGTAACCCACGTCACACGAAAGTTGGGGGCCAGCCGTCCGAACCGTCCGCTACCTGGACAGAGCGTCCCGTACCGCCTCGTCCGTGCGGGCCACCACCGCAGTGCCGTCCTCCGCGGTGATGATCGGCCGCTGGATGAGCTTCGGATGTCCGGCGAGCGCCTTGACCCACCGGTCGCGTGAATCGGCGTCCCGCGCCCACTCCTTGAGGCCGAGCTCCTTGGCGGCGGCCTCCTGGGTGCGGGTGATGTCCCACGGTTCGAGTCCGAGCCGGTCCAGTACGGCGCGGATCTCGTCCTCGCTCGGGACGTCCTCCAGGTAGCGGCGGACGGTGTAGTCGGCGCCCTCGGCGTCGAGCAGGCTGATCGCGCTGCGGCACTTGGAACAGGCCGGATTGATCCAGATCTCCATGCCGCCCACCGTAACCAACCGGGTGCGAAAACCCGTGTTCCACCTCTGTCACAGGACCCCTCAGATGCCCCCTGGCCAGGGGCGATTGTCAGTGGGGAGTAGTAAAATAGAAGCAGTGTTCGAGGGTGTCGACGGGGGATTCCGTCGGTGCCCAGACCGCGACAGGAGGATGTCCGTGCCCGCTGCCGCACTGAAGTCGAAGCCGTTGCCCACCCAGTCCACCGTCCAGCACCCCGTCCTGCTCGACCTGCCCTACGCGCCGGTGGTGAAGCACACGCTGCCGCCGGGCCGTCCGCGTGAGTGGTACGTCACCCACAACCGGCGTCTGAAGGCCATGCGCCTCGCGATCGCCCTGCTCGACTCCGGTGTCCACATGCCGAACCAGGCGCGCAACGAGACGATCCGGAGCACGGCGGAGGTCATCGGAGTGCACCCGCCGTCGGACACCACGTGCCACATGGTGCGGGCGCTGATGCGCTACAGCCGCTGATGCGGTAGAGCCACTGACGCCGCCCGGCCGATTTCCGGTGCCGTCCACTCCGTGGGGGTGGGCGGTACCGGTGCGTTCGAGAGGTCCCGGCGTGCGCGAAGACTCGGCGGACGGGGAGGGAGGGGTGATCTCCGGCCGCCAGGGTTGGCCGGAGATCGCCCTAGCCCTGCCCGTCCGAGGTCCATACGATGCGGTCGCCCCTCGGTCTTCACAGCTGTTTCACAGTCTGCTCTTTCGTGGGCTGGGTCTCCGCGGGCCGCGGGGTTCTCGTGCATGTCTATTGACATGCGCATGACTCTGATGGGAGAACCCCCCATGGTTCGTGGTCTCCTCCTGGGCGGCGCAGTAGCCGCCCTGTTCGCCGGTGCGCTTCCCGCGCAGGCCGAGTCCCCGTTCGAGGACCCGCCCCCGGACAAGATCATCATCAAGGTCGCCACGGTGAACGGCTCCGGCTGTCCCCAGGGCACGGCCGCGGTCGCCGTCTCACCGGACAACACCGCGTTCACGGTGACCTACAGCAACTACCTCGCGCAGGTCGGCGGCGGCGCCCCGTCCACCGCGTTCCGCAAGAACTGCCAGCTCAACCTGATCGTCCATGTCCCCGGCGGCTTCACCTACGCCATCGCCAGCGTCGACTACCGGGGTTTCGCCTCGCTCCAGCGCGGCGCGAGTGGCGTGGAGAAGGCCTCGTACTACTTCCAGGGCTCCCCGGACACGGCCTCCAGAACTCACACGTTCAACGGCCCCCTCGACGACAACTGGCAGGCCACGGACGAGACCGACTGGGCCCAACTGGTCTGGGCGCCCTGCGGGGTCGAGCGCAACTTCAACATCAACACCGAGTTGCGGGTCAACCGGGGGTCGTCGCCGGCCAGCAGCACGAGCTTCATGACCATGGACTCCACCGACGGTGACATCAGCACGATCTATCACTTGGCGTGGAAGGAGTGCCCCTCCAAGTGAGCCGGTTGCCGGGTGCCCTGTTGCTCTGGGGCACCCGGCGTCTGTGTCGGCCCCACCGGTGGCTGCGCCCCCGGGCCCCCTCGGCGGGTTGTTCGTCCGCGGGCCGGTGGGGGCTGGTCGCGCAGTTCCCCTCGCCCCTGAACAGCAGGGGCCGAGCCCCGTGCTTGCCGGCCCGCGGGGCCGTCGCCTTCCAGCCCTGCAGAGCCTGGTCCTTCAGGGGCGCAGAGCCTGGTCTCTCAGGGGCGCGGGGAACTGTGCGAGCAACCACGAACCACCCGCACGCGCCACACAACCGACCCCCACTCTTTCGTGAAAATCACGCCAACTCCCTCTCCAGCGGCGTCCGGAAGCGCGGCGTGACCCTGGTATCCCCCATCCACCCCCGCAGCCGCGCAGCCTCCGCACGGATCGCCTCCTCGGCCTCCCGCCCCACCCCCTCCGTGTCCAGCACCCGCCAGACGATCTCCCCGTCCGGCCGCTGGGCCCAGCCGCCGATCACCCTGCCGTTCCACCACACGGTCGGGCCGACATTGCCGCTGTAGTCGAAGAGAGCGGGCCGGAGTTCAGGGGCGAGGTACCAGTCGCGTCGCTGCCAGCCCATGGCCGTCGGGTCGAGGGTGGGCAGGAGGGCGGCCCAGGGCTCGGCGGGGTCGGGAACCGGCTCCTCGTCGTCGGCGGTCACATACCCGGTGCCGTCGTCCAGCGTCACGGCCCGCGCGCCGATCGCCGCCAGCGCCCGGCGGACCTCGGTGACACGCCACCCCGTCCACCACTTCAGATCCGCCTCGGTCGCCGGGCCGCAGGCCGCCAGCCACCGGCCCAGCAGGGACGCCTGGGCCTTGGCCACGTCCAGCTCCGGGTGCGCGGGGGCCACCGCCCAGCGGAACTGGCTCGACGTCCAGGACCCGAGCGGCCGCCCCCGGACGACTCTGCCCTCCACCCCCAGCACCTTCAGCAGCCGCGTCGAGACGGCGTGCGTCCCCTCGTAGCTCTTCCCGGCCGCGTACACGAACCGCTGCCGCAACCTCGGTTCGTCCTCGGCGAGTTCGGACGCGGTCGCCTCGCCGCGGCGGGCCAGCGCGGCCAGCGCCGACTCCTCGACCTCCTTCAGCCAGGCCGCGTCCGGGGCCCCGGCCACCGCCATGTCCTTCAGCAGCTTGGCCCGCTCCTTCGCGGCGACCGTGATGCCGGTCGAGGCGTGCACCACGGCGGTCAGATCGGTCGGGAACACGAACACGGTGTGCCGCATGCCGTGCATCCGGACGAGCGAGTGGTCCGCGTACAGCGCCCGCTCCGTCTCGGCCACGGTCCGCCCAGGCTCGGCGAGCCGCGCGCCCACCGCGAGATGCACCGTCGCCGGATCCGAGCCGTGCAGCGCGACCAGCGCATCGGCCACCTCCTCCGGGCCCGCCGCCCGTACCGATCCGGCCAATCGCTGCCGCAGCCCCAGCCGCGCCCGCCGCTCGGCCACCCCGACATACCGCCGCCCGTCACCCATGCCGACCGCCTCCACTCGTACGCCGCGTCCGTTCGCAAAGCCCTGTGGCCCGTGGCCCCCCAGGCCCTGGCTCCGTGGTCAGGAGGCGGGGAGTCCCGTAGGCCCCGGAAGCCCAAGTCCGCAACCTCCCAGGCCTCGGAGTCCCGCGACCCGGAGCCCTCCGAATTCGAAGCCCCAGAGGCCTCCGAGGCCCTCAGAGGCACCCGAAGCCCCGGATGCCGTCGAAGCCCAAAGTCCCCACCGCATCCTCCCGGACACCTCTGACAATCGGGCGGCGGCGTGTGCCGGTTCCCACCGATCCACTCC
>NZ_LRTR01000913.1 GCF_001550375.1 Streptomyces europaeiscabiei | reverse complement strand
GCGCGACGAGGGCCACCAACCCGCCGACCTCGCCCTGGGCACCCGCCGAGCACGGGCGGCGGCCCTGCTGATGCTCGCCCTGCCGGGAAGCGCGTACCTCTACCAGGGCGAGGAACTCGGCCTGTACGAAGTCGAAGACCTCCCCGACTCGGCGCTCCAGGACCCCACCTGGGAACGCTCCGGCCACACGATCCGAGGCCGCGACGGCTGCCGCGTCCCCCTCCCCTGGACCGGCGACACCCCGCCCTTCGGCTTCAGCACGACCGTCTCCGCCACGCCCTGGCTCCCCCAGCCCCACGACTGGAAGTTCCACACCGCCGAGGCCAACCAGGCCGACCGCACCTCCATGCTCCAGCTCTACCGCTCCGCCCTGCGCCTGCGCCGCACCAACCCGGGCCTGCGCGGCGAGGACTTCCACTGGCTCGACAGCCCGCCCGGCACGCTCCTGTTCGAACGCGGCAACGGCCTGCTGTGCGCGGTCAACCTCACCGACCGGCCGATCCCGCTCCCCGCCGCCACCAGCCCCCTCATCGCGTCAGCACCGCTGACCAAGGCCGGCATGCTGCCCCCCGACACCACGGCCCTGCTGCACCGGGACTGACGAACGACAACGGGCATCACTCCGGCCCACCTCCCCGCGCCCCGTCGCGCCCCTATCCGCCAGGGCCTGTCCGGTGTTCCTCCC
>NZ_LRTR01000912.1 GCF_001550375.1 Streptomyces europaeiscabiei | reverse complement strand
CCTTCTGCGGCCTCTCCCCCACGCCCCTCTCCCTCGCCGTCCTCCCCCGCGTCGCCGTCCCTGTCCTCACCCCAGCCCCCCTCCCTCCCCCCGTCCTCTCCTCCTTCCTCCCCCTCCGCCCCCTCCTCCCGCGACCCCCTCAAGGCCGCCCACTGGGTGGCCCTCGTCTCCGATGCCACCCAGGCCCCCGGCTGGGACATGAGCCGGACCGTGCTGGAGCGGATGACCGCGTGGTCGCCCGTGGGGATCGCGATAGTGGACACCGAGCTGCGGTTCGTGTGGTCGAACGCGGCGTTGGAGCGGTTCGGAGGCGGCCGGGCACACGAGAGGGTGGGGCTGCGGCTCGCGGAGGTGCAGCCGGGGCTCGACGCCGAGCGCATCGAGGCACAGATGCGGCAGGTGCTGGAGACGGGTTCGCCGGTGCTCGACTACGAGCACGTGGGCCGGATCCGGTCGGCACCGCACCGCGAGACCGCGCACGCCATGTCGTTCACCCGGCTGGAGGACGACCACGGGCGGCCCATCGGCGTGTACTACACGGTGGTCGACGTGTCGGAGCAGCACCGCGCCCGCATCCGGCTGGCCCTGCTGGACCGGGCCGGTGAGCAGATCGGCCGGACCCTCGACGTACGGCGGACCGCGCAGGAGCTGGCGGACGTGGTCGTGCCGACGCTCGCCGACTTCGTGACCGTGGACCTGCTGGACTCGGTGCTGCGGGGCGCCGAGCCGGGACCTCTCGGCGACGGTTCCGTCCCGCTGCGGCGGACCGCCCAGCAGTCCGTGCACGCCGGGGTGCCGGAGGC
This sequence comes from Streptomyces europaeiscabiei, assembly GCF_001550375.1. GTDB lineage: Bacteria > Actinomycetota > Actinomycetes > Streptomycetales > Streptomycetaceae > Streptomyces > Streptomyces europaeiscabiei. The sequence goes on along the minus strand of NZ_LRTR01000912.1, from coordinate 14,899 downwards.
CGTCCTGGAGATCGGCGCGGTCGCCTCGTACACGGCGGGATCGCCCCCGGTGCGGGTCCTGGTCGAGGGCCGGTCGTGGTCGGAACCGAGGCTCGACCCGTTGTCGGGGGAGTGGGCCGAGGCCGTCCCGGGCCACCGGACGGTGCCCGCGGAGGCGCTCGGACTGCACAGCGTGATGATCGTGCCGGTGCGGGCGCGGGGCATCACGCTCGGCATCACCACGTTCTTCCGGCGCGACCGGCAGGACCCCTTCGACGCGGTCGACCTGGGTCTCGCCGAGGAGTTGGTCGGCCGGGCCGCCGTCTGCGTCGACAACGCCCGCCGTTACACGCGCGAGCGGGACGCCGCCCTCGCCCTCCAGCGCAGCCTGCTGCCGCGCCGGCTGCCCGAGCAGGACGCGGCCGAGGTCGCCGTCCGCTACCGGCCCGCCGACGAACTGACCGGCCTCGGCGGCGACTGGTACGACGTCATCCCGCTCTCCGGCGCCCGCGTCGCCCTCGTCATCGGCGAGGTCGCGGGCCACGGCATCGACGGCGCCGCCGCCATGGGCCGCCTCCGTACGGCCGTACGCACCCTCGCCGACCTCGATCTGCCGCCGGACGAGGTGCTCGCCCACCTCGACGACATGGTCGCCAAGTCGGCGCGGCAGGAGGGTTCCGAGCCGGGCGGAGGCAGCGTCCAGACGGTCGGGGCACGCTGTCTGTACGTCGTCCACGACCCGGTGTCGGGGACGTGCGCGATGGCCGCCGCAGGGCCGTTCGCCCCGGCGCTGGTCGCCCCCGACGGCACGGTCACCTTCCCCGAGCTGCCCGAAGGGCCGGCGCTCGGCGTCGACCAGCAGCCCTTCCAGGCGCTGCAGCTGGACCTGGCCGAGGGCACCGTCATCGCGCTGCACACCGACGGACTGATCGCCGAGGCCTCCCGCGAGGCGCTGTGCCGCGCGCTGGCCCGGCCCGAGCCCCTGCTCGAACGGCACGCCCAGCGCGTCCTCGACTCCCTCTCCCCGGCCCACCCCACCGACGACGTCGCCCTCCTCCTGGCCCGCACCCGGCGGCTGCCCGCCCACCGGGTCGCCTCCTGGGAGCTGCCGGCCGACCCCGCGCTGGTCGCGGAGGCCCGCAAGACCACCGCCCGGCAGCTCGGTGCGTGGGGGCTGGAGGAGCTGGCGTTCACCACCGAACTGGTCGTCAGCGAGCTGGTCACCAACGCGATCCGGCACGCCGCCGGACCCATCCGGCTCCGGCTCATCCTCGAACGCACCCTGGTCTGCGAGGTGTTCGACGGCGGCGCCACCGCGCCCCATCTGCGCCACCCGCGCACCACCGACGAGGGCGGCCGCGGCCTCTTCCTCATCTCCCAGTTCACCCAGCGCTGGGGCACCCGCTTCCTGCCCGAGGGCAAGGTGATCTGGGCGGAACAGTCACTGACGGATCCACCGGCCTGATCTACCGCAGACGCCCGCGGTACGCCATGCGGGGACGCCTCCGCTGGCCCGGCCGGGTGAAATCACCGGGCCGGCCCTCGCTCACCCGCCTCCCCCGAATCTCCACATTCCCGGCACCACGCCGCACTCTCCCGCCCTCCTCCCGACCTCCCGTGCCCCGTTCGGCCTGATTAGTGGCGCTTGCCACTTCATATGAATGCAGGGGTCGGCTTCGGGCACCGGGTTCCGTCGCCTCGGCAGGACATCAGGAGAAGAGGGACGTGGCGTGAAGCGAAGAACTCCGGGGGGCGTGGGTCTGGCCCTGGCCGTCTCGGCGGCACTGGTGATCGGGCCGGCCGGCGAGGCGGTCTCCGCCGCCCCCGGCGCCAGGAGCATCACGGACGGCAGGGCAACCGGCGACGGCAATCTGACCGTACGCGTCGTCAACGACGTGGACACCGACGGGGTGTACGACCACGGCGTGGAGAAGGGCCGGGCCGGTGTGCGGATCACACTGACCGACGACCGGGGGACCGTGGTGACCGGGACCAGCAACGCCTGGGGCGTCGCCTGGTTCCAGCCGGCGACCACCCCGCTGCGCGGCGGCAAGTACCGCGTCCAGGTCCACAACCCCGACCCCCGCACCCTCCAGCCGGCGGTCGCGGGCCTCGGCGACGGACCGGGCGCCATGCGCAGCAGCGTCGGCTTCGTGAACGTCTCCGGGGGCCGGAGCACGACGTACACGACCGGCTTCTGGGAGCCCGGGGTGTACTGCCAGGAGAACCCCGACCTGGTGACCTGCAACCTGACGAAGGGCGACGCGCCCGACACCCACCAGGGCCTGGTGCGGTTCTCGGGGAAGTTCTCCGACACCCACCCCGGCGGCACGGTCCACCGGCTGACCAACAACCAGCAGCAGGGGGCCGTGTTCGGGATCGGCAACGACCGGACCGGCAACACGTACATGGGCACCCTGGTCAAGCGGCACGCGGCGTACGGGCCGGCGGGCGCGACCAACACGATCTACCGCCGCAACAGCGCCTCCGGGGTGAGCACCTTCGTCACCCTGCCGGGCCTGCTGACCGAGCACGACGAATCCGACAACTGGCTCCATGACAACCCGGTCTACAGCAGGGTCGGCCGGGAGGGCATCGGCGACCTCGACGTCTCCGGTGACGGCAGGACCCTCTACGCGGTCAGCCTCAACGACTCCCGGCTGTACGCCGTGCCGATCCGCGGCAGCGGCGACGCGGTCTACCCGGGCACCTACCGGTCGCACGTCATTCCCAAGCCGGAGGACTGCGCCGGCCACTGGCACCCGTACGGCATCGGGGTGCGCGGCAAGCGCGTGCTCGTCGGCGGGGTGTGCGGCGCGGAGAACACGGTCACCAGGAACGCCCCGTGGGGCGACCCGTCCCAGGTCACCTCGCATGTCTACGAGTTCTCCGAGGGGTCGTTCCACCCGCTGTTCCACACGGCGATGAACTACCCGCGCGGCTGCGTGTACCGGTTCACCGGACTGCCCGCGACCACCCCCCGCTGCACCAAGCCCTCCGCCGTCGGCCGACCGCTGAGCGCCATGTGGGAGGCGTGGAACCAGCGCGTCCCCACGCCCCGGAACCTCTCCTTCGTCTCCGCGCCGCAGCCGATCCTGTCCAACATCGAGATCGCCGACAACGGCGACCTGGTCCTGGGCTTCCGCGACCGCTTCGCCGACATGCAGGGCACGGCGACGTACCCCTTCGACGCCCACTCGAAGCGCCTGGTCAGAGCTGTCGCCGCCGGTGACGTGCTGCGCGTGTGCAAGTCCGGTACGACCTACACACTGGAGAACAACGCCCGGTGCAACGCGCTCTACGGCGCGCTGCCCAACAACGACGAGGGCCCGGGGCACGGCGAGTTCTACGACGACTCGACCAGCCTGACGGACGCCCACGAGGACCAGGTCACCCAGGGCGGCACGGTCCTCCAGCCGTTCCGGAACAAGGTGTGGAGCACGGTCTACGACCCGTTCGACGACCACCCCTGGGAGCAGGGCGTACGCCGCTGGAACGCCGACAAGGGCAAGACGGAGGGCAACCTCACGGTCCAGAACACCTGGAGCGGCGACGCCGAACAGCGCGCCCTGCTCTTCGGCAAGGGCAACGGCCTCGCCGACCTGGAGATGGTCTGCGACCGGGCGCCCGTCCAGATCGGCAACCGCGTCTGGTACGACACCAACGGCAACGGCGTCCAGGACCCGGCCGAGCCGCCCGTCAAGGGCGTGAAGGTGACGCTCGACCCGATGACGTCCGGCCCCGACCTCACGGCGTACACGGACGCGAACGGCGAGTACTACGTCGGCAGCGGCCAGGGCCTGAAGCCGAACACCACCTACCGCGTCTCCTTCGACCACAGCCGCGCCAAGACGGACGAACTGCCGGGCCGGCCGAGCCGCTCCCAGCTCAAGTGGACGGTGAAGGGCGCAGGTTCGGACCGCGCGATCGACTCCGACGCCGACGCGTACGGGCGGACCACGGTCCGCGTCGGCGACCCCGGCCATGTGAACCACACGTTCGACGCCGGCCTCACCAAGTCGGTGCGGCTGACGCTCGTGAAGCTGGACAGGAAGAGCAACAGGCCGCTGCCCGGCGCGGTGTTCGAGCTGTGGCAGGACACCAACGGTGTCCGCGGCCTCCAGCGGTCCGGCATGAGGAAGGACCGGTTCGTCAACGACTGCGCCAGCTCTCGCACCGGCCGCTGCTCCTTCGGCTCGCTCCTGCCCGGCACGTACTACCTGGTGGAGACCGACGTCCCCGAGGGCTACCTCAAGCCGAGGAAGCCGGTCACCGGCCCGTACGTCCTCACCCCGAAGAACGCCTCGTACGGCAGCGGGCTGCTCGTGAAGCTCTTCAACCTGCGGGGAGAGCGGTGCAAGGGCAAGAAGTGCTGATGCCCTGACTCCGTCGCCCCGGGTCCGGTACCGACCGGCCCGGGGCGCCGTGGTGCCAGGGGGCGGCGGACGGTTCCCGTTCGGCCCAGCAGGACGTCTCCGGGGCGGGCGGGATGCCGTACATCTGGGAGGGGGTTCGGCGACCGAGCGCATGACTGAGTACCGGAGGCCCGCGTTGACGCGACGAAGGACAGGGACAACCAGGAAGACGCAGAAGACCCGGATACGTGTGGTCGCGGCGGTGTCGTCCGCGCTGTTGGGCTGGACGGCGCTCCCCGCCGCCGCGTCGGCGCCCGCGCCCGCGTGCACCACGCGCACCGGCCCCTACCAGTGGGACCTGGAACGCCATCTCAAGCTTCCCGTGGACGGCCGGCAGTCCACCGCCGACTGCGTGGCGATCCGGGCGTTCCAGCAGCGCGCGGGTGTGAAGCCGGCCGACGGCTACGCGGGCCTCGCCACCTACCGCACGATGCTGGTGGTGCAGGCCCGCCCGAACCCCAACGCGGCCGGGAAGTGCCCGGTGCGGACGTACCAGGTGACGTGCGTGGACCTAGACCGGCAGCTGTTGTGGGTGCAGCAGGGGAACCGGGTGATCTACGCGCCGGTGCCCGTGCGCACCGGCCGGGACGGCCAGGAGACCCGCACCGGCTGGCACACGGTCTACTGGAAGCACCGCGACCACCACTCCGACCTGTACGACGACGCCCCCATGCCGTTCGCCCAGTTCTTCAACAACGGCCAGGCCTTCCACGGTGTCCTCGACGACCTCTTCCGAGGCGGCTCCCACGGCTGTGTGAACCTGCGGTACGCGGACGCCGAACGGCTGTGGCACATCATGCACGAGGACGACGCGGTGTACGTGTGGGGCGTCAAGCCGGGCACGGGGCGGTCCCTGCGGCCGTCGGCCGAACAGGGTTGAGCCGACGACCGAGGTCCCGCCCTCAGGCCCACCCCGGCGCGCCGAGGTCGAACCACACGGCCTTGCCGTCCGGGTGGGGCGGGCCGTTGCGTAGGAGGGCTACGGCCGGGGCGGTGCCCCAGCGTCCCCCGGTGAGAGAGTGGACGAGTCGCAGCCCCCGGCCGCCCTCCGCCTCCCAGGCGTCGCCCGCCGTCAACTCCCTTATCACCGGTGGATTCTCGTCCCCGTCGAACACGAACACCCGCACGTTCTCCGCCCCGACGGCCAGCCACAGCGCCGAGTGCCCGTCCTTCGCGTGCACACAGGCGTTGGTGACGAGCTCGGAGGTGCACAGGGTCGCCACGTCCACGAGCAGGTCGAGCCTGCGGGCACGGAGGACGGTGGCGACGAAGTCGCGGGCGATGGAGGGGGAGGTGTCGTGGGGCGGACAGAAGAGGGTGTACGTGGTGGGGACGGGGGTGAGGTCGGGGGTGGGGGTGAGTGAGGGCATGGGGCATCCACTCCGTCGTGGGGAACGGGCTGCCGCCTGCCGCGTCGCTGTCCTTCGCCCCGGTGTCGCGATGTCGACGGTCGGGGTGGCTCTGCCAACGGGCTGAGGGCAGGGGAAAGTTGACGGATGAGTGACCAATTGGACACCCTCCGTGAAGATGCGACGACCATAGCGTCTCAGGCTGCTACGGTTCAACCGATCTCAATGATTGCCTGGACCAACGCGTGGATACCGTCGCTGCGCGGCAGACTCGGCAGTGATCATCACGGAGGACGACATGCCACCGAGGCCCAACCCCACCGCACGCCAGGTGCGCCTCGGCGCGGAGTTGCGCCGGCTGCGCGACACCTCGGGCATCGAGTCCCGTGACGCTGCGGCGTTCCTGGGTACGAACCAGACTCAGATCAGCCACATCGAGGCCGGGCGGTTCGGCATCAGTGAAGAACGGCTCCGCCGGCTCGCCAGGTTCTATGCCTGTGACGATGCCCGACTCGTGGACGCGCTGGTCGAGATGTCGGACCAGCTGCGCGGAGCCTGGTGGAAGAAGTTCCGTGGCCTCATGCCTCCCCAGGCGTTGGACATCGCCGAACTGGAGCACCACGCATCGTCCGTCCGCACGTTCGAGGCCGTTCACATTCCCGGGCTGCTTCAGACCGAGGAGCATGTACGAGCGGCCTCACTCTTCCTGGACCCGGAGCTTCCCGAGAGCGAGTGCGAAACGCGCGTCGAGTTCCGCATGCGACGGCAGCAGGTTCTTGAGAGCGGGACGCCGTACAACGCGATCATCCACGAAGCCGCTCTGCGCATGCGTGTCGGTGGCTCGAAGACCGCTCGCGCCCAGCTCGAACACCTTCTACGCACCTCGCAGCGGGAGACCGTCACCATTCGCGTGATCCCGTTCAGCGCCGACGGCTTCGCCGGAGCCGGTCTGCCCATGCAGTACCTGGGCGGTGTCGTCCCCCAGCTGGACACCGCGCAGACCGACACTCCCCAAGGCGCCACGTTCACCGACGCACCCGCACAACTGCAACGGTGTCGAATCCGTCTCAAACGCATCGACAGCACCGCCCTCACGCAGGATGCTTCCCTCGACCTCATCCGCCATATCGCCCAGGAACTGTGAAAGGCCTCCCGTGTCCCCCACCCTCCACTGGCAGAAGTCCTCGTTCTCCGCAGGCGATGCTGACAACGCCTGCCTGGAGATAGCCACCGCCCCCACGGCGATACAGATCCGCGAAAGCGACCACCCCACCACGATCCTCACCCCGAGCCCGACCGCGCTGTACTCCTTACTGACCGCGCTGAAAGGGTCCCGGAGGTGAACGAAGGTGGCTCCGCCGACTCTTGAGGACCGGCTGCGGAGATGCGCCCGGTCCGCCGTCCACCTGGAGATGCGCGACGGCTACATGCGCTCCGATCCGAGGTTCGTCGCGTGGCGGAACGGCGTCCGGAACGACCCCGCCGACAACGACCCGGAGCGGCGCCCCTGGCTCGCCCTGGTGAAGGAACTGGTCGGCCGAGGAGTGGAGATTCGGCGGGTGCGGATCATCTCCGTACCGGTCAGCGACTACATCGAGTTCGAGCACCATCTGACCGGTCCGAACGTGCGGGCCGGCGAGCAGGTCCGATGGCTGCCGCGCCGACGCGCGTCCGCCTCGGCCCTGCCCGGCAACGACTTCTGGCTGTTCGACGATGGTTCCGTGGTCTTCCACCATTTCGCCGGTGACGGAGAACTCGCTCCTCACGAGAAGGAGTTCAGTGATGATCCGGCGGTCATCAAGCTGTGTTCGGACGCGTTCGAGACCGTGTGGGCTCTGGCCGTGCCGCATGCGGACTACCGGCTCGTCTGAACCACAATCCTCGGCGTGACCTCATCGAGTGTTCAGGAAGCACGACAGGCCCTGGGCCGACGTCTGCGTGAGATCCGCAAGGACGCCGGCCTCACGGCGCGCGAACTGGCCAGGCGCGCCGACTGGCACGAGTCGAAGTGCTCACGGCTGAAGTCCGGCGCACCCCTCCATCCGATGCCGATATCCGCACTTATACGGCACTATGCGCCGACCAGGAGCACGCCGCTGACCTGATGGCCACGGCACGAGGGGCTGTGGACGCGGCACAACGAGCCTAGGAACCGGCCAAGTTGGCGGCAACTGCCTTTTGGGGAATTGACCTGAGAGGGAGGCTCTCGCGACGCGCCCGCGTCGTTTGCGGCGTGCCAATGTCAGTAGCAGACGTTAAGTTGAGGGTAGATCGCCGCCGCACTCGGAGCACGGGGCTCTGTCGGGAAAGCGGCATCGGGAAGAGCCGACCAATGACCAAGAGGCCTGACGTAGGAGACACCGCTTGCGCCTACCGGCGCACGGGGGCCGATCCGGTCCGGAACATCAGCAGGCTCAAGACGCTGACGGACCGGGAGAAGGAAGTCCTGCTTCTGCTGGGAACGGGCCTGGGCAATCGGCAGTTGGCCAGGGAGCTCGGTATCGCCGAGCGGACGGTGAAGGCGCATGTCGCACGCATAGTGGAGAAGCTGGAGCAGCAGACACGGTTACAGGCCGCAGTGCTCTCCGCCCTCGCCCACGAGTTGCTGTGCGCCGACCCCCAGTGCACGTGCGACTCCGCCGAGCCGACTGTCCCGTCTCGTCGGGCGTCCGCCGTCTGACCGTCGACCGGGGTCAGCATCCGGCACGCCGCCAGCCGCGGTGGCCGCGGGGCGATACCCCGGACATGCTTGCCCATCGGCATGCGCCGCAAGGGATTGTTCGTTCACTCTTGAGAATCACAACCGGTCAATGACCAGCTGAGCACACGCAACTCATTTGCGGCGCGAGCGACTTACGGGGGTAGATGCGCGTATGACCACGAGATGAGGAGCAAGAGGCGAGAGGTGGGACGAAGGGGCCCGCCATCCGTCGGGCCCCTTCTCCGCCGATCCCCGCCCTCCCGCACCACCGGCAAGACCCGTGATGTGCGGTGCGCCGTCGACGCGGCGATCCCTTTCTGCAAGGCCGGCCGTCTTGGCCGTCTACCACGCCTGCCTGTCCCGCAAGGGCGACTTCTACCTCTCGGGCAAGCACAAGCAGCCCCGAACCATGAGATGTACTTCAACGGCTACACCTTCGCAAAGAAGCGCAGCACCAAGACCGTTCTCCGGTTCGCACAGTCCAACCCGGCCTGCGTGGCGAACGGCTCCTGCCGCCCAACCCGGTCCAGAGCGAACGCAGTTGCTGTGCCGTCCGGAGCCGTGGGCCGAGACCGACGGAACACCGATGAGGCGTCCACGGGGCACTGTCGCCCATTGCCTTCGTCGTAGAGCCCGGTTCGGGTTCGTGGCCATCGGGGCCAGTATGACTCTTTGCCCCTGTCCTTGATGATCCGGGGGTGCTGTCGCTGGTCCCGGCGGCATCGGGCGCGCCGACCCGATTCGAGGAGTGAGCAGCCTTATGGCGACACCCAATGACGCTATGTTCACGCCGGGGCAGAGACGGAGACAGGTCAGGAAAGGCCCCACTCCTGCTTCGCTCGCCCCTTGTTCGACCCGTCGACCGGGGTGATCGTGATCTTCTGACCAGAGCTGCTGCTGGCGGCCGTGAGCACCTTCTTCGCGGACACGTTCTTGATCGTACTGCCGGCGAACGTCCACTGCTGCGCCTTGGACTTGGTGTTGCAGCTCGTCTGCTCCACTTGAGTCTTCGTCTTGGCGGACCGCACGTACAGGCACTTCTTCGAGTGCTTGTTCTTGATCACGAATATGCGCGCCTGGTTGGGTTTGTTGTCATTGATCCACACCAGGTCCCACCGCTGCGTGGTCGCCTTCTTCGCGCACTTGCGCAGCTTCAGGTCCGCCTTGTTGGCCTTGGAGTTGTCCATCGACAGGCACATGCCGTACGTGCCGAACACCTTCTCCAGGCGCACATTGCCGTAGCCCTTCGGGACCTTGTCCTGCGCCCCGGTGCCCGCCGCCGACGCCGGCAGCGCGCCGCCCGCCAGCAGAGCGCCCGCCGCACCGGCGAGCACAAGCCCCTTCACCGCGTTCTTCATGAAGCCACCGCTTTCTCGAGATCACGTACTTGGTGATCAGGACCGTAGAGTCCTGGCCGGTGGCGGCGGTATTGACTCTTTGGGCACTGCCTCAAGGGACACTCACACCCACCCCGTACGATCCCGCCATGTCCCGCCGCACCCGAATCGCCGGTCTGACCATCGGCGCCCTCGCCCTCACCACCGCCGCCGTGGTCACCGTGCACATGCTGAGAGAACCCACCTTCAGCTTCGCCCCCGCCCCACTGGCCGACGATCCCGCCTGTACCCGGGTCGGCGAGCGGTACCCCAACCGGCTGGCCGGGCTGGAGCGGTCGGACACCACTACGAAGGGCGCGGCGGTCTGGGGTGACGGAGCCGTCGTCGCGCGCTGTGGCTTCCCCCGGCTCAAGGCCACCGCCGACGCGTGTGCCCAGGTCAACGGGGTGGACTGGGCATGGCGTACGAGCACGGACGACGACGGACGGGAAGTGCTGGTCACCTACGGTCGTGAACCGTCCGTCGAGGTGCAGCTCACCGTCGGCGAGGCGGCCCCCGACTCCGTCCTCGTCGGCCTCTCCCCCGTCGTGAGATCTCTCAAGCAACGCAACGAGTGTCTTTCCCCCTCCGATGTCATGGCACCCCCGAGCCCGACGCAAAGCACCCACTGAGGGAGTTGGAGTACCCGATGGCCACGACGAAGACGGTCCGGCTGGCGGCCATGTGCGCGATCGCGGTCGCGCTGTCCGGCTGCTCGACGAGCGAACCATTGGTACTCGATACGGACACGGCGCAGTCGGGCCGATCCCAGCCGTTCAAGAGCGTTCCGGTGGCCGAGCGCGCGGACGCTCCCGAATTCTCCGGCAGTACGGTCGACGAGGATCCGGTCCGTCTCTCCGACTACCGTGGCAAGGTCGTCGTCGTGAACGCCTGGGCCACCTGGTGCGGTCCGTGCCGGGCCGAGTCGCCCGCTCTGGAGCGCACGTATCAGAAGTTCAAGGACCAAGGCGTGCAGGTTCTAGGGATCAGCACCGACGTCAAGCGACAGAACGCGCGGGCCTTCCAGCGGGAGTTCGCCCTCTCCTACCCGAGCCTGCACGACCCGGACGGCAGGCAGTTCCTGAAGCTGCCGCGCGGCATGGTGAACCCGCAGTTCCTCCCCTTCACCCTGTTCGTCGACCGGGAAGGCAGGATCGCCGGGGCCGTCCAGGCGCCATTGACCGAGAAGGAGTTGCAGGCCATTCTCACTCCGATACTGAAGGAGACCTCGGGGAAGACACAGGAGTAGGGGCGGTTGCGGCCGGGGCGGCCGAGAGTGCCAGGATGAGAGCGTACGAGCCGCTTCCCCGTACGGCGCAGGACGGCGACGCCTCACAGCAAGGGACCCGAGACATGGCAGCTGGAACCAGCGACAGCCCGGCGACGCTCTACGGGCCGGTGTCTCTCGGTCTCGGGGTCATCGCGCTGATCGCCGCGTTCTTCTTCGGTATTTTCGGCATTCTGGCCGGCGCCCTCGCCATCACCTTCGGCATCCTTGGCCTGACCAGCAAGGTCAACCGGACCAAGAGCACCATCGGGCTGGTCACCGGCGCCTTCGGGTTCCTCTACCCGCTCTCCTTCTTCTTCGTCTTCACCGGCGGCTTCTGAGGCATTCCCCCCAGGCCCTCAGGGGGTGAGGACCGATTCCCCCATCAACGAGGGTGACTTGGGCGCAGTACTCGCGGCTCTGACCGCTTGTGATCCTGAACTCCCGGCAATCGTCGGCGAGTTCGTGGAGGTGCTTTATCCGCGGGTCGGCGGCGCGCTTCTCGTACGCATCGCCCCAGCGGCGCGATAGGACACCGCACTCGTTGTCATCGAAGCCGGTGGCCTCGGCCTACGGCAGCACCGTGCGGGCCCGCCCACCAGTGCTTGCCCTTTCGGGCACTGCCCCAGAGGGCACTGCCCCAGGAGTCACTTACACCCCGCCCCCCTCCTCCCTAGGGTCTTTGGCAGGCGCCTGACAAGAAGCTATCCGCTCCCAACAGGTCGCCTGGCATTGACGGGGATGAAGGGACAAACATGCAGCTCTCTCGATTCGCGAAGGTGACGGCGCTGTCCGTGGCTCCGCTCACGCTGGTCGCGGGTGGTTTCCAGGCGTCGGCTCTCGCGGACCAGTCCGCTCAGGACGCACAGCCCGCCGCCGCGGCGTTCTCTGCGTCCGCGCTGTCCGCCAGGTCCGACGGCGGGCTGAAGGACGTCTCAGGCTTCAGCCCGAACAGCACCCAGGGCAAGACCCTGAAGGCGGAAGACTTCGGTGTCATGCGGGCGGCCTCAGGGGAGGCCGCTGTCGTCGACAGCTCCATGGCACGCCAGGGCGTCACCACGGCTGCAGGCAAGGGTTTTGTCGAGCTGTCCTGGAAGGGCTACACGAAGGACGCCCGGTACGTCGTCACCCGAGAAGGCAAGAACATCGCCACGCTGGGCGCAGGCGTGACCTCCTTCCGCGACACCGACGTGAAGGCGGGCGCCGACTACGCCTACCAGGTCATTCCTCTGCTGCCGAAAGGCGGCAACCCGAACTCCAGGCTCTACGGCATGAGGGTGGCAGTCCCACACACCGGCTCGCTCACGGGGCTGCGCGAGTCGGCGGTCGAGCGGGCGTCCACCGCCGCCGTGGCCAAGACGTCCACGCTGAGCTGGGTCGGCTTCATCCCGCAAAAGTACGTCGCCGCTCCCATCGCTGGCTGTGACTACGGCCAGAGCTTCAAGTTCGGTGGTGACAACCACAAGGACTTCAACTGGAAGTCGAACAAGTACCGCTTCGCGCTCCACGCCACCATCACCTGGAAGACCAAGAAGGTGGTGAGTAACAAGCACATCAACCCCACCACCGTCTACGTGAAGAAGACGAACAAGTACGTGGGCTCGAAGACCGCCACCGCCAAGAACACGTACGCAAAGAAGCTGGCGTCGAGCGGCAACACCGTGGGCATCCGGATGGTCGTCCACGCCACCAACCCGTACTGCAAGGGCCTGGGCGGAGTGAAGGGCGCGGCCTCCGGTGCCTTCACCATCAGTATGTCCAAGAGTGGTAACTATGAGATTCGCTCCGGCACGCACCGCCAGTACCCGAACAACTACATCTACATCTACGACGGCGGCAAGGTCACCAATGTCCACAAGAAGAAGCACGGCAGCACCAAGTGCCTCGTCGGCTCGGTCATGTGCCCCCAGGTGGACATGACCGGCCTCTACGGCAAGTTCTGACCTGACCTTCGGGCTTTCCCTCCTCACGCTGATGCTGGAGGAAGGAAAGCAGGAGAAGCGCCGACTACAGCGGACCGCCGGGCCTCGGAGGAGTCGCCTTCGGCGGAGGACTCCTCGTCGGGGGACCGCTCGTCCGCAGACGGCTCGTCGGGGGCGTCCTCCTCGGCGGAACTCCCCTCGGACGGTGTCTTCTTCTCTCCCTTCTTCGGCTGCTCGCCCTTCTTCTCCTTCTTCTCCTGCTGTTGCTTCTTCAGGAGGTTCTGGAGGCGTTTGACTCCCGCCTGGGCGGCGTCGCGCGTGGCCGTGTCGTCGATGCCGTAGAGGCCGCCGTGGGTGACGAGGGCGGCGGTGTCGCCGACACGTACGGTGGCGAGGTCGAGCGTGAGGGCGCTGTCCTCTCCCTCGACGTCACCGCTGACGACCAGCCGCAGGCCCTGCCGGGCGTCGCCCAGGTCACCGGGGAGCTCGACCGGGGTGACCTCGGCGCCGTGCTCCCGCCCCTGTGCGGCGGTGATGGTGAACTCCCCGCACTTGTCCACGAGTTGGCGGAGGCGGCCGAGGCGGGCGTCGACATCGGCCCTGTCGTACGCGCCCACCTGGTAGCGCAGCTGGGCGCCGTACTCGTAGTCGTCGAAGCCCTTGACGGCCGTACCGCCCCTGGGCTTGCCGAGGATGTCCTCGGCGTACACCGCGTCGAGGAGTTCCTGGCACTCGGGGAGGTCGGTGCGGCCCTTGAGGAGGCCGTCCCGCCAGGTCGCCGCGCCCTGGGTGTCGGCCCAGGCGTCGCCGAGGTCGTCCTGACGGAGCAGGGCGCTTCTGACCCGGGCGTCGCTGAGGGCGGGGGTGGGCGGGGCGGAGGGCGAGGGGGAGGCCGTGTCGTCGACTTCGGCGGCCTCGGGGAAGCCGCGCGGGTGCCCCGGATCGTCCACGACGCAGGCCGCCGCACCCGCGAGCATCCCGAGGACCACGACCCGGGCGAGAACACGGTACGGACGACGCATGGCGGAGCCTCCCGAGAGCACGACGTTTCCACTCCCACGCCACCACCGCTCGGGGCCGTCCACCAGCGCACGAGGGCGTACGGGTGAGCGACTCCCCCGTACGGCTCCCCCTACTGTTCCGCGCCCTCCGCCGTCCGCTCCCCCTACCGCTCCGCTCCCCTACCGTCCACTCCCCGTACCGCTGCTCCCCTGGGTGCTGGTCGGGGTGGGTGCCGGTGTCGGGCCCGGGTTCCGGATCTCCACGACCGCGCCCTCGGGCAGCCGTTCGTACAGCCACTGCGCGTCGGGGCTGCGCAGGCCGATCCAGCCGGTGGTGACGTCGGTGTTGCCGGGGGCCTTCTCGTTGTGGGAGATCGCGGAGATCCAGAGTCCCCTCAGGGCCGGGCTCTGCGTCGGCGCCCGGCTCACGCTCCCGTCCGTGTCGGTCCCGTCGCCGGTGTCACTCGCTCCGGTCGCCTCAGGCGCCTCGGTCGCCTCAGTCGCCTCAGTCGCCTCGGCCGGGCCACGTGTGCCGCCCGTACCCGGGGCGTCGCCCTCGCCCGCGGCGCTCGCCTCGGCCGGGGCCAGTTCCATGACCCACACGAACTTCAGGCCGTACTCGGCGTCGAAGCCGACCGTCTGCCCGTTGAGGACCACGGAACTCCGCTTGACGGTGACGGTCATCGGGCCGGTCGGGGTCGGGTTCCTGGCCGTGCCCGCGGTGATGGGCAGTTCGCGGCCGGCGAAGGTGAGGACGCGGCGGGAGAGGTCCACGGTGGCGTCGGGAGCCGCCGACGCGCTGGCCTCGGAGCTCGCGGCCGTGGACGGACGCTGTTCGGTGCCGTGGGAGGCGACGTTCAGGGTGAGGACGGCCGCCAGGCCCGCCGCC